>CAYFQI010000011.1:0-23237 GCA_964345135.1 uncultured Bacteroidales bacterium
TTATGATCCAAACACTTGATTTTTATAGGCGGATACTATTTAACCAATGAATGTTGTGAAATAAATTCTTCCATGTCTTTTGTTTCAGGGATTGATTCAATGACTCCAATTTTGGTAGTAGACAATGAAGCAGCGTAAATGGCTGATTTTATGGCATCATTTATCGCTTTCCCATTGGCAAGCGATGCCAGGAAGCAGCCACTAAAAATGTCACCCGCACCAGTTGTATCAACTGCGTTGACCTCCGGGTCAGGAAATTGTTCTTCATAATCTGGTGTTATTAAAACAACACCTTTTTCCCCTAAGGTTATAATGGCTTTTTGAACACCTTTCCCGAGTAACCAATGGCCTGCCTTTTTTGCGCTTTCTACATCATGTACTTTAATTCCGGTAATAATGGTTGCTTCCGACTCATTTGGCTTGATTATATCGATATATGCATACAAATCATCGGGTAATGGTGCAGCCGGAGCTGGATCGAGGAATGTTATAGAACCCCATTCTTTTGCCTTGCGAATGCCATAGAAAACGGTATCATGATTATTTTCCAGTTAAAAACCGGTGATAAATGAAGATTGAATCGTTTCTTTTTCATTATCAATATCCGCTTTTGAAAATAAAAAATTAGCCCCCGGGACCACCGAAATCATATTATTGCCCTTTTTATCAACTATCATCACGCTCATTCCAGTATGGGTATCAGGAATAAATTTAATGCGGTCAATGGAGATTCCTCGTTCTTTGTACATTTTCAAGGCATCAATGGCATATTTATCTGCCCCCAGTTTACCAATAAAAGTTGTATCTGCCCCGAACGATCCACATGCTACTGCCTGATTGGAGCCTTTTCCTCCTCCTCCTTCATGAAATTTCCTTCCCATGATTGTTTCTCCGAGTGTAGGCATTGAATCTCCAATAAAAAAGAACCCTACATTATAGCTCCCTATGATTGTTATTTTTTTCTTATTCATAATATAAGTTTTTTTTAAAATAGTTTATGTTTTTGAAATAATAATTAAAGCCAATGCCGCAATAAAAAAACCAAACATTAATACAAGAAGCGTTAATGTCGTTCTTGAAGCATTTTTGAATTCTTTCCATACAAAAACTCCCCACAATGCGGCAATCATCGTGGCTCCGTTCCCAAGTCCAAATGCAATGGCATACCCAGCTTTGCCACCTGATATTATACTCAATAACATCCCAATGCTCCAGATGATTCCACCGAATAATCCTATAAAATGCCAGCTCATCTTCCCTTTAAAATATTGTTTATAATCTACCCATTCCCAAACATTCAGTTTTGCCATGAAGTTGCTGTTCCATAAGAAGTCAGAGATTAGCACCCCTGATGAAAAAATAACAACTGCGGTATATGGCGTTAATTTACCCGGTTCAATAATTTCAAAATCACCGGAAATGGATATAGCAACAGAATAATAGAAGCACCCCATAAGTAAACCGGAAATAATGGCTATGGCTATCCCATTGTATGACGCCGCATGTTCATCCTTTCGAAGTTTTTTATAAGCAATGGAATTCACTACAACTGCCAAAACCAAAAAAGCAATCCCTGTAAACAGGAAAACACTGTTGGTTCCGGTTGGTTGCGCGATATAGTTAATTGCGGTGCCTAAAGAAGTGGATATCCCGATTGCAACAGGAAAAGCAACGGACATTCCTACCTTATCTATCGCTGTAACCAGTAGCAGGTTGGCAAGGTTAAATATGCCCCCCCCGATAAATGCATAAAACAAAAAACGTAAATCGGTTTGAAACACGTTTTCAAAAAATCCCTGCCCCTTGGCCCCGAAGCTGCCCATGGTTAAAGCACCAATTAGGGATAAAACAAATACCCCAATCACGTAATCTCGATAAAAAAGCTGAAAGGGCCATTTTTTGGAAGCCATTTTTTGGGTATTGGCCCATGATCCCCAGCAGAACATGGTAATGATGCTGAATATTACGGCAATAAAATAGTTGTCTACTGTATACATAATATATAAATTTAAAAGGTTTAACGTTAAATCAATTTATGCAATAATTATTCATACTTTTATTATTTAGTTATTTAATACAAAATATTCTCTGGATAAGGTTTATAGGGACAATAAGTTTGGTGTGCATGGCATTCAGGTTTGGAGACATCCAATGTATACCTTATTTCCCTTACACCTCTAAATCTTTTATCCCTTTCTTTTATTTTTGCGAGTGTTTCTGAAAAACTCGATTGCTGAACCATCGTGTTCACATTCATAATAATCCTCCGCATGATTCCCTCTCCATTAGATCGGGTTTAATAAACACCTGATGCGTTTCATTTTTATTTTTCTTGTTGTTGATCATATCAAACAGCAGTTGCACTGATTTTTCACCAACTTCAATTTGTGGATAATTCACAGCCGTAATGGACAAATCTTCATTATTAAGGAGAGGAGTATCCCCGTAGCTTACCAGGGCGACATCTCCGGGCACATCCAGGTTCATTTGCCTGAAGGCTTTCATTGCACCGGGAATGGCCTCATCGGTAGAGACAAATATCGCAGAGGGACGTGGCGTGGAAGAAAGAATATCCATGGCAGGCAAATACCCATCAATATGGTTATGCTCAAATGTAATGTTAAAATTAGCAATATATTCCTTGTTGAAAGGGATTCCTTTTTCTTCTAACGCATTCATATATCCTTCATAGCGGCTGTCAATGGTAGAACATGGTGGCCCGCCCAGAAATCCAATTCGTTTATGACCTTTACTGATCAGGTGCATGGTGGCCATATACCCTCCTGAAAGATCATCGCACACTACACTATTGGCAGGTTGGTTTTTTGAATGTTTATCCACCAAAACAAACGGGATATCATATAATTCCATTTTTTTTATGCTTTGTTCAAATTCATATGAAAACGTCGGATACATGATAATTCCGTCGACCTGCCGTTCGATAAACGTATCTATATACATGCTTTCGCGATCATGGGTTTCTCTGGAATCACCAAATAATAGCACATAATTATTTTTAAGTGCTACATTTTCAATCCCCTTTACAATTTCACCAAAGAATAAATTCCCGAAAAAATTCACAATAACACCAATAACCTTTATTTTCTTCCCTTGCAAATTTTTGGCAGAATAGTTAGGGCGGTAATTATGTTTTTTGCATAATTCCAGTATCTCGTTCCTTTTCTGTTCCGATACCCGGCCTTTATTATTCAACACCTGTGATACCGTAGTATGTGAAACCCCGGCCAGCTTTGCTATGTCTTTTATTGTTGTCAATAATAAATAGGTTTAACGTTAAACCATACAAATATACTATTTTTTTGCACGTTGCAATCATCTACTAAATTTTTTTGAAATTAATAATTTTTGGGTTTATAAGACAATGATTTATAATAAACACGGTCTAATCAAATGGCACGAGCAACAGTTGGGGAATACTGCAATACTGCCTGGTGCAATGGCTGAAAACAACAAGGGGTATGATATTGATTTGAACCAGCCGGATAATTCAAAATACAAATTGAATATTGACTTACCCTTTTTTATTCTTGCAGGTACTTTCTTACTGTTGTTTAGCTTATTTGTAATTACTTTGCAATCTTTTTTTCCTGTATTTTGCCGGGGTCATGCGTTTATATTTTTTAAACAGCCGTTGAAAATAGGAAGTATTTGGGATACCACACATGGCAGAGATGTTTTCAATGTTCTCAGGTGTGGTAAGCAAAAGCAGTTCGTCCCTTTCGATTCGTTTGCGGTTTATGTATTCAACAGGACGCAACCCCATTACACCAAAAAATATCTTTGAGTAATGATCTGTCGAATAATAACTCATGTCTGCCAGGTCTTTTACCCTAATAGGTTTATCAAGGTTTTCTGTGATATGTTGAATGCTTTTGAATAACCTTTGAAATGCTTCAAAATTATGTGTTGGTTGTGTGGAAGCATTGGTGATAAACCGGGCAAATAATTGCTGGATTATGCCTTGTGTTTCGATGAAACCGGATAGATTCCAAAAAATGATCTGTTTTATATTGACTTAATTTGGAAGCTTTGTTTAAAGCGATGAAAAATCGGGGATGATGTTTAAATTGCCATCCTATATCTGTAAATTTTGTTGTCGTTGGTAGTAATCTATAAGTTCATTAACATGTTTATCTAATGGAAATTGCAATGGGCTGTCATCAAAATCACTAAAAACAGGAAGGTTTTGTCATTTAGGAAATGATATACCCTATAGAATCTTCGTATTACCACCATTGACTTGTCCAGCTTGCCATTTCGCTACACTTCCCAGTCGGTTTTGATCCAATCCCAACCGTTCTTTGTAAATGTGTTTTTCGAAATCTATATTTATATTGGTGAGTTTTTAAATCAAAACAGCAGAAATGATTTGAAATAGTCCAATGATTATAAAAATATACTGCAAGCTCCTGTAGGGGAAATAAGGTAATTCAGGGCAATAAATAAAATGCCTCCTATTCCTCTTCAACTTTATCGCGTTCTTTGGTTCGGAATTCCTTTAAATTGTTGCTTAGTTGATCAATTTTTTTGTTGCGTTTTTTTAATGCAGGATATATAAAAGCTATGCCAATAATGACACCGAGAAAAACAGACACCAATATGATCAAAGCCGGTTGTGTTGTAAATTCCCAGAAAGCAAAATTTAGATTTTCAATTTCTTGGGGATTTTGAAGGGCAAACATCAAGACAAGAATAATGGTGACTAAAATAGTGATCAAGAATTTTTGCATGATTCAATATGTTTTTGTTGATGGATGTTCAAAATTATAAAAAACTATTGGGATAGGCGAATTATTTTAAGATTATTTAATCCTATGTAAAACGGTTACTTATATAACTTATTGTTGCAACAATGTTTGTCCATTATGCCCGAATATTTGCTTTATTGTGATCCTGTGAAGAAAACGAGCATAATATAAAATATTTTTATTGAAAGCACCAATGAATTGTTAAAAATATTATATTTGTTCAATTACTTTACTTTAATTAAAATAGTCTATTATTATGCCACAAAATAAAGGAGAAGTTATACAGGTGATCGGGCCTGTTGTGGATATAAGTTTTGAAAAAAGTGGAGGTGACCTTCCCAAGATTTATGATGCCATTGAAATAATAATTGGAGAGAATGAAACACTTGTTGTTGAATGTCAACAGCATATTGGAGAAGAATCTGTTCGTTGTGTAGCAATGGATGAAACCGATGGTTTATCCAGGGGTATGGAAGCTATTGCCACGGGACAGCCAATTAAGATGCCGGTAGGCGAAGAAACCAGGGGAAGATTATTTAATGTGATTGGGGATGCCATTGACGGCCTTGGTGCAATTTCAAAAGAGAATGGGTATCCGATACATACAGAACCTCCCAAATTTGAGGATATTAATACAGATACAGAAATCTTATACACGGGAATTAAGGTAATTGACCTTATCGAGCCTTATACCAAAGGTGGAAAAGTAGGATTATTTGGAGGGGCCGGAGTTGGCAAGACAGTAATCATCATGGAATTGATCAATAATATTGCCAAGAAATATACCGGTTTATCTGTATTTGCAGGTGTTGGCGAACGCACACGAGAAGGAAATGACCTGTTGCGTGAAATGATTGAAGCAGACGTTGTCAAATATGGCGATGAATTTATTGAATCTATGAAAAAGGGAGGATGGGACCTTTCTAAAGTAGATAAAAACCAATTAAAAGATTCAAATATCAGCCTGGTGTTTGGCCAGATGAATGAACCACCCGGTGCACGTGCCCGGATTGCCCTTTCCGGTTTAACAGTCGCTGAATCGTTTAGAGACGGAACAGAAGATACGGGCGGACGTGATATCCTGCTGTTCGTTGACAATATCTTCCGTTTCACCCAGGCAGGAAATGAAGTATCAGCATTGCTGGGGCGTATGCCCGCTGCTGTTGGATATCAACCAACATTGGCCAGTGAGATGGGTGAGTTGCAAGAACGTATATCTTCAACCAACCGGGGTTCAATTACCTCTGTTCAGGCCATTTATGTGCCTGCTGACGACCTTACAGACCCTGCTCCGGCCACAACATTCTCTCACCTTGACGCAACAACTGTATTAAGCAGGAAGATATCCGAACGCGGTATTTATCCGGCCGTTGATCCATTGGATTCTACTTCAAGGATATTAGAACCGTCTATTGTTGGAGAAGAACATTATAATACAACACAAGAATTAAAACAACTTCTGCAACGGTATAAAGAACTCCAGGATATCATTGCTATTTTGGGGATGGATGAATTATCGGAAGAAGACAAACTTCTGGTTTACCGTGCACGTAAAGCAGAACGATTCCTTTCACAGCCTTTCCATGTTGCCGAGCAGTTTACAGGGATGCCCGGAGTGATGGTAGATATTCAGGACACTATAAAAGGATTTAAGATGATCATGAATGGTGATGTTGATAAATACCCCGAAGCTGCTTTCCTGATGGTTGGAACCATTGAAGATGCCATGGAAAAAGGCGATAAAATACTTTCCGGTAAATTATAAAACAATATTTGGTTATGTATTTGGAAATTATTACAC
The DNA here is from genome assembly GCA_964345135.1 of uncultured Bacteroidales bacterium. Taxonomy (GTDB): domain Bacteria; phylum Bacteroidota; class Bacteroidia; order Bacteroidales; family JBBRXJ01; genus CAYMKE01. The sequence continues at coordinate 6,571 of CAYFQI010000011.1, forward strand.
CTGAAGAAAAAAAATACACGGGAAACATCTCTTTAATACAAGTCCCCGGAAGCGAAGGGCTTTTTGAAGTATTGCATAACCATGCTCCCATTATTTCAACATTGGAAAACGGAAAGATCAAGATCATTACAGAGGACGAGAAAACCATAAAATTCGTGTTAACAGGCGGGGGAATCATTGAAGTGAATAACAATAATATTATTGTATTGGCAGAATCACTAAAAGAAGCAGGTTAATACATCGTAAATAATATTTTTTGTGGATTGCAGAATAGAAGCATTTGGATATGTCACGAAGATAGAAAAACTGAATACGATTGACCATAATATCGTATCTAATTCCTTCGTGCTTCATACCATAGATCCTTTCCCAGGGTATTATGAACGTACCATGCCCGATGTTTTGGCTCCCCGTTCAATGTTTATAATTACTGAAAAACAATACTCCAAAGAATTTATCATACGTGTTAGCCAAAAAGTAAAAGAGCAGGTTACATTTCCTTGCAGTTTTACTTATACCGAACTTTCTTTTAATAATAATTATTATATTGCGATCAGGGTAGCGCTGTTACAACAATATCAGAATTTAGAAGAAATACAGAAATTATTTATAAAAGAAGGCATCGAGTTTAAGAAACAAAGAAAGGTACAAACAGCAGCTATCATAAAAATTTACAGGACATTTGATGTACAGGAATGGAACGATGGAATTTATAAAGACATGGGATTTCCTATTTGTTATTTAAGCATACCCCATCCGATTGAATGGAGTTATTTTGAAGAAATAACCAGCCGTGTAAAAAACAACCTTACCAATCGCAGTTTTGATGCTGCATTGGGGTTAATGTACAGGAAATCTGGGGTCATGGATATGATAAGGATTTATGATGAAAAAATTGATAAAGGAAGAGCTGGAATACTCCGGGATAAGTATCTCAATGAAGTAAATAAAAGATGACTAGCGATCAATCCATTTAAATACCTTATCTGACCTTCTTAAAAAAGTGGAAATCGGGATAGAGCAAACATCTCCTTTTTTTACTGATTTGACTTTTTTCCTGTCAATTCTTATTTCTTTTACCTGCATTTCAATAACACCGGTTGTGGAACCAATAATTAAAATCTCTTCGCCTTCCTGTATATAACCGGTTTCGATTATGATTTCTGCAACTTTTATTTTTGTAAAATAATTATTAACTTTCCCTGTATATTCTTTTCTTTTAATGGATTTAGAACCATATACATTGCTCCATTCGCCAATTTTTTGCCCGAGATAATAACCATCCCAAAATCCCCTGTTAAATACAGTTGATAGTTGTTTTTTCCATGTGTTTATTTTTTCTTTGGAATATGAGCCGGTTTTATATGCATCTATAGCTTCACGATAACAACGGGTTGTCGTTTTAACATATTCTGCCGATCTGGCACGACCTTCAATTTTTAATATCTTGATCCCGGAATCCAGTATTTTATTAAGAAAGTGAATAGTACATATATCTTTAGGTGACATGATGTATTCATTTTCAATATCGAGTTCTTTCCCTGTTTCTTTTTCTTTTACGGTATATCCTCTCCGGCAGGCTTGCAGGCAGGCACCCCGGTTCGCCGAATAATGATATTGATGAAGACTCATGTAGCATTTTCCGGAAATGGCCATGCAGAGGGCACCATGAACAAATAACTCGAGTGTTACCGGGTACCCGGAAGGGCCTTTGATATTTTCTTTATCTATGGTCTGTGAGATGGATTTAATATGATCAAGTGTTAATTCTCTTGCAAGGACTAATACATCTGCATATTGTGCATAAAAACGTACACTTTCGCTGTTGGAAATATTGGTTTGTGTTGAAACATGGATGCTCATCCCTGTTTGATATGCATGGTTGATTATTGCATGATCTGTAGAAATAATAGCAGAAACACCTTGTTGATAAGCCAGGTCAATAATTTTTTTGGCTTCTGCCAGTTCGTTTTCATAAATTACAGTATTCAGGGTTAAATATGCTTTGATATTATGTTGCTTGCATATTGCCACGATTTGTTCCAAATCATCTGTTGTGAAGTTAAAAGACGAACGGGCACGCATATTGAGTTTTTCAATACCAAAGTATACAGCATCTGCACCTCCCTGAATCGCAGCGGTTAATGACTCAAAAGATCCGGCTGGTGACATTAATTCAATATCATGTTGGTTTATCATTCCTACATTTTATATGTTATTGCAATATATATTAAATGATAAATATACTTTCTATACTTATAACGGTAAATGCCTGATAAATAATTATTATCCATGCTATATGAACGATTATACAAATACCCTAATATACATTTTTAAAATTTAATCAGAGGATATTTAACAGTATTGGATTATAAGCAATTGCTGTTAATTCTTAATATAATTATCATCAATGAATTTACGTTCGGAACCTGCCAGGCTGTTTTTGTTAATGATTAAAGCATCTTTAAAACCAAGCCTGATTAATTGGTTTAAGATTTGTTGTGCTTCAGACAAATTAATATAGTCTCCCATTAAACATCTATAAAATCCGTCCACTCCATAATGTACAGAAATGATTCCCAGGTGAAGACATTTGGATATATTAGATAAATTTTTTGCTTTGCCTAATTGGATAGTAAATTGAGATGTAATGTTTTTGTCAAGTGTGTTACTTGTTAATTCAGCGTAATCTCTTTTGTTTACGATTTCAGCCTCTGAGAACCCCATGTCTACGACCTTATTAAGTAAATCCATGGCTTGTGATTTTTCAAAGAAAATTCCCACTGTATAAATATAATTATTATTCACTTTATGAAGCATGATTTCATATTTGCTATTAACAAGGCCTTTTACCTCTGACTCTAATAATTTAATTTTAGATTTGGAAAGAAATACAGTATAGAGGTCATAATTATTAGATTTTGATTTTTCAGGTATGTCTGCAATATGTTTTATTTTTGTATTGTCTTCTGATTTTAAAACCTTTAGTTCAACACGCCTGTTGTACTTTCTGCCGGTAGGATTATCTGTTCCATCCGGATTTTGATTGAGTGCTATATTCTCATCCTCTCCTTTTCCTGAAATGACAAAGCGATCCGGTGAAATTCCTTTCTTAGTAAGGTAATTAATGACAGATTCAGACCGTTCAATGGACAAAGCACGATTGTATTCAAAAGGGCCATGTGAATCTGTAAATCCGGTTACTTCAATATGTAGCGAAGGTTTTTCTTTTAGATAATTGTATATTCGTTCGAGTTCAATTTTTGATTCACGATTTAATTGATTTTCACCATAGTTAAAGAGCAGTATCTTTATGGATAAATAATTCCCTGTAGTTATCTCTTTTGGTTCCAGGGTTACATTAGATGCATATATGTTTTGTTCTTTGTTTTCCGAAGGTATTATGTTGATTGTTTTTGTTGTATAATTGTCTCCTGAAATAACGACTTTGTATTGATCCCTGACCACTTGCTGACTGTATTCGTCATTTTCTACAGTACTATCAATAGCGACTGTGTCGTTATCAGAGTTAATAAAAAATATCCGAAACGAATTGTCAAATTTAGTTTCATTATCATCCAATTTAATTTTTCCTTTGATGGTGATAAGTTCAATATCACTTTCTCCAATATTATACTGAATAATTTTAAAATTGTCTGATGAAACAAGTTCAGCCTTATATCCTTTTAATCCATCGTTTCTTGGAACATAAAACAAGTCATCGTCAGTTGAATTAATGGGATAACCTATGTTTAGAGGTTCACTCCAGGCACTGTCTGAAAACTTAGAATAAAATATATCATATCCACCCATGTTTACATGCCCTTGAGAGCTGAAATATAATGTTTTCCCGTCTTTGGACAAGAAGGGGGAATCTTCATTAAACAGGGTATTTACAGAGCTGCCGAGATTTATAGGAGCCCCCCACTGGCCATTTGTTTTTGGAGATTTATAAATATCAGCAGCTCCGAATCCTCCCGGGCGGGTGCTTACAAAATATAAAATTTTTTCATCAGGGGATATAAAAGGATGTGACTCCCAGTGTTTTGTGTTTATCCTTCCTTCATCAATGGGTTGTACTTTTGTCCATTTTTCTTCTTTAAATTCACTGAAATATAAATCCCTGTTAAATGTATTATCTTCATAAAGAAATATTTTGTCGCCATTGAACGAAATTGAAGTCACATAAAATTTATCATCAATCCCCAGGTCAAACATGATATTTATGGGTGCAGTCCATTTTCCATTTTCTTTTTTAGCATATTGAATGGCATCATAAAAAGGTTCGTGAGTCATATATACCATTGTATTCCCGTCACCCGAGAACAACAGGTTAAACGATTCGGGAGGTAAATTGAATGAATCATTTAAAGGAACTTTTTTGCATTGTACTGGGTTATTCATTAATTCTTTAGCAATATTGCAGGCTTCTATTTGTTTATCTACAAAATCAATAGTTGCTATATCTTCAACATCTAATAAATCTTTGTATTTTTTATATATAGACAGTGCTTTTCCAAGTTTGTTAGTAATATGATATGCTTTTCCAAGATAAAAATAAGCATCAACAGGAGCTGCTTTTTCCTGTGGTGAGCCTTCCCGGTAATTTTTTGTAACATTTTTCACAGCTTGTTCAAGATATGAAATAGCTTGTTCATTTGGCAGGGTTGAAATATTTAAATAACAATTTCCAATTTTATAATTAATATTTGCATTATCCGGATGTTCTTTGTATAGTTGCTTAAAAAGTGCTAATGCATCTTTGTAATCTTCCCGGTAAAAAAAGTAATTTCCTTCTGTAAAGGTTTTTTTGAAGTTTTTTTCACCGGAATCGGCAAAGCTATTAATTGGTAAAATAAAAATAAATATTCCAATTAAACTAAAGGCTATATGGGAGTTTATAAATTTAAACATGGCTGTTTTTATATTAATATAATCCTGATTTATTTAGATTACGAATATATTACAATTCAATCATATTCCCAAATTAAATCTTTTTAAAAATAAAAAAATAAAATAAAAAACTCACAACATCAATGAAAAAAATTTTAATCTTTTGTTTTCGTGTATGTTATGAAACAGCTCCATCACGTGTATATTTGAAAAATAATTTTGGAGATTTATCAAAATGTCTTTACTTTCGTTGCGTTAATATATCAAATTGTGCATATTTTTAAAATTAAAAATAAATGAACCGTTCATGATAAAATAGGTTATCGGATGAAAAAAGAATTTAAAAAGAGACGATTGGTTTTTGCATTATCAAAAAACGATGATGTTGGCGTAGTAATTGAGGCGTACGTTGTAAGCCTGAATGAATTAGATGAATTTAGCCTATCATTCAGGAAAGTCAATATGAATACAGTATACGATTATAATATTGTATTAAATGATTGTGAAATTCAGCTTATAGAAATTATTAATGATTATAGTGAAGATGTATTGGTTAAAAATTTCAGTAAAAACAATCAAAAATCAAAAGATTTTTTTAAGCATTTAAAACCTGAATATTTTCAAAAAGTTATCAGACCTTATATAGAAAGGCGATTGATAGAAGGGATTAAAATAATAAAAAAACATGATATTCCTCTTTATTTTAAAGGTAGAAAAAAGGATGCAATCAGTGAAAGGCCAATAAAAGTTGTTAAAGAACCGGCTGATGTGGTATTTAATTTTATCCGGGAGAATTCAAATACAAAATATTTTTTAAATATTAAGCATCTTGAAAAAGAAATTTCATTAACAGGAAAAAAATATACATTTATAACACATAAGCCTTGTTGGCTTCTTTTGGAAAATATATTATTTTCATTTAATGAACAAATTGACAGTAAGAAATTAATTCCTTTTTTCACCAAAAAATTTGTAGAAATCCCTTCTCAAAGTGAAAAAAAATATTTTGAGACCTTTATATTAAATGCTATAAGAAATTATAATGTGAATGCCAAAGGGTTTGATATTGAAATTCCCGAGACTGAAAGAAATGCCGTGTTTAACCTCAATAGTGATTTTTCTGAAAACCCGTTGATCCGGTTGTCTTATTATTATGATGATGTTGAATTTTTAAGCAATGATACAAACGGGAATAAAGTTATTTTAAAAAAAGATCACGATGATTATAAATTTGTCAAGATAAACAGAAATAAAAACTGGGAACAAGAAATTGTTGAATTCATTCAAAATTTGGGATTTAATCATAAACAGGGAGCATTATATGTTTTATCGGACAAGCAACAAAAAATAGTTGAAAACGGGGTATCAAAATACCAAATTATTACATGGTTAAGCGAACATAAAGAATTGTTGGAATATAAAAAAATTAAGATTGTACAGAATCCGGAAAATACATTTGTAATTGGAAGGCCAGAAATTAATTTCAGGGTAAATAAAGAAAAGGATTGGTTTGATGTTTATGGAAACGTGCAGTTTAATGGATATGAAATTCCGTTTATTAATTTAAGAGACCATATACTAAACGGGAATCGGGAGTTTATTTTGCCAGACGGCAAAATTGTATTGATACCGAAAGAATGGTTTTCGAAATATGAGTATCTTCTAAAATTTGGAAAAAGTACAAGAAAATCGGTTAAACTCAATAAACACCATTTTACTTTAATCAGATCGTTGAGCGACAAATTTATAAGTAATAAACTTAAAAAATATGATGATTTTAATATTAAAAAAATACATTACAAACGAGTTCCCAAGGGGATTAATGCAAAACTAAGGCCTTATCAATTGCAGGGGTTTAACTGGATGAATTACCTTTATGAAAATAATTTGGGGGGCTGCCTTGCTGATGACATGGGACTTGGCAAAACGCTACAGGTAATCGCATTACTGATGAAATTTAAAGAAAAATTCACGAAAGAGATGGCTCTCGGTCAAGATATCAGGCAAACTAAACCTGTAGAAAAGCAATTAATGCTTTTTGATACTGTTGCAATTGAAGATGAATCCCCTGTTCCATTTAAAACTTCACTTATTGTAATGCCCCTTTCTCTTATACATAATTGGGAAGATGAAATAAAAAAATTTGCCCCTGGGTTACGGTATTTTAAATACATGGGATATAAACGAGAGCAAAATTTTAATAAGTTTGCTAATTATGATGTTATCCTAACGACATATGGGGTTATACGGAATGATATAAATATGTTAAAAACATTTCCTTTTTTTTACGTGATCCTTGACGAAAGCCAGATGATCAAAAATCCCGGTTCTAAAGTATACCGCTCTGTGAAAAAAATCAATTCAGAGCATCGGTTGGCTTTAACAGGTACACCAGTAGAAAATTCATTGATTGATTTATGGTCCCAAATGTCGTTTTTGAATAATGGTTTATTAGGAAACATACATTTTTTTAAGCAATATTTTGTCTCTCCGATCGAAAAAAATCAGGATGAATTCCAAAAAGACAAACTTCATACATTGATTGAACCTTTTATTTTGCGGCGGACTAAAAATTCTGTTGCAAAGGACCTGCCCGACCTGTCTATTAAAGTATATTTTTGCGAGATGAGCGAACGCCAACGGGTATTGTATGAAAAAGAAAAATCATCAATTCGGAATCTGATTTTACAAAATATTGAGAAAAAAGGAAAAGATAAAGCAAGTTTTATTATTTTAAATGGTTTGATGAAGCTCAGGTTGTTAGCTAATCATCCGAAATTGATTAATAATGAAAATGCAGATGAGTCCGGTAAATTTGATGAAGTCATCAGAAGCATTCATAAATTAATTAGCGAAAACCATAAAGTATTAATTTATTCCGGCTTTGTAAAACATTTGAATTTATTTAAAGATTATTTTGAAGAACATTCTATAAAATATGAATATTTGACTGGTAATACAAATGAAAAACAACGCAAAAAGAAGATAAAAGAATTTCAGAAACATGATGACATCAAGGTTTTTCTGATATCAATAAAAGCCGGCGGGACAGGCCTGAATCTAACTTCTGCAGATTATGTTTTTATTATAGACCCCTGGTGGAATCCTGCTGTTGAAAGCCAGGCGATAAACAGGACTCACAGGATCGGACAAAACAGGAATGTAATGGCATATAAATTTATAGTGAAAGATAGTATTGAAGAAAAGATTCTTAACTTGCAGGAATATAAAAAAGGATTAACTAATGAAATGATGCACAATAAGAATCCTTTTAAAGATTTTACAGAAGATGATATTAACCATTTATTATCTTGATGGAGAAAAAAATGGCCTGAAAATTGTGTCTCTATTTCAAAGTTACCCACATGGTTTGAAATATAAATCAGCAAAAAATATAAATTTATGAAAACATTAATTATGATTCCTTTTGTTTCTTTATTGTTTGTTTTGAATTTGCAGGCACATGAAGTTGTAAACGTAGAAGATTTTAATGCTATTAAGGTGTCAAGGAATGTACAAATTGAACTGGTAAAGGCAGATACAGTATCTGTTAACATTAAAGATATGAACGGTTTCGAACGAGAAAATTTGGAGATCAATACCGAGGATCAAACGCTAAATATTAAAACAAGCCTGAATTTATTTAGTGATGAAAAAATCAGGATTAAAGTAACATTTAAAGAATTGAATAAAATTGAGGCGATTGCCGGGGCAAAAATCTTAACCGAAGATACTTTAAAAGGCTCTCATATTGAATTGAAAGCGGCAAGTAGCTCTATTTTATCATTAAATGTAAATGCAGATTCGATTACAAGTATAGCTATTTCCGGTGGGTTGATCTCTATAAATGGGTTTGTTACCGGCCAGTATGTCAAAGCGAATTCCGGGTCAACATTCAGCGGGTTTGATTTGGTTAGTCAAAATGCTGTTGTTGAAACTCATACAAGAGGGAAAGCCAAAATAAACGTTCAAAAGCATGTTAAAGCCACAGCGAAAACAGGAGGCTTTATTAATATAAAAGGAAACCCTGAAAAAGAGCATATTACAGCAAGTTTTGGAGGAGAAGTGATTAAAAATGAAGATATTAAAGAATGATTATTTTAATTTACTTATTAACCAAATAATAAAACTCAAGACAATACTGAATAAAATCATTGAAGTGATGGGTGCATAAAAAGAGAAGTTGTCCTTTTTGATTTTAATATCACCGGGCAAATTGCCAAACCAGCCCAGTTTGTCTCCAAAAAACCAAATAATCGCTCCAAGTATTACTAGAATGATGCCGGCAAAAATGATGTATTTGCCAAATTGTTGCATTGTTATAATGTTGGGTTCTAAATTACCTTCCACCTTATATTAAAAAACTACGCTTCACTATTCATTGAAATTAAAAATTCTTCGTTAGACTTTGTTTTGGTCATACGGTCTTTCATAAATTCCATTGCTTCGATTGAATTGAAATCAGAGAGATAATTTCTTAATATCCACATTTTGTCCAACGTTTCTTTGTCGTGCAGAAGATCTTCCCGTCTTGTACTTGAAGAATTGATATCTACTGCCGGGAATACACGTTTGTTGGATAATTTTCTGTCAAGCTGAAGTTCCATGTTTCCCGTACCTTTAAATTCTTCAAAAATGACATCATCCATTTTTGAACCGGTTTCTGTAAGTGCCGTGGCTAAAATTGTTAATGATCCCCCGTTTTCAATATTTCTGGCAGCTCCGAAAAACCGTTTGGGTTTATGGAGTGCATTAGCATCTACGCCACCGGATAGGATTTTTCCTGATGCAGGGGATACTGTATTGAATGCTCTTGCCAGCCGTGTAATAGAGTCAAGTAAAATCACCACGTCATGACCACATTCTACCATTCTTTTGGCTTTGTCAATTACAATATTTGAAACTTTTACATGCCTTTCTGCCGGCTCGTCAAATGTAGAAGAAATTACTTCGCCGTGAACATTTCTGGCCATATCTGTAACCTCTTCCGGACGTTCGTCAACAAGTAAAATCATAAGATAAACTTCAGGATGGTTTCGAGCAATGGCATTTGCAATTTCTTTGAGTAAAATGGTTTTACCTGTTTTAGGTTGTGCAACAATAAGTCCTCTTTGTCCTTTCCCAATAGGAGTAAACATATCTACAATCCTGGTAGAAAGGCCTGGATTTCCTTTTTCCAGCAGGTTAAATTTTTCGTCAGGAAATAGAGGGGTTAAATAATCAAATGCAACCCTGTCTCTAATAAAATCAGGAGATCGTCCATTAATCTGCTCGATTTTAATTAGCGGGAAATATTTCTCACCGTCTTTGGGAGGCCTTATTGTTCCCTGGACAACATCGCCTGTTTTAAGTCCGAATAATTTTATTTGGGATTGTGAAACATAAATATCATCCGGAGAATTAAAATAATTATAATCGGCAGAGCGAAGGAAGCCATATCCATCGGGCATGATTTCAAGCACTCCAAAATTACTTATGATACCGTCAAACTCATAGTCTTTTAACGAGTTATCTGCTCCGGGATGATTTTCTTTTTCAGCAGTTGTTTTAGTTTCTATTTTGCTCTCTTTTACCGTATCAGGTTTTTTCTCGGCAAAATATTTACTGTGCTCACTTGACATATTGTCATTTACTGTAACGGTACCTCTTTTTTTAGATGTTTGGGGTTCTTTTTCTTTAGATACGTTATTAATCTTTTCATTTGTGAACGCTTGATCAGAGCTGTTGATTTTGATATAGTCCGAGTTATGCTCTTTTGCTTTGTCCGTTTTTACAGGATTCACTGCTGGTGGTAATTGGGGTTCTTGTTCTTTTTTAGCAGTAGTCTTACTGCGGGGGTTCCTCTTGGGTTTATTAGGTTCTTCACTATCAGAATTATTATTAGAGGCTTCTATCGCTTGTTGATCTAAAATTTTATAGATCAGGTCTTGTTTTTTAAGAGAATCAGCCTTTTTTATTTTCATTTCTTTAGCGATTTCTCTTAAATCAGAAACAAGTTTTTTATTCAGTTCAAGAATGTCATACATATTATAGTAATTAAGTTCAACAAAAATTATAAATTTTATTATAGATGATTAAAACAAATCTCTTTATCTGTAAAATTCCATTAAGATACTGGGAACTACTATGAAATTTAATTAAATTATTATAAATAATATCAACTGATATATAATGGTATTGATCGTTTTAAAAATGGAGTAATATATTGTTTATCAAATAAATAAACGATTGCTGTCCGGCCAGGACTCGAACCTGGACTCCTCTGGACCAAAACCAGATGTGTTAACCAATTACACCACCGGACAAATATAGAGTACAAATATAAAAATAATTTTCTTCTTTTTAGAATTCGCAATAAAATTAATGTTTTTAAATAAATCTGTCCTGATGAATAATGTCTGTTCCTATTGGTAAATTTTTATCAGCATAACCTATTATTCAAATATTCAACGAATATTTTTTTTTTTTGGTATTCGGCCTGATTAATTTTATGAATTAATCAGGCTAGTATACAATTTTTTCTTTATTGAATTTTTCAGTATAGTCTAAAATACTATATACAGAATTGTTGCTGATAAATTCCGGGATCATTTGTTTTATTTTTTCAACCATTGAATTATCATCCATTGTATCCAGTGTATTGATCAGATGTTCAATCTCATGAATAACTTTTTTGTGATCATATTCCTGTACTTTTCCAATCATGATTTTGGGATTGTGCGTCGCAACGGTGTTTTCTTCTTTTGTAAGAAGCTCTTCGTGTAATTTTTCCCCGGCACGTAATCCCGTTATTTTTATGTCAATATCTTTCCCTAATTCCAATCCTGATAGTTTTATCATTTTTTTGGCAAGATCAATTATTTTCACGGATTCACCCATGTCAAATACAAATATTTCTCCGTTTTTTCCCATGAAGGCAGCTTCTAATACCAGTTGGCATGCTTCGGGTATTGTCATGAAGTATCTGGTGATATTAGCATGTGTAACAGTCACCGGCCCACCATTTTCAATTTGTTTTTTAAATAAAGGAATAACAGAACCATTAGAACCCAGTACATTGCCAAAACGGGTAATAATAAATTTCGTTGATCCGGTTAATTTGTTCAGTGACCGGGTGTACATTTCACTTAATCGTTTGGTTGCCCCCATTACATTAGTGGGGTTCACAGCTTTATCAGTAGAGATCATTACAAATCGTTCTACATTATATTTAACAGCCATATCTGCAACTATTTTGGTCCCCCCCAGATTCACCTTTATTGCTTCATACGGGTTTGTTTCCATTAATGGAACATGCTTATACGCTGCAGCATGGAAAATTAAACCGGGACGGTAATTTCTAATAATATTTTCAAGTTTTTTTACATTGTTAATATCTCCAACAATGAATTTTACATTTTGATAGTTCATTTTGTCACATAACTCAACAAATAATTCATTCATAGCAGTTTCTGCCTGGTCAAACAGGATTAACTGTTGGGGATTAAATCGTAGTACCTGACGGCAAATTTCACTTCCAATGGAACCTGCGGCACCTGTTACCAGGATAGTTTTTCCTTTAATTCCTTTTATAATGTTCTGCTCATCAAGATATATACAGTCGCGGCCAAGCAAATCCTCAATCTTTATATTATTGATTAGATTTATGTTCAGTTCGTCATTTATCCAGCGGTCTACTGAAGGGATATTTTTTACTTTTAAATTATAATTTAAGCACGTGTTGGCAATTTTCCTTTTTTGTGTAATGCTGATGCCTTGAATTGCAATAATCACTTCTTTGATGTCTTCCTTTTCAAGAAACCCTTTATTAAACACCTGCTTTGAAGAGTAAACTTTTATTCCTTCAATAATTTTTCCCTGTTTAGAAGGATTGTCTTCGATAAACCCGACAACTTTATAATTATTATAATGATCACTATGAAGTGCATTTTTAGTGATAAGCCCTAAATTTCCGGCACCATATATCAAAACATTAATGTTTTCTTTGGGGCTGTTGGATAAATAAACATATAATAACTTGATGAGAAAACGGCTGTTAATCAGGAAAAATGCACATAGTAGATAGTGTATTAATATGACCGAGAAAGGAACATTTAATACATGGTTATCGAAATATGTTTGTACGGCATAAGTCACCGAAGCTATCATTGTAGTGCTCAAAGAAATAGACAGGAATATCCGAATGGAATCGTGTAATGTTGTATGCCGGATAACACCCGAGTAAGAACTAAAAATTAAAAAACTGGTAAGATAAATGGCAATGACGTATATCATTTGCGAACCTGCCAAAAACTGTTTTACAGAAATAATATTAAAATTAAAACGTATAACATAAGCAAAAACAAATAGTAAAAAGACCATAATCAGATCAATTAATAAAATGATCCATTTTGAAACGAAAGTATTGGAATATTTTTTAATGATCTTTTGAACCATATCTTTTGCTTAATGATTTAATTTTCTAAACAGAAAAGAATTCAGGACAAATTTAATGAATTATTGTTAAATTTGCTTCTTCGTTTCTTAACATTATTTTAACATTAATTTAATTTAGAGGTGTCCTTTATTAATAACTCCTCGAGATGGTGAATTAGATATTTTAGAAGTGCCCTTAATTCATAAGAATTTTTCATTTTTTCTGCTTTACATAATAGTCATTAAATATCAAGTAGTTATAAAATAACACAAAAAAAGCAATTCCTGATAATCTGCATAACATGGATTCTATGAGCCAATAAAAAATTACTGCCAAAACAAAACTTAAAAGCAAATAATGTTTTTCTTTAATGCTATAATAAATTGGTATGAATAATATAAGTGTTAATAAGATCAACCCTATTATTCCGATTTTTATAAAAGTCGCCAAAAACTGGTTATGGGTATTAAAATGGTTTGTATAACAAATCCAATATCTTTTTGATTTATAAATTTTATTCAGTTCTTTTTTTATATCGCCGGTTCCTACTCCTATAAGCCAATTATTTCGAATTACATTTAAGCTACTATTCCATATTTTTATTCTTATAGGAATTTTTTCTGTTTTAATTATTTTTTGTTGATTATATAAATTATTGGAAATCATATTTTGTATAGGTTCAAACCTTTTATTTTTCGAGATAAAAAATATTGACATCCCGAGAATGATGATAATTATAGATTGACTTAATAATTTTGGGCATTTAAGTTTACGTGCTTTATAAATTAACCAGCTGATAATAATCAGTGCATATAAGATTATTCCTGCCCGCGATTGCAACAAAAAGACGATCATTCCAAAAAAAACAGAAATAATAAACCATATTCCTCGTGGTTTTATAATAATATGTTTTTCAAAAAAATAAAAACTTAAGATAACAGAGAAATTAATATACATTGAAAAATAGGTGTGATGCACGAAATGAAGTCTTTGTATATTCACGGAAAGCAGGCTAATTCCTTTTATGCTGGCAACAACCAAAACAATTAGCGATATTGTTAATGTCCCTGATAAAAAGCTTAAAAGAATATGATGAGGTTTTTTTCTGTATACTTCATTTAATCCTGCCATTACAATGGGAAATAAGACGAAAATGATTTTTAATTGAATGTCGGCCATCCCTTTTGTAATATTTTCAGTATATAGTAATCCTGAAATATGTAAAAAGTAAAATAAACAGATTAGAAAGAAAATGTAAATTTTTTTCTTGTCTTTAAATGAATGGCTTAATTTAACTTTATAATCTCCTTCAATAATCCATGTTCCTATCCATATCCAAATTGCAATAGGAAAAAAAGTACGTTCAATAGGCAACCAAAATGCCATTAGCATGGCAGATAAAAAATTAAGTTTACGAAAAAAAGGTTTTATTGATTGATAGCGAATATTCTTCAAGTTATTCGTTTTTTTTCAGGGGAAAAGGATATATTATATTTATTTTAGACATGATTATGGACAAAAATAATAAATCTATTAATAGAAAATATAGCTTATACTGTTTAAATTCAATTGAAAGAAAGGCTATAAAAAATATTATTATGTTTACCAACAGTGAATATATCACTGTTTTTCGTGCGCTATATCCTGCAATTACCATTCGTTGATAAGCATGTTTTTTATGAGGATGAAAAATTTTTTCTTTATTGAAAAGCCTCCGGATGAGTGTATATGTTGCATCATACCAAAATAATGAAGTAATGATAATCCAAAAAATAAGCGAAGAAACAGATTGATTCTGATAATGTATAGCTATAATCGCTATAGTATATCCCAATAAAGTACTCCCAACATCACCCATAAATATCTTAGCAGGTTGCCAGTTCCATATCAAAAAACCAATCACTGAGGCCATCAGTACCAATAATATTTGATGATTGAATAAAATAAAAGCTGAAAAACAAATAAATATAATTTCCATTGATATATACCCATCAATACCATCTAAAAAATTAAATAAATTAACAGACCATAAAATTCCTAATAAAACAATACTATTTATTAATATATTTCCTTCAATAATTTTAACGCCTAAGTCAATAAATTGTATTCCACCTAAAATCCACAATCCTAAAGCAGCTGAAATAATCTGGACAAAGAATCGTATAGATGAAGGGATCGTGAATATGTCATCTAATAAACCGATAACGACAATCAACAAACCTACCATATTTGCATAATAAAAAGAGTTATTTATGTTATTGGTGAAGTAAAAATAACTCAATGTTACATACCAAACTAAAACGATGGCTAAGCCACCTCCTCGGGGAGTGGGCACATCATGGGAGCTTCTGGCATTTGGAATATCCAGAATAGATTTTTTTATTGCAATTTTTCGGATAATCCCGGTGAATAATAAAGTTGCAAAAAAACATATGATCACTATAATAAAATTCATTTACCTATATTTTCTGTCATAATTTTAATTCCTTCATCAAAAGAATAAGGAGGTATAAAATTAAGATATTTATTTGTTTGACTTGCATTTAATACAAAATCCCCGTATAACCTATTATATGTACCGGGCAATAATGATTTAATAATATTTTGAACCAATCCGGGCAACTCAAAATTTAACAACCGTGGATTTAGGTGCTTTTTTAATGTTATAATTAATTTTGAAGTGGAGATATCTTCTTTGTCTCTGGCAATGAAAATTCCTGAAGCTTTTTTTTCGATGATTCGTTCAATTAATGCTGTAAGATTGCCAATGAATACCATTGAACGGTTGTTTTGAATATTTTTGAATGGCAATACATACGTTTTATTTATTAGCTTCATTAATTTCTGGATGTTTCCTTTGACTCCCGGGCCATACACTACAGGTGTTCTGATAATGGCTATTTTAAAATAATCATCTTCCATCTTTTTTAATGCTTTTTCAGCTTCATATTTACTAAAACTATAATCATCTTCAGGGTTTGGTTGAGATTCTTCATCCCATGCATACGTGTCTGATGATTCTCCATATATCTTCGCTGTACTCATGAATATGAAATGTTGAACACCTTCTTTTTTTGCTTTTTTTGCCAATTCTATGGTTTTGTGTGTATTTATTTTAATATATTCTTCTTTTAAAGGTGGGGTTTTCATGCAATGTACCAATGCTGCTAAATGAACGATAATAGGTGCATTAAATGTTGTTTTTTGCCAATGTTCTCCCCGAACATTTATCTGTTCAATATTCAGGTTTGAATGCTCTTTAAAGTATTGACTTATAAAACCATTTGTTCCGGTTACAATGACTTTCATCTGTTTATTTTTTAATTTTTAATGGTCAGATGGAGCTCGCCATGAGTTT
>CAYFQI010000012.1:0-21231 GCA_964345135.1 uncultured Bacteroidales bacterium
GGAGCTTTGTATTGATTCCTTTGTTATGTAATTCACTTATAAGTAACCGATTAAAAGAGTTGCAGGAGGGGCAGGAAACACCGTTTATCAATACTTATACACAACATGGAAAACTGTTCAATATTCCCGTTGATGTATTTAGAATTTCTGGTATTACAAAAGAGAACAGGGTTAAAGATGCACTGGGAAAACTGTTTTCTGAGATTCAGAGAATAAAATTGTATGGGTTTACTGAATCTGAAATAGACAGGGAAAAAAAGAAACTGCTTAATCGCTTTGAAGAACTGGCTAAAGAATCAGGGAAAATATCATCATCATATTATGTATCGGAATATATGAGGCATTTTTTGCATGGAGATCCTATCCCCGGGATCAATAAAGAATATGAATACGCAAAAGCATTGATGACTGGTATCAATATGAAAGAAATGAATGAATTAGCAGGTAAATGGATGTGGGGAGAGCATATGATTACGATTGTAACTGCACCTGAAAATTCAAGCCTTCCTGTTGAACAGGAAATACTAGATATCATCGAAAAATCAAAAAATCAACAATTGGAAGCCTATCAGGACAATGTTAAAGAACAACCTTTGCTGGATGCTATTCTGACGGGATCTGACGTGTTGCAAAAACAATATAATGATACCTTTGATTATACCGAAATTACATTGAAAAATGGAATTACTGTCGTTTTAAAACCAACAGATTTTAAAAACGATCAGATTATGTTTTCGGCAATCAGCCCGGGTGGTCATTCACTATACCCTGATAAAGATTACATGTCTCTTAAATATTTACCGGGTTATATCAATCATTCAGGGCTTGGCGAATTTGATAAGCTCCAATTGAAGAAAAAACTGGCTGGAAATACAGCCAGTGTCAACTTTTGGTTAAATGACATTGCCGAAGGGTTTACAGGCAGCGTTTCACCATCAGATAAAAAAACGTTATTTGAATTGCTATATCTTTATTTCACGTCTCCCTGCAAAGATTCCTCTGCACTGGAACGAATCCTGTCAAAAGATAGAAGTAAATATAAATATATCAACGAGAACCCCAGGACTGTTTTTTATGATACACTTCAAAAAATTGTAACACGAAATGATCCTCGAACCATTCCTTTCCCATCATCAGAACAATTGAGTAAAGTTTCCATGAACAAGATTTTTACAATATATAAAGAGCGTGTTGCAAATGCTTCTGATTACACGTTCTTTTTTGTTGGTAATTTTAAGTATGATTCTCTTATTCCATATATTGAACAATATTTAGGAGCATTGCCTGTCTCGGGACAAAAAGAACAATGGAAGGATGTAACTGCAGAATTTCCCGATGGCATTACAAATACAACCATTCATAAAGGAACAGAACCTCAAAGTTTTGTAGCCCTGGTTATGAATGAACCTTTTGATTGGTCGTATAAAAAAACATTAAAGATGAATATGCTTGAAAAAATCCTTTCGATCCGGCTAAGGAAAAAGATGCGAGAGGAAGAGAGTGAAGTCTATGGGATCAGTGTGAATGCAAATGCAAGCCTGTATCCTGAATCAGAATATTCCTTTAGTTTTGTTTTCGGGTGTAATCCTGCCAAAGCTGATACATTAGTGGATATTATTTTTGATGAAATTAAGAAAATTCAAAACACTCATCCATCAGATATTGAAATGCAGAAAGCACGGAATATTTTTATACGACAGAGAGAGACAAAGATTGAACAAAATGGCTTCTGGATCAATCAACTTGAAAACCATTATTTTTTGGGCACGAAATTAAAGACAATAGATGAATATACGATGCTAATTAGTAGCATCCCGGCAGAAGAGATAAAAAAAGCTGCAAATCATTTTCTTACCCCCGGCCATTATGTTAAACTGGTGTTAAAACCCGGAAATGAACATTGATAAAAAATAGTTTTTGTATATCATTTGTCACTTGATGGCAATAAAAATGCTTAATCTTAGTTTTTTAATAATTGGTTATATAATAAAAACCCATTGCCGATGAAGAACATCCTACTTTTTTACTGAAACAAATAAGATGTACAAGAAAGCAGGTATTTTACAATTAATATTATTTATTTTCACTGCTGTCCAGCTAACAGGAAACACACCTAAATACAGCAATGAATTCCTTTCTGTAGGAATTGGTGGCAGGTCATTGGGCATGGCTAAGTCTACTACAGCCACTGTAGGGGAGGTGACTTCGGTTTACTGGAATCCTGCAGGAATGGTCAGTATACAAAATGATGCAGACATTGGAGCAATGCATTCAGAATATTTTGCTGGCATCTCTAAGTATGATTTCCTGGGGGGAGTTTTAAAAATGGATTCTAGCTCTGCTGCTGGATTTTCAGTGATCCGTTTTGGTGTGGATGAGATTCAGAACACGTTAAACCTGGTTGATGATAATGGTATTGTTGATTATAACCGTATTAAACAATTTTCTGTGGCAGACTGGGCATTTACATTTTCATATGCACGAAAATCAAAGATCAAAGGATTGCAATATGGAGCCAATGTAAAGGTGATCCACCGGCTTATCGGAGAATTTGCCAGCGCCTGGGGCTTTGGCATTGATGCAGGCATCCAGTATTTTAAAGGAAAATGGTCATTGGGAGTTATGGGCAGGGATATTACAACCACTTTTAACGCCTGGAATTTTAATGAAGAAAAATTAAAACCTGCATTTGATATGACGGGGAATGCAATGCCAGATAATGCGCTTGAGATTACAATGCCTAGGATAACTGCCGGTATTGCAAGAACTATAGATATTAGTGATTATTTTTCAGCGCTGGTTGAGGCAGATATAGACATGTATTTTGATGGGAAACGTCACACGTTAATTAAAAGTGATGTCGCCAGCTTGGATCCTCATGTAGGATTTGAAATAGGATACAAAAATTATTTGTTTTTCAGGGGAGGAGCAGGAAGTTTACAGGAAATTCAATCTCATGACAAATCATATTATGCATTTGAACCCAATATGGGACTTGGTGTTAAGATTCATAGCTTATATATAAACTATGCACTTACCAATATTGGAAGCCAATCCGTCGGGCTTTATTCCAACGTGTTTTCCCTCCGTTATACCTTTGACTTCAAAAAATAGATATGAATGGTTCATTCCTGAAACCACGTGATCCATCTTTTTTAAATATTTTTTTAAAACGAAATAATTTTAAGAATTAAAGAGGTTTAAATAAAAAATGGGATATTTTTGAAATATTTATAATTTTACTATTTTACATTTCAAAATACTGGTTTAATAAAATAAAGCAAATTATACACGTATGAACAAATTTAAATTTATCATTTATAGTATTGTAACATTGCTGTTCTTTACATATGCAGATATCAATGCACAACGGGATCCGTTTTCAGAAGAAGTTAAAAAATACCCCAAAGAAATATACGATAAGATGGATTACAATTTATCAGATAAAGATGAAGAGATGTTAGAAGTATTCACTGAATTGTGGAATGAATCCGGTGCATTTTCAGAAGATGAAAAAATGGAGATTATTAAATTATCAAATCATATGTTGGAAAATAGGGCGCGCCCTTACCCGCATTTCAAATATTTAGTGAAAACACTGGTATTGTTTAAAAAAGAACGTATTCAGGAACAGAATTATGAATCATGGAAGAAAGGGATACAAAAATTACTGGATGATCGTATACGGATGACAACACTGGAAGATTACTTTGAAAGAACATATATTTTATTTAAAAACAATGTTTTATATCAATCATATTCTTCAAAATGGGAAGCTGATAAAGGCCATTATGATTTAAAAACAGGGGAAGAAATAAGCGTTGAATTTGATATTATAACGTTAACCTGTTATTCTAAAAGAGATAGCATCAAAGTGTACGACACAAAAGGGACCTATATCCTTTTGGATGGTATCTGGAAAGGGAAAGGTGGCATAGTAACATGGGAAAGGGCCGATTATAAAAAGAATAAAGTATATGCCACGCTTAAAAATTATACCATTAACATGAAAAAATATAAATATAAAGCAGATTCCGTTGAATATTTTAATAATGAATTTATTGGCAAGCCGTTGTTGGGTAAATTGAGTGATAAGGTAATGAATACCTCGATAAAAAGTAACATCCTTTATCCCCAGTTTGAAACGTATACAAAAAATTTTAAGATTAAAGACCTGTATAAAAATATAAATTACGAGGGTGGTTTTATGTTTGAAGGAGCCAGAATCATTGGAAAGGGGACAAAAAATAACAAAGCCAGGCTTGATATTACACGTTCGGATACTACATTTTTCAGGGCTGCATCAAATTACATTGTAATCAATAAAGAACAATTAAAAGCACTTGAAACAGAAGTCACGATTTATACAGGACATGATTCAATTTACCACCCCAGCTCTACATTTACTTATATTCCATACAGACGAATGATAGTAATTACAAAGGGTGAAAACATTACATCACAAATACCATATTTGAATTCCTATCATAAAGTGAACATGGATTTTGAGGAATTAAGATGGAAAATTGATGAACCATTTATATATATGACAATGAAGCAAGGGAATGCTTTTGGTATTGCCAGTTTTAAATCGTTCAACTATTTTAATAAAGCAGAGTATGAAAAAATGCTTTATTTAGATCCAATTCATCCTTTAGTCGCTGTAAAACAATATGCTAAATCGTATGGGTTCGATGAATTTGATGCAATGGGGTTTGCAAAATACATGGGTTTTTCAATTCACCACGCCAGGCGTTACCTGATGAAACTAGCGGCGCAAGGGTTTATTTATTTTGACACGGAAACAGACATGGTAAGAATAAAACAATTATTATATGATTATGTAGATGCCAGTGCCGGACGGGTTGATTATGATGTTATCAATTTCGTGTCTGAAACCAAAGCACCCACGGAGAATGCTGTATTGGATATAAGGAATATGGATCTGATAATTAACGGGATGCCAAGGGTATTGGTGAGTAATGCCCAAAATGTTGATATTATTACTGCTAATAAAAAAATCACGCTCAAGCGGAACAGGAGTTTTTCTTTTAAAGGACAAGTAAATGCCGGGAAACTCACGTTTTATGGAGATAATTTTTTCTTTAAATACGATAGTTTTAAAATTAACCTCCAAAATGTTGATTCTCTTGAGATGAGGATTGCAGATGATGTTAATCAATTAGGAAGGCCTGTCTTTCTTAAAGTAAAAAATGTAATAGAAAATATAACAGGTGATCTTTTTATAGACAAGCCTAATAATAAATCCGGGCTGGAAGATCATCCCAGGTACCCGGTTTTTGCAAGTAGAGAGTTTTCTTACGTGTATTATGATGACCCCGGAATATTCAATGGTGTATATCCCAAAGAAGAGTTTTATTTTAAATTGGATTCTTTTGTCTTTGATAGCTTAGATAACTTTAATAAGTTTTCATTGAAATTTCCAGGCGAATTTGAATCTGCAGGTATATTCCCCACATCAAGAGAAGAATTAAGATTAATGGAAGACCGGTCTCTCGGACTCAGAAAATCTGTGCCCGGAGAAGGAACTCCTATTTATAACGGGAAAGGGATTTTTTATAAAAACTTTAAACTTAATTTTAGTGGACTCCGTGGAGAAGGGCGAATCGAATACCTTTCATCCACAATCCATTCCGATGATTTTATTTTCCTTCCTGACTCCATGAATACCGAAGCCTATAAATTTACCGTTGACAAGGATAAATCTTTGAAATGCCCGCCTGCACTTTCATCTACTACAAAAATACATTGGGAGCCTTATAATGATGAATTAACAGCAGAAAATATTGAAGAAGAATTTGAATTGTATAATGGGAAAGCAGTCCTGAATGGTTCCATAAGCCTTAAACCTTCAGGATTATTCGGGAACGGGGTTCTTGATATGAAAACAGCTGTTATGGAATCAAACAACTATGTATTTAAAGAAAAATCATTTGATGCCGATTCTGCTGATTTTAAACTAAGGTCATTGAGCAGCAGTAATTTTACCCTGAAAACGGAAAATGTGGATGCACATATTGACTTTTATCACAGAAAAGGAACATTTAAATCAAATGAAGATTATTCTTTGGTTCAATTCCCAACGAATAAATACATCAGTTATCTTGATTATTTTGTCTGGCATATGGATACAAAAGAATTTGACCTGGGACTCACAAAAACATATAAGGATGATAAACTTGCATCATTCAAAGGCGATACATTGGCCGGGCCCCGGTACATATCCGTACATCCCGATCAGGATTCTTTGAATTTCGTGTCTAATGAAGCAACATATGATTACAAAGACAATTTATTAAAAGCAAAGCAAGTTGATTATATTAAAGTAGCAGATGCAAAAATATTTCCAAATGAAGAAAATGTAACCATTGAAAGCAATGCTAAAATGCGGACCCTTGAAAAAGCTGATATCTTAGCCAGTGATTCCACTCGATACCATTCATTTTATGATGCTACGGTAAATATTAATTCACGAAAATACTATAAAGCAGAAGGTGACTTTGATTATCATGATAAGTATGGTACAAAACAAAAAATTCATTTTCAGACAATAAGTGTAGATACCGGGAGCCGTACATATGCACAAACCACATTGATTGAAAATGATTCATTCATGTTAAGTCCTAAATTCCAATATCTGGGTGATATATTGCTCAGAGCTGAAGAAAAACTATTGTATTTTGACGGAGGTGTAAATATTAAAGCTGATTGTGAAACACATGGAAGTAAAAATACATGGATATCATTTGAGTCAACAATTGATCCTGAACATATATTAATACCAATCCCTGAACAACCCACGAATATCAATAACAAAAGCATTTATTCGGGGACAATTATTTCTCATGATTCAATTCACGTGTATTCATCATTTCTTGCCGGAAGAAAATCATACAGTGATAGCTATATAACCCGTGCCAGGGGATTTTTGCATTATAATGAAATGGAAGACTGGTTTGAAATATCAAGAGAAGAGAAACTTTATAATCCCGATCTCCCGGGGAATTATTTAAGATTGGCCCAATATCCGTGTGAAGTTTATGGTGAAGGTGAGATTGATTTAGGACTTGATTTATGGCAGGTTGGTTTGGAAGCAGTTGGAGAAGTAACACATAAATTAGACACGAATACTGTGGAAATGAACCTTATGATGGGTATTGACTTTTTTATGCATAAAAATGTGATAAAAACAATTGTTCATCATATAGATAGTATATCGAATATTATGGATATCGAAAGATATTCGGAAAAATATATGGCACGGATTGATGAATTGCTTTACCAGAATGATTTCAAAGACATGAGGGCTGAAGACCTTTATGAAGATACCATTATTAATTTCCCGAAAGAATTACAAAGTACCCTGCTATTTGATGCCCTTACATTAAAATGGGATCAGAAAACAAAATCATATTATTCGGAAGGCAGAATGAATCTGGTGAGTGTTGGGAATTATCCTGTTAATATTGAAGTCCAGGGATACATGGAATTCAGGAGGCACCGCGACGGAGACAGGTGGGACTTATTCCTGAAAATAGACAAAGATAATTGGTACTATTTTGGGTATAACAGGGCCATTCTTCAGACATGGTCTTCTTATGAACCCTATGCAATGACCATTGACGCATATAAAGTCAACAAACGAACCATAAGTTCACAAAGTTTTTGGGATCGGTTGACAAGTATTTTTTCAGGAAAAAAAGATACACGTCAGTCAGAGCCAATGACACGCACCAAGGCAAGGAAGAAACCATACCGGTATATGGTTTCTACAGCTGAAAAAATGTTTTTCTTCTTGCAGAGATACCAGGACAGGACAGGGAAGAGGCTACTGTATCAGTGATTTATTGTATTTGGAATCTGAATGTGCTCATTTTTTTGCAGCAATCAATCTTAAGGTTATAGCTGTTTAATATTTTATTAATTGCAAATGGAGAAACTCAGGATTTGGTATAATTTGTTTATCAGGGTTTTTATTTACCATTTAATATTCTGGTATATTGCATTGCTGTTATATGTTTTTTTTACTGGTGATAAGCAGTTATTTCCTAACCATCTTTCTATTATTAATGTCAATTCAGTCTTTTTAAATTCGTTTTATGTAGCCCTCTTCTTAACTATACTCTTCACATTTCTTGACAGTCTCTTTTCCGACCGTTTATTACGCCGTTCACCGGTTCGTTTTCTTGTTGTTTTGCGGTCTGTCCTTTATTTTATCGTTGTAATTTTGATTTTTGCCCTCGCTAAACACCCGTTAAACATGTTAACTGAATTACAATGGAAGGAAGCCAGCGTGTTGATGCCAACATTAAATATTGCTTTTTTGCGTTTCCTGGTGTATTTTTACTTGGCCTGTTTTTTAAATAATTTTTTCAGAGATATGATGAAGCGCATTGGTCGGGGAAATTATTCCAAATGGTTCTTTGGATTGCTAAAAAAACCACGGGAAGATGAACGGATTTTCATGTTTATAGATATGAAAGCTTCTACCACAACAGCAGAAAAGCTCGGGCATAAGAAATTTAGTTACCTGGTACAGGATGTTTTCAATGATTTGGTTGTAGTGGACAATTATTATGGTGATATTTACCAGTATTTGGGCGATGGAGCTATTATTTCCTGGAATATAAAAGATGGAATTGTTGATAATAATTGTATCAAAGCCTTTTTTGCTTTCAATCGTGTTGTCCAGCGTAGAAGAAAATCATATAAACGAAAATATGGATTTATTCCACAATTCAAGGCTGGAATGCATGTAGGAAAGGTGATGGTGCTTCAGGTTGGAACCATCCGCCGGGATATTTCATACAATGGCGATGCATTAAATACAACAGCACGTATTGAATCCATGTGTAACGAATTGCGCCGGAACCTTCTGGTATCAGGCGACCTGTATAAATTGTTAAAAGGCATGAAAGATTATCAGTTCAAAAATATCAGCAGTACCCAGTTAAAAGGGAAGCGTAAAATAACAGAAATATACGATGTGAAAGAGAAAACAAAAAAGTCAAAAAAATAATTAACCAATGGTTTCAAATGCATAACCGATTAATCCGCCTTCTTTTGTATGATCAGGGAATATGACATGTTCCATCTCCCATGAATGATTTTTATATTTCCCTTTTGTCCTGAATTTTACCGATGTTTTTATTTTTTTTGATAATGGCTGTTTTGCCTGAGGTATTATTTCTGTAAAAAATTGGCCGGTCGTTTCTTCTGTTCGTTTATTGAGTAACACCAACCCTTTCCCTTCAATACTTGTAATGATACCTTTATTGTCTATGACATACGTCAGGATTGGCAGTTTGCCGGAAATATCAGACAAAATGGTTTTATAGTTTATGAGATGTGCTTTATTTTGTTCATTAATAGTGATATCAGACACCCTTTGAAATATTCCGATCACTTCTCCTTTTTGATTGGTGAAGGGGATTTTTGATATTGATTTCCATAAATATAAACCATCAGGCTGCACGTGTTTTTTTTCTGAATTTAAAACTGACTGGTTGGTTTCCATCAATTGAATATCTTCTTTTATTATTTTGTCTGCTGAAGTGTTATTCAAAATATCATGATCTGTTTTTCCAATGATCTCTTCAGGATGTTTAAAGCCAAGTTCTTTGGCTTTGTTTGTATTTACCCGTTGATAAATACCTTTTTTAGTTTTAAAAGAGACTTCACCCGGTATATGGTCCATTAGTACATTAAACATAATAATTTCCCACGTGAGGTCTGCTTTTTGTTTGTTCATTTCTTCCGTTAATTTCTTCGCTTCTATTTCTTTGTTTATTACCTCAGTTACATTTCTGGATATGCCAAACGTTCCGATTACTTCGTTTTTTTCATTATATAACGGCAGTTTCGAGGTAGAGACCCAGCCCACGCTTCCATCATCAAATGTTTCTTTTTCAATAAAATCAATCAATGGTTTTTCGGTTTTGATGATTTCCTGTTCATCATTGTAGGCTTGTATAGCATGTTCTTCCGAGAAAAAATCAAAATCAGATTTCCCAATGAGTTCTGCGGGTTCATCCAGGTCAAAAAGTCTTGCTAAATTTTTGCTTGCCCGTAAAAATTTGCTTTTACGATCTTTAAAATAGATACTGTCCGGGATATTTTCCATCAATGAATCCATCAGGAATTTTTCCTTGTTCAGTTCCTGGTGTGTATGCTGTAATTCCTCAAATTGATTTTTAAGTTTGGTCTCCATTTCTTTAAAATCAGTTATATCAAACTGAAATCCAAGTAATCCTGTTTCATTCATATATGGAATAAAAAATGGCATTTTAGTGGTTCGAAGATACCTGTTTTGATTATGAACATGTTCCTGTTGCTCAAATGTCTTGGGCCCTGTTTTAATGATTTCCTGCTCTTCTTTCCATAATTTTTGTGCTAATTCCTTGTTATCTGCAAAAAAATCAAAATCACTTTTACCTATTAATTCTTCGATACTTTCTTCATGTGCATCTGCTACTGCTTTGTTTACCAATACCATTTTTCCTTTGCTGTCTTTTAAAAAAATTTTTGCCGGTATTTCGTTGATAAGGTTACCAATGGTTTCCTGGTGCTGTTGTATTTCTATTTCTTTTTTCTTCGCATCTGTAATGTCAATGCCAATATTTAACACTTTATAGGGTTTACCATTTGAATTTAAGATAGGTGCAAATGTTTGGTTCACCCATATGTCTTTATCCGGACGTGATATGACAACAGTCCTGTTTACCAGGTTTTTTGACTCGAGTTCTTCCCATATATTGGATATATCTTCTTGAGATATTCCCGTGTTAAATGCTTTTATGTTCCGATCAGTCATATTATCTGTTGTTTCATCTAAAGCTTCTATAAATAAGTCATTTATATTTAATACTTTTCCCTGCATATCATATTCACCAACCATTAAAGAAGCATTCATAGCATTGAGTATGCTCCGCATTTCTTCTTCTTTTTGAGAAGATTCTTCCTGAGCCGCTTTGAGTTCTTCCATGTTTTGCCGCATTTCTTCCTCTTGTGCAGATAATTCTTCAGCCTGGTAGCGTGACTCTTCCAGTAGTTTTTTAGTACGTTCGTTTGCTCTGATCCTTGAAAGCGTTGATGCAATATTAGCTCCTGCTTTTTCTATAAAAGATATCACGTAATTTTCTATTTTATTGAAAGATGTTAGCTCGATAACCCCAAATACATCGTCATTAATTTTTAAAGGAACAATAACCAGGCTGTTTGGTTTTTCTTCACCAAGCCCTGATGAAATGTAAACATAATCATCTGGTATTTCTTCCAGGTAAACTGAATTTCTTTCCAAAATACATTTACCTATTAGTCCTTCTTCATAACCGATTTTTCGTTCAAGATGCTTTTTCCTGTTATAAGCGTATGCTGATTTTAATTCAACATATTTATTATTATTCTCATCTTCTTCAATGATAAATAATCCTCCCTGGTTTGCTTTTATATATTTTACCAGGTTTTTTATAATACTAAAAGATAGTTCTTCGATATGCTCATGGTTTTGTCTTAATATGTCGTCAAACAAAGCTACTCCTTCAGTGATCCAGGTTCGTTTTTTATCTTCGATCTTCCGTTTTTCTTCTTCTGATTTGGCAATTCTTAAGTTCTCACGCATGGATAATAATGATGCTCCCAAAACATCATTTTGGCCTTGTTTTTCATAATGAGCATCAAGGTTTCCTTTTCCAATATTTTCGGCAAATTCAATAGCAGCCGAAAGGTTGTCGACCAAACCTTTGATTGTCTGCCCTATT
This sequence comes from uncultured Bacteroidales bacterium, assembly GCA_964345135.1. GTDB lineage: Bacteria > Bacteroidota > Bacteroidia > Bacteroidales > JBBRXJ01 > CAYMKE01. The sequence continues at coordinate 11,781 of CAYFQI010000012.1, forward strand.
TTGCCTGTTTCATTGTCTTTAATCATCAATCTGTGTTGGCCGGCTTTCTTAATATCACCTTCAGCAATAGATGTTAATGTAGATTTGATTTTTTTTAATGGGGCAAAAATATACCTGTTAAAAGCCAAAAACCAAAACAGGCCAATAATGGATAAACCTATTATTCCAAAATATATAAATAACATATTCATATCGGTAAAAGCATTATGAACCCCAACCCTGGGGATCTTTGTACCGATAAACCATGGTGTTTCTTTATTTAAAACACGTATAGGATATAAAGAATAATAATAACGGCCAACCTTACCATTTATTTGTGAAGTAAATGAAAATGCTTCATGCTTTTGTAAATTGTTCATTGCATATGCATTCGAATGAATAAATGAAGGATTGGACATGTTTACACTAGTGTCATTATATGATTCAAAAATGGTACCTGTATTGTCAATAATGAATAAGTCATGCATGTTTTTAAATGAAATATTCGGGCCAAATTTTATGATCTCATCTTTCGAAATGTCCAATGTTAAAAACCCAGCATATCTTTGATCATACTGAAGCGGTATTCCGATACTAATGATATCCGATATTTTATTGAAATTTAGATACACAGGCAGCTCTCGAGAGATGTTACCTTGTTCGCAGAGTAATTTTTGAAATATTTTTTTTTGATTTTTAGGAGGAATTGTAAATTGAATTCGAGTTGTTTTGATTTCGTTGTTTTGTTTTTTTTCAAATATATACCGCATGTATTTCGTGTCATTTATCACGGGTGAATTGAACAGGGTTGTTTCCCATGTAAGTTTAGCATTCAGAATTCCAATATTTTGTTTTAATGATTCCTTGATAACTAACTGAGAATAATTTTTGTATGAATCTGGCGGGATATTTTTGTAAGTTTCTTCGAGGGTGTTTTTCAAACAGCGGGCAATATCATAATAAATATTGCATTGTTCATTGCAATAACCTGAAATACCTTTGGCCAAATCTTCCGACCTTAACCTCGTTTCATGAAAAGATTTCTTTTTATTCATGTATTGCATAATGCCAATGGTCAGAATATAAAACAAACCTATGGTAAGAATGGTATAAATAATTAATTTGAAAGAAATGGGTAGTTTTGATTTCATTTGTGTTTAATTAAGTTAATTGATTTGATCCGGCCTTTGGGTTCATTTGTTTGTTTTTATTTTTTAATGGTCATATAGAACTGCAAGTAAAAAACAAATTTAATGATAAAAATATAGAAAAAAAGAATTGGTTCATAACACATTTGATAATAAATCTTCAATCGCTCCAAACGTATTTTGCATTACAAAATCCATTTTGTCTTTTGGTACCCACTTGACATCAGTTATGTTTTCCCGGGCCTGGGGAATCAACGGGTCGTTACCGGAATAAACCATGTCAAACCAGTGTGTTTCTTTTATTACCGGTTCGTCATTCATTATGTACATATGGTACGTCGTGGCTATTTGTTTAATAATTTTGGGGTTTTTGATATTGCATTCTTCCTCCACTTCCCTGATGGCTGCGTCTTCAATGCTTTCATTTAAATCCATTTTTCCTTTTGGGATATCCCATTTTCCTTTTCGTTTGATAACCAATATTTCCTTTTTTGAATTTTGAACTACTCCACCAGCTGCATGTATCGTTTTAAAAGAATATTTTAATTCGTTTAATAACAAATCCTTATCATCATGCAAAATGTACATGCTTGAAATTCCCGCTAGAGAATTTACAAATTGGTTAATTAATTCTTTCAACAGGCTATTGTTGTTATTATAAGTATAAAAGAGAGTATCTTTAAAATTTTTTAAAGGTTCTGTTAATTTTTCAGTCAGCAAAATAACCCGATTATCAATAAAAACTTTATACATTTGTACCATGATGAATAAAAAAAATATGATTAGTCAATATTTATTGCAAAGTAAAGCAATTAAGTTAAATCCTGCAAATCCGTTTACCTGGGCTTCAGGATGGAAGTCTCCAATCTATTGTGATAACAGGATAACACTTTCTTATCCTGTTATCAGGGCAGAAATTAAGGACCAGTTTGTTCAACTGGTGAAAAATGAATTTAAAGATGTTGAACTGATTGCCGGTGTTGCAACAGGTGCAATAGCACATGGTGTACTCGTGGCAGAAGCTCTCAATCTTCCGTTTGTATACGTCAGAAGTACACCCAAAGGGCATGGGATGCAAAATCTTATTGAAGGCGAGATAAAAGAGAATCAACGAACTGTTGTCATAGAAGACCTTGTCTCTACCGGCAATAGTAGTTTAAAAGCAGTAGACGCCCTTCGACAGGCAAATTGTAACGTGTTGGGCATGTGTGCAATTTTTAGTTACAATTTTGACAGAGCACAGTCAAATTTTAAAGAAAAAGAATGCTCGTTATATACACTGACAGACTACAACACGTTGATAAAATTAGCTGCAGACAGTGGGTGTATTAAAAATTCTGACGTAGATATGTTAACCAAATGGAGCCAGGCTCCTGATAAATGGGATAATAAATAGGTATCCATGAAAAAAATCGAAAGCAAAATAGGAACTATTGATCAATCCCCGGATAAAATTTTTAATTACCTTGCTGATTTCAGGAATTTTGAACATATCATTCCACAAGATAAAATTTCTGACTGGAAAGCCGATGAAGACCAATGTGAATTCAGTGTGCCGGGAGTGGGTGAAGCAACAATGAAAATTGTTGAAAAAGAGCCGTGTAAACTTATCAAAATTACCGGGGATGCGAACCAGGGAAATTATCACTTTTATTTATGGACTCAATTGAAACAAAGTGATGAATCAGTAACCAAAATAAAGCTTACGATTCAGGCTGATTTGAACCCCATGTTAGAAATGATGGCAAAAAAACCTTTGAAAAATTTCGTGGATTTATTAATTGATCAAATGGAGGACTTTTCATTTGAGAATTGAAATAAAAAATGGCGTATTCTTTTTTAAGTGCGAATATTTTTAGGAATATATAATAATAAAAAAAAAATTTATATCTTTACTCTTAACGCTTCGGGATCCCACTATTTGTAATTATGAATGAGATTTTACTACTTGCAGTTGCATTTTCTGAAACCACGTTTGAAGAGATAAAACGTATCCTGCAAACTGAAAAACATCATTACCAGTTAATGGATGTTTGTGGATTAGGAGCATTCAATGAAGTAATGTCCAGTCATACCCCGGATATTATATTGTTAAATTCTACCAACCCCACGGTAAAACCCCGGGATGTGATTAATTTTGTTAAAGGAAAAGAAGAATATAAAGAAATCCCAATCGTCTTGGCCATTGACCATAACCATGAGGAGTATTTTAATGAAATACCAAATCATGGTGTCAGTGATATCATTTACATCCCGTTTAGACATAATGAATTGCCAAACCGGGTCAATATATTGCTTGATAAAAAATATATGATTAACCAGATAATGGAAGAAAATAAAAAATTAAAACAATTATCATACGTTGCATCAAAAACATCCAATTCAATCGCTATCATTACGCCAGAAGGATTAATTGAATGGGTGAACAATGGATTTACCGAAATGTACGAGTATTCTTTCCGAGAGTTTAAAGAAAAATTTGAGAACAAACTATATAACCCTAAATTGAATACAAATTTTAAAAAAGCACTGAATAAAAGTATATATGATAAAAATAGAGTTGTTTATGAAAACCATTGGTTCACGAAATCAGGTAAAGAGAAATGGGTGCAAACCACTTTAACTCCTATTTTCGATAGCTCCACGAAAGAAGTTTCTAAAATTATTGCCATTGAGACAGATATTACTAAATTGAAAAAGGCTGAAGAACGACTGGAAGAAAAAAATAACAATTTGTTGAAAATTACCAAACGAATCGAGACAACAAATGAAATACTTGAAAACCAGCGTATTGAATTAGAAAATGAAAAACAACGCTCGGAAGAGCTTTTATTAAATATTCTTCCGTATGCAACCGCTCAACAATTAAAACGAAAGGGATATTCTAAACTCCGAAGTTATAAGCGTGTTACCGTTATGTTTGCTGATTTTCAGAGCTTTACTAAGTTATCCGAAAAACTTAGTGACCAGGAATTGATCCGTGAGTTGAGTTACTTTTTTGAACAATTTGATGAATTGATTACTCAACATCATATCGAAAAAATTAAAACAATGGGCGATTGCTACATGTGTGCCGGGGGACTCCCGTTAAGCAATAAAAGCAATCCTATAGATGTAACATTGGCATCATTGAAAATTCAGGATTTTATAGATAAAAGGGAAATTGAACAGGCCAAAGGCTCAAGTGTGAAATGGAAACTACGCATAGGGCTTCATACAGGTGAAGTAATAGCAGGGGTAATCGGGAAGAAAAAGTTTGCTTATGACATATGGGGTGATACGGTAAATACTGCAAGCCGCATGGAATCAGCAAGTGAAACGGGAAAGGTGAATGTTTCCGGTGACAGCTATCATTATATAAAAGATTTTTTTGATTGTACCTATAGAGGGAAAATGGCAGTTAAGTATAAAGGACAGTTAGATATGTATTACGTAAACCGCCTGAAAAAAGAGTATTCAAAAGATGAAAAAGGAATATACCCAAATAAGGAATTTATGAAAATTCTTTCATCGTATTAAAGATTTTAAAATTATGAAACGAACTTCAAAAAGTATGTTTAATAAACATTATGGTTGGATATCCATTGCATTGGTTCTATTCCTGTTCGACTCATGCGGTGTAACCAGGAAAAGAAAATTTTATCCATCGCACAGCAGGGAAGAGTATATCAGGAAATACCAGGAAATGGCAATAAAAGAAATGAATAGAAGTAGTGTGCCTGCCAGTATTACAATGGCACAGGCACTGCTTGAGTCTGATAATGGGAACAGCACGCTGGCAAGAGAGGCCAATAATCATTTTGGTATTAAATGCCACGGATGGGATGGCAAATCAGTTAGACATGACGATGACAGTAAGAGAGAGTGTTTCAGAAAATATGATGATGTATATGAGTCATATAAAGATCACTCCGACTTTTTAATGAGCGGCAGAAGGTATGATTTCCTGTTTGAATTAAAGCCAACGGACTATAAGGCGTGGGCCAGGGGATTGAAAAAAGCCGGGTATGCCACCAAACGGGATTATGCAGAATTATTGATCAGGATTATTGAAGACTATAACTTACATGATCTGGATAAAGAAAAAAAGATCACTACCTTTTCTGACACTAAAGAAGAAGAAAAAACAGAAGCAATTGACAAAGTGGCCATAACAGAAGAAACGGGAAAAGAAGATGAGCAGGCAGAAGAAACCAGCAAAAAAGAGGAAACCATCAAGAAAGAAAGCAAAGAAGAAGTAAAATCATTAATGATGCCGCCTGATAAAGGAGGACCCATAGATACGATAGGAGGAAGAACGATTTATACTCATAACCGGATCAAATTCATCATCGTGAAAAAAGGTGATAACTTTTTGAAAATTGCAGAAGACCTAAAAATGATGCACTGGGAACTTTATAAATACAATGAACTTGAACGGGACGAGTTTTTAAAAGAAGGTCAGATTTTATATCTTCAGCCCAAACGGAAAAAAGCAGAAATGGGCTATAATTTTCATGAAGTTAAAAACGGAGAAACCATGTACACCATTTCACAAAAATATGGCATAAAAATTGATGAGTTATATGATAAAAATAAAATGAAAAAAGATGATGAACTGCTTCTTAAACAAAAATTGTATTTGCGCTGGGATAAAGAAGAAGATTAGAGTCTGACCATGAGGTCATTTCTGTTGAATGCCTGTATAGGATAAAACTTGTATCAATAAATCAGGCGAACATTTAATGTATCCCCGGCCATGAGGCATTTTATCATGTTTTGAGCGATTCTAACATCAAATAATAATTTTCAATAACTATAAATCTATAGTATTATGTATATACTCATACTTTTAATTCTCTTGGGAATCGGCGCATGGTTCATTATCTCGGGCATCAAAAACAACCGAAAAAGCTTTATCTGGTTTGGATCCGTTTTTTTCGTGTTAACCATCTTTTTCTTTGGATTTATGTCATTTTGGGGCGATATGTTATGGTTTAAAGAAATTGGATATCAACAACGTTTTTGGAAGGAAATATATATTAAAGCCATTTACATCATTATCGGGGCAATCGTTGGCGGACTGGTCACGTTTATTTTTACATATAGCGTGCCACGGCACCAACTACCCATCCGCATTGTAGGAATATTGGTTGCAGCCATATATGGAATATCCTGGGGATATTCTAATTGGGACATCATTTTAAAATATGCAAACCAGGTACCCATGGGTATTCAGGAACCAATACTGAACAAAGATGCTTCATTTTATATCTTTACTCTTCCGTTATACGAAAAAATTTATGAATTTCTGATGTTTACATTCATCGTGATCATGGCTACTGTGGTTATTGCAGCACAAAACAGTGCAACCGGGAAAGCCAGCACGCAAACAGACCATTACAAAAGTAATAAATCTCTTATTGTTAGTGGATTCATTTTTATGCTCATTCTTGCATTTGGTAAATACTTAGCACGTTTCGACCTGTTATATTCAGACTGGGGGGTAGTGAACGGCCCCGGACGCACTGATGATATTATCCGGCTTCCCGCTTATAGCATCAGTGTTGTGATTACCGTGATCCTTGCCATTGGATTCATCACCCCTTTTATACGTAAAAAAATGTATTCTTTTATCAGCAGGTTCAACATTCAATCCAAAGACGTCATTCCATATACATTAGGAGGCGTGTTGGGGGGCATTTTTCTATTATGGGTGATCATTTTAAGTGTCATTCCAAGTCTTTATCAGGAAATTCGGGTAAGACCGAATGAAATATCCCTTGAGGAACCTTATATAGAAAACAATATCCAATTCACCCGGTATGGATTCCAATTAAATAATATAGAAGAAAAAGAATACCCTGTGAAAGATGAATTCAATGAACGCATCATTGATCAAAACAAAACCATGTTCAATAATATCCGGTTGTGGGATTGGCGTGCTTTAAAAGAAGTGTATAATCAATTTCAGGAAATACGACTTTATTATGAATTTGAGGATGTGGATATTGACCGTTATACCATCAATGGAAGTATGCAACAAGTTATGATTTCAGCCAGGGAAATGGACATCACAAACCTCCCGTCTAAAAGTAAAACATATATAAACAAGCGGTTTAAATACACACACGGATATGGTATTACTCTAACAAAAGTTAATGAATTTACTGCCAACGGATCACCGAACCTCCTCATTAAAGACATCCCACCCCAAAGTAAATTTCCAGAATTAAAGGTTACCCGTCCCGAGATATATTATGGAGAATTGACAAACACTCCGGTGATTGTTAATTCAAAAGAAAAGGAGTTTGATTATCCCAGCGGCGAAAAAAATGTATATACCAGGTACCAGGGAAGTGGGGGGGTACAGATTAAAAATTTCTGGAGGAAATTTCTTTTTGGATGGAAATTTGACGGCACAAAATTTTTATTATCCGGCTATCCTACTTCTGAAAGCAGGATCATGTTTAACCGGCAAATTAAACAACGGGTCAAAAAACTCGCACCATTTTTAAAATTTGACAGAGATCCTTATATCGTATTAGCGAATGGAAAACTTCAATGGATCATTGATGCTTATATTGTATCAAATAAATTTCCTTACAGTGAGCCTTTTCTTTCGAATGAAAATATTGAATATAAAGAAGGCGTTTCACAAAGAGGATTGTTGAGTAATGTAGCCCCGCATTTGAACGGGATGAATTATCTTCGTAATTCAGTTAAAATTACAGTAGACGCATACAATGGGAAAGCTAATTTTTATATCTATGAAAATGACGACCCAATTATACAAGTATGGAATAAGATATTCCCGGGCCTTTTTAAACACAAACAAGAAATGCCCGAAGACCTGAAGAGTCATGTCCGTTATCCTACAGATAAATTACTTGTTCAGGGCCAGGTATATGCAAAATATCACATGACAGACCCGGAAGTGTTTTACAATCAGGAAGACTTGTGGGTGAGGGCAACTGAAAAATATTACAATCAAATACAACCTGTTGACCCTTATTATATTATTTGGGAATTACCTGATTCAAATAAATCAATCTTTACCCTTATGCAGCCTTATACTCCTAAAAACCGGCAGGTCATGATTGGCTGGATTGCAGGATTAGGAGACCCTGATAATTACGGAAAATTCATCGCATTTAAATTTCCAAAAGAGAAACGGATCCTTGGTCCGCAGCAGGTAGAGACTAAAATTGACCAGGATTCGTATTTGTCCGGCCAGTTATCGCTCTGGGATCAACGCGGCTCCAATGTGATCAGGGGAAATGTATTGGCCATACCGGTTGGAAAAACGATCTTATACGTTGAACCCATATATCTCCAATCCGAAACAGCTGCATATCCAGAATTACGATTGGTTGCTCTCATGCATGGTGACAAATTGAGTTATGCTCCTACTTTTGACAAAGCGCTGAATTTACTTCTGGAAAAAGCACCTAAAGGAAAAATCATTTCATTAACAGATAACAAGAAAAAACCCGTAAAGGAAAAGGACAATATGATTAAAAACGCCAATAATGCATTTAATAATTATATTAAATATATGGGCAATCAGGAATTCAATAAAGCTTCCAATGCATTGAATAACCTGAAACAATCCCTTCAACAACTTGAAGAGGAGTATGAGGAATGAGTAATGGTTAATCGGTATTATTCATTATATTTGTTTTTTTGAAAGAAAATAATTAATAGAAGTCCCCTATAGATTGTATTATGATTCCGGATTTGATAAAAATGAATTGTCAAGAACACGGGCTAATTTGTAGTAAATGAGTAATTTTGGAGTAAATGTAACGAGGTTTGCGAACATGTTGAAACCAATTCTCAATATTTTCGTGCTTTTGTTGCAATGAAAAAAATCAGATATTTCAAAATTCATATCGTTAAATGATGCAAAATCGCTAATTTTGCCTTCTTAAAATAGATACACCAGGTAATCATATTATTTAATTTAGAAAATATTACTCCATGAAAACCAAAGCAGTAAGATTGTACGGAAAAAATGATTTACGACTTGAAGAATTCGATTTGCCGGATATTAAAGAAGACGAAATACTTGCACGTGTTGTCTCTGACAGCCTTTGCATGTCTTCATATAAGGCTACCTCACAGGGAGCTGAGCATAAAAGAGTGCCTGATAATGTGGCTGAACACCCCACTATCATTGGACATGAGTTTTGTGGTGAGATCATTGAGGTAGGCTCAAAATGGCAACAACAATTCAAAAAAGGGCAGAAATTTTCTATTCAACCGGCATTGAATTATAAAGGTTCCCTGGATGCCCCCGGTTATTCTTTTCAATACATTGGCGGGGATGCCACGTATGTGAT
>CAYFQI010000013.1:0-20393 GCA_964345135.1 uncultured Bacteroidales bacterium
ACTCTAATTTTATAATGATCCTTAAAAACTTAGAAATATAAACAGATGAAAATAATCAATAAATCCCCTAATATTTTACATTGCGAATTTCATGATAGCGCTTGCAATGGCCAGAAAAACTGTTATGGATAAAACACCTCTTGTAGTCCTTAAAAAATTGAGCCATATAAAAATAAAAAAAGGCACCAGGTTGGGAATAATGCAGAGAGAAAGTATTTTCCCCAGCATGGCTCCTTTGACAATGGCTTCAAATAAATATTCATTCCGGGCATATGGTTTCAGTGTCACGTGGTAAAAGATAAAAAAAGATATGACAGGGATTAACAAACCTATGATTATCCCAACGGCCAATGAATCGAATTTTGATATTTTGTTCATATTTTAAAATTTACATGTTAAGTCATTCTTTATCCCATGTCCAGTGTTTCATGTGTTCAAGTGCCCTGTATGCGGTTAAATCGCTATGCAATGGCACCACCGAAACATAATCGTGTTTCAATGCCCATTCATCAGAATCTTTCGCATCGTGCTCATCATTTCGGAAACTTCCGGTTAGCCAGTAATATTCCCTTTTGCCCGGGTCAATGCGTTTGTCAAATTCTTCTATCCACAACCCTTTCGTTTGCCTGCAGCTTCGGATACCTTTGATCTTATCCAGTGAAACATTCGGGATATTCACGTTCAAACAAATTTCTCTTGGGAGGTTCGTGCGGATGACCGTGTTTATGATTTTTTGGACATACACGATGGCAGCTGAAAAATCTGCATTTGCAGAATGATTGAGCAATGAAAAGCCAACAGAAGCAATGTCATTGATGCCGCCTTCAAGAGCTGCAGCAATGGTGCCGGAATAAATTGCACTTACCGAAGCATTTGATCCATGGTTGATCCCCGAGACCAGCAAATCGGGTTCACGATCCAGTATTTGGTCCAGGGCTATTTTCACACAATCAACTGGTGTTCCCGAACATTTATAGATCGTTAAATTTTCAGTGTCTTTTATTTTATTTAGCCGTATCGGTTGATTGATGGTGATTGCATGCGACATCCCTGAAAAAGCTGTTTCAGGTGCTACACATACAATTTTACCAAATCCCGGGAGTGCTTCAATCAGGCTTCTCAACCCTTTTGCATCGAATCCATCATCATTGGTAACTAAAATTAATCGTTCCGTTTCTTTTTTCACGTTTAAGATCTTTTTATTCAAATTGCAAAGCTATAAATTTATACACTAAAGAAACTTTTAAGATGCAAAAAAATTTTATTTACTTTTGTCTTTTAAATCAGACTAACAAATAAAAGGGTTTTATGAAGATATCATATCAATGGCTGAAGCAGTATCTTAACACGGATTTATCACCGCAAGCATTATCAGAAATCATGACCAATACCGGGCTCGAGGTCGAAAGCCTGGAATCTTACTTCCCTGTAAAAGGAGGATTGAAAGGCGTTGTTGTCGGGGAGGTGATGAGTTGCGAAAAACATCCCCAGGCAGATAAGCTTTCGGTTACAAAAGTGAATATAGGAAATGAGCAGGTTGTTCCCATTGTATGCGGCGCTCCAAATGTAAAAACAGGACAGAAGGTGCCGGTAGCCACCGTGGGTACAGTTTTATATAAAGGAGAGGAACAACTTACAATAAAAAAAGCCAAACTTCGCGGAGAAACTTCGGAAGGAATGATCTGCGCTGAAGATGAAATAGGGATGGGAAAGAGGCATCAGGGCATTATGGAATTAGACCCGGATGCTGTTCCCGGCACACCGGCAAATGAATATTTTAATATAGAAGAAGATGCGATTTTTGATATTGATTTAACACCCAATAGGATAGATGCGGCTTCCCATTTTGGGGTAGCCAGGGATTTAGCTGCCGCTTTGCATCAACAAGATAATGAAGCCTCCCTTGCTAAACCTTCTGTAGATGATTTCGTGCCTGATGAACACGCTTTAAAAGCAGAAGTGGCCATTGAGGTGCCTGAAGCATGCCCCCGGTATGCAGGAGTTTGTATCGCTGATATAGAAGTAAAAGAATCTCCCCGATGGCTTCAGAACAGGCTTAAGGCAATAGGCCTGAATCCTATTAATAACATTGTAGACATTACAAATTATGTGCTGCATGAAACCGGACAACCCTTGCATGCATTTGACCTGGAAAAAATAAGGGAAAATAAAATTATTGTAAAATGTCTGCCTGAGAATACAGAATTTGTCACGCTCGATGAAGTGAAGAGAACGTTGTCGGCAGATGACCTGATGATATGCAATCCAGAAGAAGGAATGGCCATGGCCGGGATATTTGGTGGAATGGATTCCGGGGTAACCGCTAAAACAAAGAATGTATTCATTGAAAGCGCTTATTTTAATCCCGTGTATATCCGGAAAACAGCTAAACGTCATGGAATAAGCACCGATTCTTCATTTCGCTTTGAACGGGGTGCAGACCCTGAAAACACGCTTTATGCCCTCAAGCGCACCGCCTTGCTGATGAAAGAAATTGGCGGCGGAACTATTGCATCCGGTATTATTGATGAATACCCGAACCCGGTATATCCTCAACAAGTTCAATTATCCATATTACAAATGAACAAATTTATCGGGCAGGAAATTCCGGCCAATACAATTAAACAAATACTCCTTGATCTTGATTTTCAAATATTGAATGAAACAAACGGGGTGTTTGAGCTTAAAGTGCCACTTTACAGGGTAGATGTGACAAGGGAAGCGGATGTAATTGAAGAAATTTTGAGGATATATGGATATAATAATATTGAAGTACCGGAAAAACTGAATGCTAATTTATCTTTTGCTGCACCGGTGGAAGATGAAGAAATACAAAACAATATTTCGCATTTGCTCACGTCAAATGGATTCAATGAAATAATGGTCAATTCACTGACCAAATCAGCATATTATGAACATTTATCATCATACCCTTTGGCACGGTGCGTGCAGGTTTTGAATCCATTAAGCAGTGATTTGAATGTTTTACGCCAAACATTATTATTTGGTGGTTTGGAAACCATATCACGTAATATAAAACATAAAAATCCACATTTAAAACTTTATGAATTCGGAAATTGTTATGCTTATATTCCTGATGATAAAACCAACAATGAACCCCTGTCCGCATATCGCGAAGGATTGCACCTGGGGCTCTTTTTAAGTGGTGATCATGACATTCCGAACTGGGCCATGAAACAAAAGACTTCTGATTTTTTTCATATCAAATCCTATACAGAATTAATTTTTGAACGCTTGGGATTGTTGGATTTGGAATTTGAATTGAATGAGTTTGACTCGGGCATTTTTTTCGAAGCACTTCAGTATAAATATGATAATAAGTTAATTGCTGAAACGGGGAAAATAAAAAAGAGCATTCTTGAAACATTTGACATTGAATCCACGGACGTGTATTTTTCTGATTTGCATTGGTATAACGTGTTGGAATTGCTAAAAGGCAAATCCATTACATATCAAGAAATTCCCAAATACCCGGGGGTAAAAAGAGATTTGTCATTACTGTTAAATAAAAACATAAAATATCAACACATTAAAGAATTGGCATTTAAAACTGAACAACGGATACTTAAAGATATTACTTTATTTGATATTTATGAAAGTGATAAAATTGGGAAAGACAATAAATCATATGCGGTTAGCTTCACCTTTCAAAAAGAAAATAAAACATTGACAGATAAAGAAGTGGATAAGATCATGAACAAGTTGATAAACGTGTTTGAGAAAGAGATGGATGCCAAGATCAGGTAAATTTCCGTGGTATATAAGAATGAATACAATGGAACATATAGAGCTTATTCAGGGTGATATTACAACATTGCATGTTGACGCAGTTGTTAATGCAGCGAATAAAAGCCTCCTGGGAGGAGGATGTGTGGATGGTGCCATCCACAGGGCTGTAGGAAAAGAACTTCTTGAAGAGTGCAGAACGCTGGGAGGCTGTAATACAGGAGATGCAAAAATGAGCATTTAACTAAAAACAAACAAATGAACAAAAATTCCGGTACTGTTAAAAAATATATTTCCCTCATTAAATTTGAGCATACACTTTTTGCAATGCCCTTTGCTATTATTGGTTTTTTTCTTGCTTTATACCGGACGAATGCAGAATTTCAATGGGAGTTACTGTTGTATGTATTATTATGTATGATATTTGCACGGAATGCCGCCATGGCATTCAACAGGTATATCGACAGGGTCTCTGATAAAGAAAATCCGAGAACATCCGGGAGAGAACTACCAAGAGGATTACTGAACCCGGATGCTGTTTTGATGTTTGTAATAATTAACTGCATTTTATTTATTGGCACTGCATTTTTTATTAATACAATGGTTTTTTACCTTTCTCCATTAGCCCTGGCGATCGTGTTAGGATATAATGTTGTAAAAAAGCACACCATATTCGGGCATTTTGTTTTGGGGCTGGGGTTGTCCCTTGCTCCTATTGGAGCGTACCTGTCCGTTACAGGGGCCTTTGGCCTGCTGCCTGTATTGTTTTCTGTTATTGTTATCTTTTGGGTAAGTGGATTTGATATCATTTATTCTTTGCAGGACGAGCAATTTGACAAATCACATGCAATAAGGTCTATCCCGGCAAGAATTGGCCAAAAAAATGCACTTATCGTGTCCGTTGCACTTCATTTTATATGCGTGTTGTTGGTATTGTATACAGGATATTACGCTGGTTTTGGGGTTTTGTACTGGATCGGTGCCCTGATTTTTTCTGCCTTGCTTTTTTATCAGCACATCATCATCAAGCCAAATTATTTTAAAAAAATAAGCATTGCTTTTTTCGTGTCAAACAGCCTTGCAAGCTCTATCTTTGCAATTTTTACCGTGCTTGATCTTTTGCCACTGTTTTTTTAATTAATGATCGTTTTTAAAGTCGAGTGTTACTTGGAATTTGTATATAAATTATTTAAATTTAATATTTAATCTTATCATTAAATCCCGGACATTGTTTAATACTTATTTACATATAAAACAAATTGAGCGGAATAAGCATGTTCAGTATTTGAATGGGGCACCTTTTTGCCTTATGGTACTGAACAATACTTTATGTTTTTATTATTTTATAGTTACGGTATTACTAATTACTTTATACATTATAATTCGCGAAAAGATACAAAGGAGAGCCAGGATTTTATTAGGGAAAGAAAAAGATTTATTGCAGACACTGATGGACAGCATTCCTGATACCATTTACTTTAAAGATGTACATTCGCGTTTTACACGGATTAACCAGGCAAAAGCAGATGAGATAGGATTATCTGATCCTTCTGATGCTATAGAAAAATCGGATTTCGATTTTTTTAATAAAGACGATGCTTTAGAGGCATTTAATGATGAGCAGAAGATTATAAAAACCGGGATACCGCTGATCAATAAAATCGAGAACAGGACAGGGGATGATGGTGAAACAAATTGGTTTTCAGCTACCAAGGTGCCTATAGTGGATAAAAGGCAAAAATCTATAATGGGTACAGTTGGTATCACGAGGAATATAACAAAGCAAATCATAGTAGAAAAAAAACTTGCAAAGGCCAAGCAGCAAGCAGAAGAATCAGATCGTTTAAAATCAGCCTTTTTAGCAAATATGTCGCATGAAATCAGGACACCCATGAATGCTATTTTAGGATTTTCAGACCTGCTTGATGATAATAATCTGGAAGAATCAGAAAAAAAGACATATATTCAATACATTAAAAATAACGGGAAAACATTATTAAAACTCATTGATGATATTATAGATGTATCAAAGATTGAATCAAATGAGATGAAAATTACTAAAACCAAATTCTATTTAAATAAACTATTTGATGAATTGTTTTCCTATTATGACCGGGAAAACAAAAGAGTAAATAACGGGAATGTTCATTTAAAGATACATAATGAAAAAGACAATTTTTTCACGATACGATGCGATGAAGTCAGGTTAAAACAAATCGTCTCGAATTTACTAACAAATGCCATTAAATTTACCAATGAAGGAGAAATTGAATTTGGCTATTATGTTGAATCAGACGACAAAATAATCATTTATGTTCAAGATTCTGGCATAGGAATTGAAGAAGATAAACATGAGCAAATATTTAAACGATTTCACCATTATGCTGAAATGCCCGGGAAATACTATTATGGTACCGGGTTGGGCTTGTCAATATCAAAACATTTAGTAGAGCTTTTAGGTGGTAAAATTTGGGTAGAATCGAGTGCAGGGAAGGGATCAAAATTTTCATTTTCTTTACCTGTGAATAAAGCATAAATTAATAGAAGTCCCCTTAATAAGGAATAGAATTATAGAAAAAATGAAAAAAAATATTTTTAGTATATATAAATGTTCAATATTAATCATCGCTTTTTTCGTGTTATCGCATTATTTATTAAATGCTCAATATTTTGGGAGAAATAAAGTGCAATACGAGCACTTTGAATTTGAAATCATGGAATCAGATAATTTTGCAATATATCACTATTTAGAAAATGAAGAAAATGTTAAAAAAGTTGCTGATCTTTGTGAGTTATGGTATCAAAGGCATTTAAAAGTATTCAGGGACACGTTCCCGGGAAAAAATCCATATATTGTTTATAATAATCATGCCGATTTTCAACAAAACACCATTATTCAAAGCCTTATCAGCACAGGGACACATGGTGTTACAGAAGCGTTGCGTACCCGTGTGATCATCCCGTACCTTGAATCGAATAGTGAGACATCACACGTGATAGGGCATGAACTTGTTCATGTTTTTCAGTACAACATGTTAAAAAGCGAAGACAGCCTGGTGCTGGGGTCCGTAAGAAATCTTCCTTTATGGATGGTTGAAGGGATGGCAGAATACATGTCAATAGGCAGGACGGATATGCTCACATCTCTGTGGATGAGAGATGCTGTTGAAGAAGATGACATTCCTTCTCTTAAAGATATGACCCGGAACCCCTACAAATACTTCCCTTATAGGTATGGACATTCATTTTGGGCTTTTGTGACGAGTCATTGGGGAGATGCCATTATCAGGCCATTATTTAAAAATACAGCAAAATTTGGATACCAGCGTGGTGTAAAAATGACACTGGGATTAGATGCCGAAGCTCTTTCTAAAGCCTGGAAGAGGTCTTTAAAGGAACAGTACAGCCCTTACCTGGCAAAGAAAAATACAAAAATAGCCGGGGAGAAAATATTTTCCACGAACAATGCAGGGCGTTTGAATATCTCACCGTCACTTAGTCCCGACGGGCAAAACCTGGTGTTTTTGTCAGACAGAGACGTGATAAGTATTGACATATTTTTAGCAGACCCTGATGAAAAAAAGATTATCAAGAAGCTGACCAGCGCTGTACAACGCCCCTATATTGATGAATATATGTATTTAGGGTCATCCGGGACGTGGTCACCTGACAATAAAAAATTCGCACTTACCACGTTCGCAAAAGGTGATAACCAATTATTAATTGTAGATGTTGAAAAACAAAGCATCACAAAACGAATTAAACTTAATGACGTTGAGAGTTTTACCAATCCCTCGTGGTCACCCGACGGGAAAAAGATTATCATGACAGGACTGGTTTCAGGACAGAGCGACTTGTATGTATATCATTTGGATACAAAAGAAACAAAGCAAATAACA
Organism: uncultured Bacteroidales bacterium; assembly: GCA_964345135.1. Classification (GTDB taxonomy): domain Bacteria; phylum Bacteroidota; class Bacteroidia; order Bacteroidales; family JBBRXJ01; genus CAYMKE01. Next base: position 7,647 of record CAYFQI010000013.1, read on the forward strand.
AATGATAAATATTCAGAATTGCACCCCGAATGGTCACCGGATGGAAAAAAAATCGTGTTTATAAGTGACAGGGGCGAAGAGACGGATTTTGAAAAATGGCGCTATAGCTCATACAGGTTGTGTTTTTTGAATATGGAAACAGATAGTATAGAGGTGAAAAATATTTTCCCGGGAGCAAATAATATTAACCCGTTTTATTCTGCTGATGGGAATTCGGTATATTTTCTTTCCAATGCTGACGGGTTTAGAAATTTATATGAATATGATTTAACTTCTGATAAAACATTCAAATTGACAGATTTTTATACCGGGATTACAGGAATGACCGAGTTATCTCCTGCTTTTACCCTTGCCACGGAATCGGGAGATATTGTTTATTCTGTTTATAGGCACGGGAATTATGAATTGTATAAAGCTGATCCTTTAGATTTTCTCAGGACACCGGTAAATCCTTCAAAAACAGATTTTACAGCTTCAGTATTGCCCCCCGGAACTCCTCCTCCAACAAATTACGTGGAAGAAGGGATGAATGATTATACCCGAAAAGATACACTTAGCTATGATTCATTGCCATATTCTCCGAAATTCCGTCTGGAGTATATTGGAAATTCCGGAATTGGAGTTGGTGTAAGCCAATTTGGCGCAGGCATGGCTGGTGGTGTGAACATGCTTTTTAGTGATATGCTTAAAAGAAATCAAATTTATAGTGCATTGCAGGTGAATGGAGAACTTCAGGATATAGGTGGAGCTGCCATTTATGTCAACCAGTCAAGAAGGTTTAACTGGGGGGCGGGATTTATGCATATTCCTTACAGGAATGACTTTATACAATATGTTTCTTTAGATACAGCACTGATTAAAACTTACAGGACGTTTATTGATGAATTGAGTCTTTTTTCATATTATCCGCTTTCTAAAAAACAACGGTTAGAAGGTGGCGTGGGATATACCCATTACGGGTTTGATTTAGAGGTAGACAGCATCTATTATACACCCTATGGAAGAGTGGTCAATAAAGAAAATAACCCTCAGGAAGAAGACAAATTAGGCTCGTTCGGTATCATTAATTCGTATATTGCTTTTGTTGGTGATAATTCCCATTCAGGACTCACATCACCATTGCATGGTTACCGGTACAGGTTTCGTGTTAAAAAATATTTTCAAATCAATAATATCAGTGATGTTGATTTTTTAAGTGTCAGTGCTGATTACAGGAAATACCATTTCGTGAGGCCCTTCTCGTTGGCATACAGGCTGTTTCATTTTGGCCGCTACCAGGTTCATGCTCAAGACCAGCGGTTTATTTATCCCATTTTTATCGGTTATAATTACTTGGTGAGAGGATATAATTTTAGTTCTTTCCAGGATTGTTATAAAATGGATGATTGTTTTAATATTAACAGGCTGGCAGGCAATAAAATGACAATGGTCTCAACAGAATTCAGGCTGCCTTTTACAGGGCCTGCAAGGTTGGCTGTAATTGGATCTCAGATTTTCTATTCGGATCTGGTATTGTTTTTTGATGGTGGTATGGTATGGAATTCAGGCGATAAACTCAGATTGAACTGGAGAATCGACGACGAATGGAAAGAAGAAGAACAAAATGATGATGACACCAAACTATATCGTATACCTGTTTACAGTACAGGAATTTCATTGAGAGTGAACCTTTTTGGAATGCTGGTGTTAGAACCTTATTATGCCTGGCCATTCCAAAGATTATCAAGGAATAAAGGTGTTTGGGGAATGGCAATCACATCCCAGGGCTGGTGAGATTGTTTTGGTTTTTCAGTTTTATTATTATTTTAGTGGAAGTTGTTTTTGAGTATTAAGAATTCAGTCTCTCCTGATAATCCTGTTTCCACGATAATTGCAGTGCTACCCATGTTGTTTACCGCTTTTTATGGCTATTATTATCACGAATCGTTCCTGCTGTCACGTAGGGGGGCTTTTAGAGTTCTTTCCTTAGCCTTGCCACGGGAATTTCCATTTGTTCCCTGTATTTGGCAACCGTTCGCCGGGCAATATTATATCCTTTGTCTTTTAATATATCTGCCAGTTTTTCGTCGGTGAGAGGTTTCTTTTTATCCTCTTCATTGATATGTCTGCGGAGAATATTTTTTATTTCCCTGGTTGAAACTTCTTCACCAGTGCTTGTTTGCAATCCTTCAGAAAAGAAATATTTTAAAGGAAAAATACCAAAATGAGTTTGTATATACTTGCTGTTAACCACCCTTGAAACTGTTGAAATGTCAAGTTCTACCTCGTTGGCAATGTTTTTTAACACCATCGGCCTGAGCTTGGATTCATCCCCGTCAAGGAAGTACAGTCGTTGATATTCAAGGATCGCATTCATTGTTAGCAATAATGTATTTTGCCGTTGTTGAACTGCGTCAATAAACCATTTGGCAGAATTGAACTTTTGTCGTACGAATCCCACGGTGTCTTTATCTTTTTGCTTGTTCGACATTTCTTTTCTTTGCTTGTGCTCTTCTAACATTTTAACATATGTTTTATTCAAAGAAAGATTAGGGATTCCTTTATTGTTAAGGCTTAAAATCAATTGGCCATCCCTGTTTTCCAGAATAAAATCAGGATCAATTTGCTCATTCCCCTGGTAATTGAATTCATTGTAAGAGTTTGCGGGTTTAGGATTGAGTTTAAGTATTTCATTTAAAGCGTCTTGCAGTTCTTCGTGTGAAATATTTAGTTGTTGTTGAATTTTGTTATAGTGTTTATGAGTAAAGGTGTTGTATTGCTCTTCAACAATTTGTTTGGCAATTTTCACGGGTTTTTTATGATCATCTTTCCTGTTTAATTGCAGGATAAGGCATTCTCTCAGGTCTCGTGCTCCTATACCGGGGGGGTCAAAGGATTGGACAACAGTTAATATCTGGCTTACTTCATTTTCATTTGACGGGATGTCTTCATAAAATTCCAGGTCGTCAACAATGGTATTCATGCCGCGCCGTAAATATCCATCCTGATCAATATTGCCAATAATATATTTTCCGATGGCATGATGATGGTCGTCTAAATCTGTAAGCCCCAACTGGTCATGGAGGCTTTCATGCAGTGTTTTGCCAACAGAAAAAGGGATCTCTTCGTTTTGGGTGTTGTTCGTGTCATAATTATTAACTGATAATTTATAATAGGGTATATCCTGGTCTTCTTCCTGGATATAATCCTCCATTGAAAAATCATCTTCTTTGGATGCATTATCCTCATTATTATCAGAAGTTGTTGCCGGATCCGCTTCGGTGTTTATCGTTTCTTCATTATCTTTTTCAATTTCAGCATTTAACACCGGGTTTTCTTCCAGTTCTTTTTTGATTTTCTGCTCTAATTTGTATGTAGGCAACTCTAAAAGTTTCACCATTTGTATTTGTTGTGGTGTCAGCTTTTGTTGAAGTTTTTGTAAAATTCGTTGTTTTTGCATATTCGTTAATGGTATCAATACAATAGATAATTAAAATTCTGCGTTTTGCGGGGTTCTTGGGAATGGAATGACATCACGTATGTTACTCATGCCTGTTACAAACAATACCATTCTTTCAAATCCCAATCCAAAACCACTATGTGGGACAGTTCCATACTTTCGTGTTTCAATATACCACCACAGGTCTTCTTTGGGTAACCCCATTTCTTCAATTCTCGAGATCAGTTTCTCGTAATTTTCTTCGCGTTCAGACCCGCCTATGATTTCTCCTATCCCGGGAAACAAAACATCAAGAGCTCTCACTGTTTTGTTGTCATCATTTTGTTTCATGTAAAACGCTTTGATGTCTTTCGGGTAATCAGTGATCATCACGGGTTTGTTAAAGTGTTTCTCTACAAGATACCGTTCGTGCTCGGTTTGCAGGTCAATACCCCAGTCAACCTTGTATTCAAACGAAACATTTGCTTGTTTAAGTATGTCAATGGCATCTGTATATGATACACGTTGATATGTCGTAGAGATACATGACTGAAGCCGTTCAATTAATTCATTATCATACATTTTGTTTAAAAACTGCAAATCATCACGATAATTATCGAGAATGAACTGAATCAGGTATTTAAGAAATTCTTCCGCCAGGTCCATGTCATCATGAATGTCATAAAAAGCCATTTCCGGTTCAATCATCCAGAATTCGGCAAGGTGGCGGGGAGTATTCGAGTTTTCAGCCCTGAACGTGGGGCCAAACGTGTATATTTCAGAGAGGGCAAGGGCTGCGAGTTCGCCTTCAAGTTGCCCGGATACCGTTAAATTGGTGGGTTTGCCGAAAAAATCACGTGAAAAATCAATGTTACTGTCAGCTGTCATTGGAGGGTTACACATATCTATCGTGGTTACTTTAAACATCTCACCAGCTCCTTCACAATCCGATCCCGTGATTATAGGGGTATGAATATATTGGAATCCTTTTTCATGAAAAAATTTATGTATGGCATATGATAACCCGTGGCGAACACGGAATACTGCGCCGAATGTATTGGTGCGAGGCCTGAGATGTGCAATCTTCCTGAGAAATTCAAGTGTATGTCCCTTTTTCTGTAAAGGATACGAGTCCGGCTCTGCAGTTCCATATACATTAATTTCTTTGGCCTGTATCTCTACATTTTGGCCTTTGCCCATTGACTGAACCAAAATCCCTTTCACTGCAAGGCTCGAGCCGGTGGTGATTTTTTTCATTTCATCTTCATTGAAGTCCTGTAAATCTATTACAACCTGAATATTATGAATGGTTGACCCGTCATTTACAGCTACAAACGCCACGCTTTTACTTCCTCTCCGTGTTCTCACCCAGCCTTTAATCAATACCTCGAGGTTAAATGATTCTGATGTTAATAATTCCTTAATTTTACTTCTCTTAATATCTTTTCCCATGTTCTCTAATTAAATTATGAATTTTCTACAAAAATATAATTTTTGGGTGTAATCTCCATTATTATCTTTGCAAGTTTAAAATAATAATGGAGTTTTTTAGTGTTTGTTCATCATGTCTGCTAACCCCGATACAGTCCTTTCTTACGGGGCAGACTTCGTGACATATAGTTTTACAGGTAGTTGCACGGGTTTTTAAATTGCTGAAATTATTTTAGGTATTGGGCAAAGTTTAATATCCGGTGCAGATTCCGCCATGTTATATGACACTCTGGCAGAAGGGAAACAAGAGGATAAATATGTAAAATATGCAGGGAAAATGATCTCGTATGGAAATTTTGCAGAAGCTATTGCCGGGGTGTTGGGAGGTTTAACCGCTGCTATAAGTATTTTTATTGCAGATTCATCCCGTACGGGTTAGCCCGTGCCCGGGACAGATGAGATTTTAAAAATATTGGGGGAGGATAGAAATTAAATTTTTAAAGTTAGAAGTTAGAATTATAAAACATTATAATAAAACTTTGATGTTATTCATATCATGGTAGTTAAAAAGAAAAAGGGCAGCGTGTTGCTGCCCTTTTAATGTGATGTAACAAATTTATATGTACCAACCAAACAGAATTAATCCTCTAACCAAAAAAGGAAACTGACTATATATATAACGACAAAAAGGAAAAAAAAGTTGGAAGAGGGATGAAAATATTTTAAAAAACATTTTTATTTTGTGAACTATCGGGCAATATGAGCCTGAGGACAGTTCCTTGCTTTAAGCAGAAAACCCTCGATGGGTTTTCGGATAAAGAAAAAACAGAAATGCACGGCACCGAAGCATTTCTTCAACCATTGGTATAAAAATCGCCGTCGGTTGTTCCTTGCTGTTGCAAATTTAAAAATAATTTAATATGTTTGTATAACCATCTATACAAAAGTCCGATTAATCGGGGGTTGTACCATGCAGACGCAGACAAAGCAATAGACAAATATTGTAAAAAATATAATTAATATCCTAAATCAAAATGATCAATGATTTAATCATTACTGTCATTTTGCCTGCATACAATGCAGAGTTGACAGTTGAAAAAACATACAGGGAAATCCCGATGGATATTGTTGACCATGTTATCCTGGTGGATGATAATAGTGCGGACAATACATTTGAAGTTGCCAAAAAACTGGGGATTGAATATATTATTAAGCATCCGGAAAATAAAGGTTATGGTGCAAATCAAAAATCGTGTTATAACAAGGCCCTTGAAATCGGCTCAGACATCGTGGTGATGCTGCATCCTGATTATCAATACACGCCAAAGCTTATTCATTCAATGTGTTATTTAATAGCCAATGATGTATATAAAGTTGTACTAGGTTCAAGAATATTGGGAAAAGGAGCGTTAAAAGGCGGGATGCCTTTGTATAAATACATATTAAACAGGATATTAACATTCATCCAGAATCTGTTCATGTTTCAAAAGCTTTCGGAGTATCATACCGGGTACAGGGCATTTTCGTCAGAAGTTCTTGAAAACGTTAATTATATGATTAATTCGGATAATTTTGTTTTTGATAATCAAATGCTTGCCCAAATTCTTTATTTGAATTATGACATTGCAGAAATCACCTGTCCCACGAAATATTTTAAAGAAGCTTCTTCCATTAATTTACGCCACAGTATTAAATATGGACTGGGGGTATTGAGTGTATCTTTTTCATATTTATTTCAAAAAGCAGGACTTGGGACGTTTAAGATATTCGGTAAAGGACAGCAAAATGATTAAGTGGAGGACCGGGTAAAAAAACTGAAAGCTCAAGGATTAAACCGATCACATGTTATTTCATTTTTCCTATTCGTTAGTTTTGGCCTTTTTATAGCATGAGACACAAACCAATCAGCAACATAAGTTGCTGATAATAAGTGCCTACCACCAGGCACCGCGGCTATTGTATAATTGAATGAAATTTTCTATTGACCTGTTATACGTTTTCTCTATATCAGCGGGGAAATAGCATGCAGGCAGTTCGCCCATCCTCCTGTGGCTTTGTAGGCAGTCACAACACATTCCTTTTTTACTGCATGGGTACGTGCAATTACAAAAATTCTTATTTTTTTCTTGTTTACATTCCATAAATAAAATTCTTTGGGTTTATATAAATTAATCTTTATGCTAAAATATAAAATATAAAGACATTTGCAAATATTCGGATTTTAAAAAATAATTTTAATTTTGTGAATCATATAATCTCAATTATCTTTACTTATTCATTTTTTTAATAAAAAATTCATATGAAGATAAAAAAAATAGTATTCATATATATATTGGCTTTATTTACTTTACACACTTTAGCTCAAACATCATCTTCGGGTGTTAAACAGGATAGTACTCCTTCCGGGTCAACACGGGCTGATTATTATGAAGATGATTTTTTTTCCGGGATTTCAGATAGTGATTTAAAAAAATACGCTATTATTGGAGCAAAAATCCAGGAGTTACAAATGGAAACGCTTGAGAAAATTGATAGTGTCATTAAAATGTCAGGCATTCCATGGATTCAATATCAACAAATGGCAGATTATGACAGCAAAGTTTCTAAAGAAGATTCTTCATTTACCGTGATACAGATGGAAAAATTCAAATCTGTGAATAAAAAAGTACAAAAGATACAGGAACAATTACAGGATAAGAATCGTGCAATTGCCACGTCTCATGGTATGTCTATGAGGGAGTTTTTGATTATTACAGATGAATTACAGCGGGATGAAGACCTTTATGAACGTTTCAGAAAGATTCAACAATCAGTATTACAAGACTGATGTTATTAAAAAGTATTTTCCCATTATATTACCAAATACTATAATAGTGTTTACTTTGGAGCATTGCTTGAAATCAATACTCCAAAGTAAGTACTTAAAACGGCAAATTCATTTAATCGAGTAAATCTTTTACAAATATCACTTTTTAAGTAACTTCCAGATTATACCCTTCTTTTGAAATTTCGCTTGCACGTTTCAGGGCGAATTCCTTTTTAAAGTAGACCTTTGGTTTGTAAGGTCCAAAAACCGGGTATCGTCCAACTTCATTATCCCGGTCAATAAAATTATATCCAACGAGATAAAGGGTTGGTTCAACATCAGCCAGTTTAATTTTGTACGCCTTTCTGTGAGTACATGCATCTAAGGTTTGCTGTAATTCATTCCGGTCAATTGCCACCTGGTAATATAATTTATAGGTGCTCACAATTTCATCGGAAAAAGGTTCTTTGGTAAAATGAAGATAAAAATTCTTAACATAAGCTGATAAAAGAATTTCTTCATTCATAACCATTGCAGGTTTTTGAGGGTCTCCAATAAGACGTACATTAAACCCGTTCTCAGCGAAAAATTTTCTTAATTTTTCATTTCTCCGTTTTACAACTTTCATCAACGGCTCACTTCTATTCATAAATTTGTCCTCTTATTAAATTTATATAATTAATTAATAAAACACGTAAAATACAGTGATCCAGGGAGGACTCGAACCCCCAACATTCAGATCCGAAGTCTGATGCTCTATCCAATTGAGCTACTGGACCCTCTTTTTATAAAATGAGGGTCATAAAATTACAAAAAAATTAATTCCCATCTTTATTAAAATCTCTTGATAATACTTTAAATTCTGTCCTTCTGTTTATTTGATGTGCTACTTCCTTTTGATCTTCAGATGTTAATTTTTCAATAAATTCCTGATCAAGTTTTGTGCCAATATCAAAAAAGGGTACTTTTTCATGAATCCGGTCATCAATTATTTTGGGCATTGTTTCGCCATATCCTTTAGCAACAAGTCGTTTTGTGTTTATTCCTTGAACTATAAGATAATCTACAACTGATTGTGCACGTTTTTGAGAAAGATCTTTATTATATTCTTCATCACCCCTAAAATCTGTATGTGCTCTGAGTTCAATTATAATATGTGGATTTTCATTTAGTGTTTCGACAAGCTTGTTCAATGATTTTTTTGATTCGGGCCGTAAAGTCCATTTATCCAAGTCATAAAAAATATTCGGGACTTCTATTGGAACTTTGGTAGATGCTAATAATATTGTTTCTTCAAAGTCTTTGCTTGTACTTATTCCTTTGGTAGACACCTTTGCCTTGTCTTTTAAATGATCTTCTGCCGATGCAATAAATACATAGTCTGTTGCAGGTTTTAGCATGAATTTAAATTCACCTTGTTCATTTGTTGTCGAGTTCATGGTCATCCCGTTGCTTCCTACCAGTTTAACACTGGCATTTGGCAATGGGTCCAACGAGTTTTTATCTTTAACAACTCCTAATATGTTAAAGCGCAGCCTGGGCAGGTAAAATGAATATATATCATCATCACCGCCGAGTCCTCTGCTTGAAGTAAAAAAACCGCTTTCCTTTTCTTTTTGTATTGTAATTCCGAAATCGTCTGCGTGCGAATTGATAGGGTAGCCCATGTTAATCACTTCCCATTTGCCATCGTCATTTTTAGTTGCTTTGTAAATATCCAGTCCGCCCATGCCAATATGTCCGTCTGATGCAAAATATAAAGAACCGTCAGGATGTATAAAAGGAAACAGCTCATTGCCCCGGGTATTTATTTTATCTCCCATATTTTTGGGTTTTCCCCAATTGCCTTCACCTCCTTCAACAACCCATATGTCTTTTTCTCCATACCCTCCGGATATATCAGATGTAAAATATAATTTTTCTCCACCAGTCGAAATAGAAGGGTGTGCTGCGACAAGGCTATCACTTTTTAATAATTCCAAAGATTTAGAACTTCCCCATATATCACCGTCTTTATTGGCAGAATAAATTTGACATCCTTTTGCTTTATTTTCTCCTTTCTCACATCTCGTAAAATAAATTACATTGAATGCACCATTCAATGATGCTACCCCTTCGGCATGTTCTGTATTGATATTTTCACCAAGCGGAACAGGAACACTCCATATCCCTCTTTTGTCTTTTTGAGACGAAAAGATATCGGAAAATTGCTCACCAGTGGCACCATGTACCTGATCTCCCGTTGTGTTTTCTCTTGATGTGGTAAAATAAATGACATTATAGTCTTCCCGGGCAAAAGCTGGAGCATAATCATTTGATTTTTTGTTAAAAAAATGTGCCTGTTCTACCTGGTAGCCTGTAGGATTTTCTTTAAGTTCTTGTGCAACTTTGCATGAAGTTATTCCTCTTTTACCCCTGGGATCATTCGGTACGATATCCTTGTATTTTTTGAAAAAATCTACTGCTTCTTCATATTCCTCATCAACAAGGAGTGCCTGTGCATAATATAAATAAACAACAGGTTTGTCATAACCACGTTTAATGGCTTTGTTGAACCATAGTTCGGATTTTTTTACCTGATTAAGTTTACGGTAACACATCGCTATTTTAAACACTGTTTCATTTTTCATGTCATCACTACTCATATAATCATAAGCTTCTTTCAACAGGTCAATCGCTTTGAAATATTCTCCTGCATCATATGTTTCAAAAGCCTTTCTGATCGTTTTATCTTGTGCAAACGAAGAACAAGAAAACAAAAAGCTAATGAAAAGTGATAAAATAGTCAGACTAAAACGCATATTCATTTTAAAATATATAAATAACCACAAAAATATGTAAATATAATTTTTTTTAAATTATTTTAGTAAGTTATGTTAATATTATTTCCAAAAATTATAACGCTATCCCTTTGTATTAAATTATTTCAATAAAAGGTGATTTATATCACCTTTCAGGGCTTTTAATAATAAACATGTTTTTAATAATATTTTTAATCCATTCAGGGCTTTTTCTCTCTTCAATTACAAATATTTTTAATTAAATTTACAATTTAAATATAAATAATATATTCAAATGCTTTTTTTCAAACAATTAAACATAAAAAACAGGTTAAGTTTTATTTTATTACTTGTTATTAGTGTTTTATGTATAATTGCCGGAAGTATTATATATACGCAACAAAAAAAATATGTCATACATCAGGTTGAGAAGCAGATTCGGTTAAGTATAAATAATTTTTCCGGATTATTAGCACATCATCATGAGCTAATAATGAATAGCAACAGGAAATTTCAAGAAACAATCAAGAGTCAAAATTTCACAGATACTGCCGATTCACTCGAGATAGAGAATGTTCATGATGATCTGAATTTTTTAGCAATTGCCAGGGAATATTTAAAAACACGGTTGATTGATATTGGAACACCTTTGATTGTTGACCAAAACGGAAAGATTACAACATTGGAAGAAAAAAATAATCTTTACGTTTCAGCGTTTATTTCCGGTTTGCCTAAGACCAATGAAAACAGTTATCATAAAATAGTCATTGATGGCGATCAGAAAGCGGCTAAAAAAATATTTTATTACCAATATTATGCTCCATTAAACATATATTCTGGTTTATTAATTCCTTATAAAACAATAAATCAACATACGTTTTATTTGCGAAATTTATTAATCATCAGTATATTACTTATTGTTTTATTGGATGTGTTGATTATGACACTGGTGTTTGCCCGTGTTTTAAAACCTTTAACAAAAATCGGTGATGTTATTTATCAATTATCATTTGGTAAGATAGCTGAACCTGTTCAATATACAAAAAATGATGAATTGGGTTCAATTATTGAATCAATCAATAATCATATAAAAGGGTTAAACGAAACAGTAGATTTTTCAAATGAATTAAAGAGAGGAAATTTTGATGCATCATTTCAACCCTTAAGTAAAGATGATAATTTAGGGAATGCCCTGTTGGATATGAGAGAAAATTTAAAAAAAGCGGCACATGACAGAGAACGCCAACAAGAGGATGAAAATCAGCGGAATTGGACTTCCGGGGGATTGACTAAATTTGCAGATATATTAAGAAGTTACTCGGATGATATTGAAGCGTTGTCTTTCTCTATTATCAGCGAATTGGTAAAGTACATAGACTTTATACAGGGAGGCCTGTTTATTAAACAGTATAATAAAGAAGAAGATAAAGAATATATGGAATTATTGGGATGTTTTGCCTATGACAGGCGCAAATATCTTCAAAAACATATTGAAATTGGCGATGGTTTAGTTGGGACATGTTATCTTGAGCAAAAAACAATTTATATGAATGATATTCCTGAAGGGTACATGGACATTGCATCCGGTTTTGGAAATACAGAACCTTCAAGTTTAATAATTACGCCGTTAAAAACGAATCAGGAAGTCATTGGAGTAATTGAAATGGCCGGGTTAAAAGAATTACAACAATATGAGATTGATTTTATTGAAAAATTGGGAGAGAATATTGCTTCAACAATAGCGAGTGTCAAAAATAATATTGAAACATCGCATTTATTGATGCAATCTCAAAAACAATCTGAAGAGCTTAAATCCCAGGAAGAAGAATTGAGGCAAAACATGGAAGAATTGCAATCAACACAAGAAGAGGCCAGTAGAAGAGAGCAACAATTAAGTTCAGTATTACAAGCTGTAGATTCGGCTATTGGTACTGTAGAGATGGATATGGAAGGAAAAATAATCAATGCGAATAATAAATATTTGAAAATGATAGAACAACCATTTCAACGCATTGAAGGCAAATATTTAAAAAACTTTCTTGCTGATGATCAAGGGATGAAAGACGTTTATAAAAAATTGTGGAACGGTGTTCAAAAAGGTGAAATCTGTACTGAAAACCTTCATTATAATTTTACAGGCAAAGAAAAATGGTTCCAGGCAACATTCAGTCCAGTCAAAAATTTGTATGAAGAATATACTAAAATAATTGTATTAGTCTCTGATATTTCTTACATGAAAAAAATTGAACAGGAAATTCATGAAATGAAAAAAAATAAACAAACCGTGTAACCGTTTAAAGATTTCATATTAT
>CAYFQI010000014.1:0-10046 GCA_964345135.1 uncultured Bacteroidales bacterium
ATTATATTTGTTTTTTGAAAGAAAATAATTAATTAATAGAAGTCCCCTTAAATAAATATCTTATGATTAAATCAGCTTTATCCCGTCATATTCTCCCGGCTTTATTGTTCACAATATTTTGTTCCGTTCCGGGAAAATCGCAATTCTTTTTTAATGAACAATCATTCAAACTCACAAAAGCCATACAACTAATTGAAAACCACTATTTTGACACGATAGACAATAAAAAATTAGTAGAAATAACGATCACAAAGATGCTTAAAGAGCTTGACCCGCATTCTTCCTATATCCCGAAAAAAAAGGTGAAAGCCGTAAATGAGCCGCTCCAGGGTAGTTTTGAAGGAATTGGCATCATGTTCAATATATTGAATGACACAGTATATGTTATTTCTCCTATCTCCGGGGGGCCTTCCGAAAAAGTAGGCATTCAGGCAGGAGATAGGATCATCACTGCTGAAGGAGAAAACATAGCAGGCATTGATATTACATCAAAAGGAGTAAGAGACAGGTTATTAGGAAAAAAAGGAACCAAAGTGAAAGTCGGCATCAAACGGAAAAGAGTTGACAGGTTGATTTATTTTACCATTACACGCGACAAAATTCCTATCCACAGCCTGGATGCAGCATACATGATTGATGAAAACACCGGGTATATTAAACTTAACAGGTTTTCCAGGACAACGCTTGATGAATTTAAAAAAGCGGTTGACAGCCTTCAATCCAACAATAATTTTCAACACCTGGTGCTTGATCTTACAGGAAATGGCGGGGGGTATCTTGAAATGGCCATCCGGTTGGCAGACCAATTTCTGAATGGCGCAAAGCGTATTGTTTACACCCAGGGTGTAAACAGCCCCAGGCAAGATTTTAATGCAACACCTTTCGGCGCATTTGAAGAGGGAAACGTTGTTATCATGATTGATGAAGGGTCTGCATCAGCCAGCGAGATCGTTTCCGGTGCTATCCAGGATTGGGACAGGGGTGTGATTGTTGGAAGAAGGTCGTTCGGAAAAGGATTGGTGCAACGACAATTTGAACTGCAAGACAGCTCTATGATCAGGTTAACAGTTGCACAATATTATACCCCTACAGGACGATTGATACAAAAAAGCTATGACAAAGGGTATAAAAAATACAGGCAGGAAATTTTAGACCGGTATGAACATGGTGAACTGGTAAATAAAGACAGCATACAATTTCCGGACTCGCTCAAATACCAAACACTGATAAATAAACGGGTTGTTTACGGGGGTGGAGGAATTATGCCCGATATTTTCGTGCCGGTAGACACCAACAAGGTGAATAATTATTACAGGGATATTTTAAGTAACAGCATTCTGTATAAATTTGTATTGAATCATGTTGATGACCACCGGGAAGAATTATTATCCCACTATCCTACCATACCATATTTTATTAAAAATTACATGGTAAACGATTCTTTGCTGGAGGAATTAAAATCCTATGCATCAGAAGAAGGAGTGGAAACAGAAGAAGATGAGTTTAAAGAAGCCAAAGGCGACTTGTCATTTTATACCAAAGCATATATCGCAAGGGACTTATGGGATATTAATGCATTTTATCAAATCGTGAACAAACGCAATGACATTTTTCTGAAAGCTAAAAATATTCTGCAAGATGATGAATTATACCAGGATATTTTACAGGGGAAAAAAAACAGGCAATGATTTTTTAATGGTTAAAATTGACAGAGAAAAGGAGGAATAAAAACATCGTCATACGAACCGGGCCATCACTAAATTATTAGACACACAAGCGAATAATTATAATAGGAAAAGAAAGATATACCGCTATACCTCTTATAAAACGTATAAATCAAACAATATTTTGCCTTAAATGACTACATTTTTCCCGCTGGGAAAAAGCCCTTTGAAGATTTTTAACAATATGTTGTTAAAAGTTTTAAACTAAGCACCTAAAAAATAAACAGATAAAATTCGTATTTATTTCTCATCCATTTTTTCTTTTTTCTTATCTTCTTGCTCCTTTTCTCTTACTTCTTCAATCTCTCCCTCTATCCAGCTTAACCTGTTAATCACGCTGTCATATATTATTTTTAATTTTTCAGGATTGTGCCTGATATAATAATTCATGACAGTATCAAGCTGTATTTTACTCACATTATATTTATTAAAGATATCGGTATATAGTGTTGTATCCGATTTTTCATATCGTGGCGGAAATGTTTTGAGCTTAAACATTATATCTGCAACATGAATATCAACAAGCATGTTTACCATTTTCTTGTCTTCTATCATATATGAAGGCCTTTCCCTGCATTGTGATGCCATGAAAATAAAAAAAAGAAAAATGATTGCTTTTTTCATGTCGAAAAGTTTGTTTTTTAGATGTTAGAAGTATTGAATTTAGTATTCGTGATTTTTATATCTCGTGTTTTGATTGTATTTAGTGTTCGTCTCTAAAAACCAACTTCTTCGTTACGCTCGATGGATAAACAATCATTCACATGACTATTTATACTATTTTAAAACGTAAAATTATAAAAAAAAATGTTATCAATTTAGACAGGATTAACAAAAAACATCCCTTACCATATCCCCCGAGACATCATGGTTTACCCCGGCCCTTATGGCATGGTCATCAGGCTAAATCAGAAAGATTGCTTCGACCCGTTGCAAGCTGCCGCTTACAACGGCCCTGCCAAAGACATCGTTGTAGCGATAACTGCTGGTATGACAAAAGATTTATGGTTTCCTCACAACAAAATTTTCAGAGTTTTTATAGTCAATGAACCGGTCCATTATTATTGGTGGTGTTGGGCATAGTTGTATTGATGCCAGCAATAAGCAATTTTATTGCAAGCGTAACGAAGTTAGCGAACATGTTGGACAATCATTATTTGATTTCATCAAACCTGTACCCAATAGATATTTCATGCGATCCTGAGCTGTAGCGGTTCAAAGAAGACAAGACCAGGTCGTAGGAATACCCGAAATAGTATTGTTTTTCATGTATATACCCAACTAAAAAGGAAAGGGCATCCTGTGTCCTGTACGCAACACCTCCCCATACCATATCCTGGTAGATCCCTTTCACAGTAAGATTCAATTGCAAGGGAACAGGATACATGGCTTTTAAGATCATTGTAGGTTCTATAGACCAGTCCCTGTCGAGATAATAACGATATCCACCACTCAGGGAAAAATGAGATTTAAGCCTGTTGATCCCACCTTCACTCTTTTCTTCACCTTCTTCAACAGGTTTATAAGGAATATTTAATTTATTATTCAATAATTGAGCTGTGGATAATCCAACATGATAATTGTATGAATACAAATACACACCAATGGATGCATCTGGCACATATCCAGCATAATTTTGCAAAGGTTCTTCATTCATAAAATCAATTCTTGACATGTCTATCTTATATTGCAAAAATCCAATTGATGCTCCCATGGATAATCTCATCGTTTCATTCAGAGAGATGTTATACGCATACGAAGCATTGAATCCGCTTCTGCTGGTAGGGCCTGTATTATCTGTATATATAAAACCTCCCCATCCCATGTCTTCGGATTTATGCGGCCCATATACACTGATGGTACTGGTCAGCGGATGATCCGGTATGCCTACATATTGTACCCGTGTATTCATCCTTACCTGGTAATAATTATGCGTCCCTGCTATGGAAGGATTGATTACAAAGCTGTTAAAAATGTATTGCGTATACAATGGAATTTGTTGAGCTTTACCCTGATACGCGAATAAAAAAATACAAATAAATGCTATGAATATATTTCTCTTTTTCATGATTACCTGATTATTGTTAAAGGTCCTGCAAATTTTTTGACTCGTGTACCGTCGTCTACTGTTATAATATAATAGTATGTTCCAACCGGAAGGTCTTTCCCGTTCCGCTTGCCATCCCATTCATTATAATAGTCATTTGACTGGAATATGCGTTCGCCCCACCTGTTAAATACCTGTACTGTTACATCCACCTGGTCTTCCCTTCCAATTTCAATTTCCCAAAAATCATTATGCCCATCATCATTGGGACTAAAACCGGATGGAATAAAGCCATCCCATCGTTCAAGCCAGAAGGTATCTGTTGCCTCACACAAGTATTCATTTTTCACTTTCAGGCTTATATGAGTTCCTTCATCTTCTTCCAGGCCGCTGAACTCAGCGATTTTTTCATTCTCTTTATTGATTGTTCCATATCCATTAATATTATCCCATTCATAACTTACAATACTTTGCCCCTCATTATAAATAACTCTTTCCAATTCTTTTATTCCATTACTTACCAGTTGAATTGTATCCGGTTCAGGATAGATGGAAATACCGGGATTTAAGAATACATAAGCATCATCATCATCCGCACAATACAAACTATCATACGCAAGTGCTCTGTATACAATATATTGATTGAAACTATCACGATGCGGATAGTAATCCTTACCCGGGAATACATTCAATTTATTATTGGCTCCTATGATCTCTTCACTTGGATGTTCGCTGAAATAATTGGTCTGACTGTTAAGAATAAACCATTCTACCGTTGCATTTGAACTCATGTTTAATGTAAAGGTGACAGTGTCGCCATAACAAATATCCGCTGAATCCGGTTCTTTCATATCTACGTTTACAAAGCTTCTATAATTCACAAAAAACGAGGTGTCATAGTTGCAGTCATTGATATCGGATATGCCTAATTCATAAGTACCGGCTGTTAACCCGGAGACCTCTGAACCTGTTCGTGCAGTAATCCACGAACCATTATCCCATGAATATACAAACGAGGGCGACCCTCCATGGACCGAATCAATTTTGATGGCTCCAACATCTGTATGTCCGCCAAGTATACTCAAACAATTTGCAGTATCAATGGATGCAAACACATGTACAGGATCAGGGGCAAAAATATAGAATACTGTATCAAAGGCCTTGCCCTGATTATCTTCAACATAAAGCCTATAATACCCTCCTGCCAAACCACTATATCTCGGATGAGAATAGGGAGCCGACATTGGTATATCAAACCTGTCATTTACTGTATCAAAAGACTGTCCTGAATCATCCAGTTTTTCTATCAGGAAATAGTAATCTGCTACACCATCATTGATTTCAAAATTAAATATTCCTCCATTATTCCTGCATGTATCATGTTTATGAATATTCACGATCACATCCAGCAGGTTTTCATATATCCTCACGGAATCAATGACTTTACATCCTGCTGTATCTTTCACAGCAATGTAATACGTACCTCCATACAAGGTATCGTAGAGGGTATCAGCCATATTCAAAGGAGCATAAAGTGAATCCGGCACATTCAATAAACTGATAATACTTGTGCTGTCAACATAAAAAGTAAGTCCACCAGCCCCCCCGTGTGCAGCAATGCTGTCAATACTCCCGGGTTGTGTACCGCTTACATTGGATTTCCCGATATGGTCAATGACAATTCGCTGGGGTTGTATTATACTGAATGTATCAAATGTCATACATCCATTGGTATCCAATATATATACCGTATCATGTATAATTTGCCGTGAAGACGAACCGATACCCGTGATCAACGAGTCATAATAAATCGTATCGGTGTCTAAATAATACCGGTATTCCGGCGTACCACCTGACACGATAACTTCTATGGCGCCATTCATGTCCCCAAAACATCCTGAAATATCTGTAACCAGTATATTATCAACCTGTAATGAATCTGGCTGAATGACCTGAACCACCCTGTTAAACTGCGATCCAAAATCATCAATCACCTGTACAGTGTAGTCGCCACCGCCCAGATTCGTATACATGAATGTTGTATCTGCATTTACCGTGTCATAGTTCAAGCCTCCATCAATGGAATAGCGATAAGGTTTAGAACCGTTTACCGGTGTAATGAAAATACTTCCGTTTGAATCACCATAACACGTTACATTTGTTATATTTATATTAACCTGCAATGAAGAAATATAAACAGAGTCATTTACTTTACAATCATTGGTGTCTTTCACGAATACATAATACCATCCTTCTT
This sequence comes from uncultured Bacteroidales bacterium, assembly GCA_964345135.1. Lineage (GTDB taxonomy): Bacteria > Bacteroidota > Bacteroidia > Bacteroidales > JBBRXJ01 > CAYMKE01. The sequence goes on from CAYFQI010000014.1 coordinate 6,029, forward strand.
TCAGGCTGTCATACATGGTTTGCGAACTATACAAACTATCAATATCCATATTCACGGTATCAACATAATACGTTAACAGGCCTGATCCACCATATGCTACAATGGTATCAATACTTCCCAGCGTGTCTCCACGTATATCTGTTGTAATTATGGTATCCAGTATAATCTGCGGGGGTTGTGTAATATCAATGGTATCAGATTTTGTACACCCGGCTGTATCTGCAATCATGATAATAATATTTGAATCAGCATAAAGATTTGTAAAATACCCGGTATCCTGTACGATCGTATCATATGAATACATCAAATAATATGATAAACTATCCTTATTTCCGCCATAATCTACAAATACACTAACAGTTCCCGTGTTTTCACCATAGCATGTTTGTACATTATTGGCCTGAATACTGTCAATTTTAAACATGAACGGGGTTGCTATTATAATGGTATCAGCTTCATTATTTGTTGCCGGACAACCATTTGTATCCCTGACAGCAGGGATGTATTTTCCGGGTGAAAGCCCTGTAAATACTGAATCAACCTGGTACAACGTATCAATATCCGCCATAATTGAATACCTGTAAGGTTTAGTGCCACCTGATGCATGCACTATGATTTGCCCGTTATTGTCGCCGTAACACACGACAGGTGAAACATCCGTGGAATCTATGATCAATTCTTCCGGATTAATCACGGCCAGTGTATCGGTCATAATATAACAATTATTGGTATCAATAACCCGGACATGATAATTTCCCGGGGGAAGGCTGTCAAAATATCCCAGTGGGTTGCTTTCAATCAGGACAGTATCTGCATCAAAAAGCATGTAATTAAACGTGTCGGCCCCTCCACTTGCCTTAATATTAATGACTCCATCATCAAAATCATGGCAAGTAAGATTCTGAACCTCTAATGTATCAATGATTATGGCATCCAGTTCCCGTATTTTAATTGTATCAGATGTTTTTGTACATCCATGGGCATCTACAATATCAACCAGGTAATCACCACCAGGAAGTCCTGTAAACAATCCCGTGCTATTTGAAGCAAGTGAATCGGGATTTAATATATAGGTAAGGACACCGGTTCCACCGGAAGCATTAATATCTATAACACCGGATGAATCGTTTGCACACAGGTAATCTGTATATATTAACGAATCAATGGATATGGAATCAGGCTGAATGACTTCTATTGAAGCAGTACCGGTGCAACCAAGTGCATCGGTTACAGTAACTGTATAGCTGCCTGCACACAATTCAACAGAATCATTATCCGGGACAATGGGATCGCTCCAATTATAATCCACATAAGGTTTCGTACCCCCCGTCACTGTAACAATAGCCTCTGCATCACAACTTCCATAACAACTGGTCCGTATTCCCATGGGTACCTGGTAATATGTTGATGCACAGCCAGCAGATGGTTGTTTAATGGTTTTATTGATGGAGCCGGATTTATAAACAACAGAAGCATATTCTCCCCCGGCAGTTGAATCAGAAAATTCAATGGTAGCATGTACAAGTTTTCCTATGGAAGGAGGTGTTGAATTCCAGCAATCGCTGACCATAACACTCCATCCGCCTTGCGAAGGATTCATGCCATGCAATTTAGACCAGTCGCCCATGGCAGCAAATACTCCTGACAACGGGGCGGGTTCATTACAAATATCAAGCGTGTCATCTATTCCTTTCTCCGTTGTGAATATAAGGCTGTCGGCATCTGTTCCTACATTGCACAACCCTATGAATCCGCTTTCCATTGGTGACCGCTTAAGATCAACGATGGTCATTCCATCAGGAGCTACAAGAAAATAACCCAGGTCCTGAATAATATCATGATTGGATGTTGTAAACGAGACACTTATTTTTGTATTGGCACCAATTATAAAAGGAGATGTTGAACCAATAGACACGTCCAATGCCCCGGGAAGATACAAGGTCATTGAATCGGTTATCACGCCACACGCTCCTATGCCATCAGCATCCAGGTATAAAGTAACAGAATCACCAGCCATATCAACCGGCCCGGGCGTGTATACCGGATCAATAATACCATTATCATCAAATGTCCCGTCACCTGAAGTGCGCCATGTAATACTGGAATACCCTGTTGCATTGGCGTTGGTTATTTGGACTGTTGAGCCAAAACAAATAGTGGTATCCGGGCCTGCTTCTGAGACAGGAGCAGATATTATGGTTAATGTCATTGTATGAATGGCTTCATCACAATTAGTATAACCCACTGCATGCAATGAAAGATCAACAGTCCCATTTGATATATCAGAAGAACCGGGAGTATATATTGGTATCAGGGTATTAGCATCTGTAAAGGAGCCATCTCCTGCTGTTGTCCAATAAACTGACATTTGGTTTGAAGCAATTGCCCTTCCTACCGGTATTATATAATTTTCATTTTCACAAATTGACGTATCACCTCCCGTGTTCGCAGTAGGAGCATCAATAATTATTAAATCCATTTGATCCGATACAGGATCACATGAAGAAGCTCCGGTTGCTGTAATTGTAAGCGTTACCGTGTTTCCTATATCACCTAAAGCAGGAGCGTATGTAGGAGATATTGTACCTGAACCTGATAAACTACCTGTTCCATCGTGTGACCAGTTTATCGAAGCATAATTATCTGCTGTAGCAGTAGTAATGATATAATCCTTATCTACACAAGTAGAGTCATCTATCCCGGCATCGGCAGAGGGCGCCTGCACAACACTAATATCCATATCATCAGTTGTTTGATTACAATTAGCTAACCCGTTTACTTGTAAAGTTAATGTTACGGTAGCACCTTCATCTCCTGGTAAAGGTGTGTATGTAGGAGTTAATGTACCTGCATTGGTTAAGGTTCCGTTTCCATCGTGTGACCAGATTAATGAAGAGTAATTAGAAGCTGAAGCACTACTTATGGTATATGCCTTATCAATACAGGTTGAATCATCACTTCCGGCATTAGCTACGGGAGCAGGAACAACTTCGAGGTCCATCCCATCTGTAGCAAGTGGACATGAAGACAATCCATTTGCAGTTAATGTTAACGTGACCGTATTTCCTTCATCTCCCGCTCCAGGAGTGTAGGTAGGTGTTAACGTGTTAGCATTCATTAAATTGCCATTGCCATCATGTGACCAGACAAATGAAGAATAGCTTGTAGCTGATGCCCCGTTAATCGTATAGGCTTCACTGATACAAGTAGAATCGTTGTTTCCGGCATCAGCAGTTGGCCCGGTAACAACGTCAAGATTCATAGCATCGGTTGCAACATCACAATTGGTATACCCGTTCACTTGTAATGTCAATGTAATGGTATTGCCTTCATCTCCAACACCAGGTGTGTATGTAGGTGTAAGAGTATTCTCATTGGTTAAATTTCCGGTTCCATTATGCGACCATTGCAATGAAATATAATTGGTTGCCAAAGCAGTACTGACAGTAAACGGATCACCTGAGCAGGTTGAATCATTTATACCTGCATCAGCCGTGGGTATGGGAACTACTTCAATATCCATATCATCGGTCACGGGATTACAATTCGTTAACCCGTTTACCTGTAATGTTAATGTAACAGTAGCTCCTTCATCTCCAACGCCAGGTGTATATGTAGGTGTTAATGTACCAGTATTGATTAAGTTGCCATTGCCATTATGAATCCAGTTAAGAGATGAATAATTCGTAGCTGAAGCACCACTTATAGTATATGCTTTGTCAATACAAGTTGAATCATCACTTCCTGCATCTGCTGCAGGAGCAGAAATAACTTCCAGACTCATATCGTCAGAAGCAGGTGAACATGTAGACAATCCATTTGCATTTAATGTTAAAGTAACCGTATTTCCTTCATCTCCTGCTCCCGGGGTGTATGTAGGTGTTAACGTATTAACATTCGTCAGGTTACCATTTCCATTATGAGTCCAATTAAGCAATGAGACGTTAGTTGCTGAAGCTCCAGTGACTGTATACGCTTGATTGATACATGTAGAATCATCACTTCCGGCATTGGCTGT
>CAYFQI010000014.1:10146-20213 GCA_964345135.1 uncultured Bacteroidales bacterium
AACAGTAGTGCCTTCATCTCCAACACCCGGGGTATACGTGGGCGTTAAGGTATTGGCATTTATTAAATTGCCATTACCATCGTGGGTCCAGTTTAGTGATGAATAATTGGTTGCTGAAGCTCCACTGACTGTATACGCTTGATTGATACATGTAGAATCATCACTCCCGGCATTAGCTGTTGGGCCGGGTACTACTTCTAAATCCATGTTATCTGTTTCTGCATCACAATTGGTGTAACCATTTGCCTGTAATGTTAATGTTACGGCATTGCCTTCATCCCCAACACCAGGAGTGTACGTGGGGGTCAAGGTGTTTTGATTGGTAAGATTTCCATTGCCATTATGTGTCCATAGTATTGATGCAACATTTGTAGCAGAAGCTCCACTGACAGTGTATGCCTTGTCAATACAGGTAGAGTCATTATTCCCGGCATTAGCTGTTGGTAACGGTGCAATATCAAGATTCATATTGTCTTTAATAGAATCGCAACCTATGTTACCATAGCCGGTTAATGTAAGAGTCACGGTTGCTCCACCTTCAGCAGGTGCTGATGTATACGTGGGTGATAATGTATTGGCATTGGTCAAATTTCCTGTTCCATTATGTCTCCAAAGAACAGAAGATACATTACCAGCTGATGCAGTACTCACGGTATAGGCTTTATCAACGCATGTTGAGTCGTCTGTGCCAGCGTCAACGGAAGGAGCCTGGGTGATGGTTAATGTCATACTATTACTCGCTGTATCGCACAAGGTGCTCCCTGCTGCTTTTAATGTTAATGTAACCGAGCCATTGGATATATCAGTAGGGCCTGGTGTGTAGGTGGAATGCAATGCATTGGCATCATCAAATGTTCCATCCCCTCCACCATTTGACCATATTAAATAACTGGCATTGGATGTATCAGAAGGGCCTATATAATAATTACCATCACTGCAAATGGTTGTATCAGGGCCGGCATCTGCCATCGGTTTGGGAATCATGGCAATGGTAACACTATCTCCTTCTTCTGTACACGAGCTGTCGTCGCGCACCCATACAGGATATGTCCCGGGCGCCAGGTTAGTAAACAGGCTGTCAGCCTGAAAACCGGCAACATCACTGGTAGTCGAATATTCAAATTCATTACAACATCCACCATTGGCATGTATAGTGATCGTGCCATTATTTTCGCCTTCACATGCATCGGTATGGTCAGAGGCATCAAAAGTAATTTCATCCGGACCGTTATAAGCAAAACCTTCGTCATAAAGAATTCCTGCAGAAACAACACAATCATTATTATCGGTAACTGTACAGTTGTATAATCCTCTTGACAGACCCACCGCCACTTTATTAAGCTGTCCATCACTCCATTTATAATCATAAAGAGTAGTTCCTCCAACAGGCATAGCTTCTAATTGGGCATCACTTCCATCATAACACCTCAATTCTTTTTTTACAGAAATACTAAGTTGAAGAGAGTCCGGTTCATAAATAGTAAATGAAGTATCTGATGTACATGAACCATCATCTGTAACTGTTACATTATATGTTCCCCCGGTTAGCCCGGTTTGGTCTTCATTATTTATAGAAATACCTGATCCGTCAGCTGTTGACCATTTATATGAATATCCTCCGGCACCTCCAGCTGCTGTAATATTAAGACTGCCGTCTGAATCATTATAACAGTCGAGTGAATCTTTGCTTCCTGGTTCAAGTGTAATAGTAATAGCAGTGGGCCCATCTATGGTATAAGGACCGTCTGCAACCGGGCCACATTCATTAGCATCATCTAATTCCACGCTGTATTGATTCCCTTTAGGTAGTCCTGTGAATTCCGCACTATCGCCGGAGGTAATGGTATCAATAGGGGTCCCTGCATCAGAAAGAATATAGGTATAAGGAGTTGTGCCGCCGGAAGCTATGGCTATGATCCTGCCATCATCTGAGCCACTGCAGGTAAGATCAAAGGTTTTTATTGTATCTATAGATAATTCTTCAGGTGCTCCTATATTGTCGTTTTTTGATTTCCATCCAGCGCCATTTAATTCTTCAACAACAACCCAATAATTACCTGATGATAAACCTGTATATGTATAAACAGTATCCGAAACTGTATCCTTTGCGAGAGTTGAAAAAGTATAAATATAAGGAGCTATACCACCTGATACATAAACAGCAAATTCTCCATCGCTCGTTCCGTTACAGGATACATCCTTTGTAACGACAGAATCTATTTGTAACTGAGAAAAACTGTCTCCTACAAAAATTAAATTCAATATAAAGAGTGATATTATATAAGGTATCGCTTTTTTCATTACTATTAGTTTTTCATATGTTTATAATTTACTTTTCAATGGACATATGGAACTCGCCATGAGTTTAATTCATTGACTTTATGTAATCTAAATAGATTTTCAATAATCATGCGGATGTGTATTTAAATTTTTGTCATAGCTCGGTTCATCTGATAAAACACTTATTTTGTCTCTAAAAATTATTTTGTTTTTTTTATCTCTAACAACAATCCAATACTTCTCAGAAGGTTTCAGATTATTGAAAACAACAAAGCGTTCCATTGTTTTAATTTGTTCCGTGGTTGATAACGTGTATTCAAAAGGAGGCGCTCCATTTTCGATAAAAACATGTATCTCACCATTTGATAATTCTTTGTCTGCATGCTTAACTACCACTTCCTTAACCGAAAGCGTATCTTGTGCCATCAAATACATTAAGCCACTAAACACAAAAGCTATAAGCATCATCATCCTTTTTTTCCATTTCATACTATAGTGTTTTTATTAATTAATACGGGAGCTTACTACATTAGGTTGCATTTATTTTATAAATAATGCATAGATATGTCCTAAGCTATATCAAATATAATAAAAAAAAATAAAAATAAAAATAAAAAGTATCTGGAATCCAATGGTTTGTTCTTACACGTGCTTAATTAAATGCTTCCTGGTGATATATCTCACCGGGTACCATGCAGCAATAAACCCTATAAATAAGACTGTTACTAAAACAGAAAGAAAATCTTCCCATTGCATTTCTACCGGGTAAGCACTGATAATAAAAGATTGTGCCCCCTGGAGGGTAACCAGTCCAAATGTTTCCTGTAAATAGCAAAGTATAAAGCCTAACACCATTCCAATTACAGCGCCCACGATGGATATCATCCATCCTTCAATTAAAAAAACTTTTCTGATAAATTTGATGTTTGCCCCCATACTTCTGAACGTGTACATATCTTTCTTTTTTTCAATGATAAGCATGGTAAGAGAGCCAATAATATTAAATGACGCAATGATTAATACAAATGTCAGAATAAAAAATATAGCCCATTTTTCAGATTTCATGATTTTATAAAACAATTCTTTTTGTTCGTAACGGTTTTTCACGTTATACCGGTCTCCTAACATGTCTTGTATCTTTTTTTGCGTTTTTTTGTTATTATGCCGTGGAGAAATTTTTAATTCTAATGCACTTATTTGATTTTCATAATCCAACAAATCTTTAGCAAATTCAAGCGGTACGATAATGTATTTTGAGTCAATGTCTTTTTCAATAGAAAATATTCCTGATGGAAAAATATATTTTTTGTTAAATGCTTTTTTAGGATTGAAAGTAATGCTTTGCTGCCGTTTTGGCACGTATACTTCAAGCGGATCGACAAATCTCAACCCAACTGATAAGTAATATGCAATTCCCTGTCCTATTACAGCATATTCATTTCCTTCTTCCTCTAGTACAAATCGCCCTTCAACTATCATGCTGTCTATGCCGGTCATTTGATTATATTGCTCACTTACTCCCTTGATAGTACCGATGTATTGCTGTCCTGAATATTTTATCAATGCATTTTCTTCAAGCACTTCGGCGTAATGAATGACCCCGTCCATATGCTTAATTTTCTGAATCTCTGCTTGTTTTACAGGAAATGTTTTCCCTTCGGCAAGCGTGATTCTTAAATCAGGATCAAATGCATTGAATAGCGAAGAAATAATGGATTCAAAGCCATTAAACACGGAAAGAATAACAATGAGGGCCATTGTGCCGATTGCAACACCAATCACGGAAATAATGGATATGATATTGATCACATTCTGTGATTTTTTGGCAAATAAATACCTTTTTGCTATGTAATAAGGGAAATTCAATGTTCTCTTATTGTTTTAATAATTCATCAATACGATCAATATAATCCAATGAATCATCATTATAGAAAAACACATCAGGAATTTCTTTCATTTGGTTTCTGATTCGTTTTCCTAATAGATATCTAAGTTTTTTTTTATATTGGTTCACTATTTTGACTGCTTTTTCACTTTCATTGGAAGGCATTACACCTAAGTATACTTTGGCGACAGAAAAATCTGGACTGATCCTTACTTTGGTAATGGTAATAAGCAGCTTTTTTTGAAACCCAAAATCATAGCGTTCAAATATATCTCCTAGTTCTCTTTGGAGTTCACGTGATACTTTTTCCTGGCGTATTGAGTACATATTAATTTTTTCTTTATTAACCCTGAATGAATGATGATTATTTTATTCAAGGTTATATTTTTTCAATCACAAATCTATCAAATAACCCATTAATAAAAAAGGTTTTTAAATTATTTTATGAATATCAAATAAAATGTATATTTGCACAGCAAGTAATTTATCAATAAAAACAGACTAATTCAGAGTGTCATGGAGACAGTATTAAGCGGAATCAGACCTACTGGTCATATTCATTTAGGAAATTATTTCGGTGCAGTAAAGAATTTTGTAAGAATGCAGGATGAATACAATTGTTATTTTTTCATAGCAGATTATCACATGCTTACAACCCATCCGGCCCCAGAAGCACTGAAGGAAAATGTAAAACATGTTTTGGCAGAATATTTAGCTGCCGGATTAGACCCGGAGAAAGTTACTTTATATATACAAAGTGATGTACCCGAAATCCCTGAATTATATCTCTTAATGAATATGAATGCGTATGTTGGAGAATTAGAACGAACCACTACATTTAAAGAAAAAGTGAGGTCACAACCTGAAAATGTGAATGCAGGGCTGTTAACCTATACTGTATTAATGGCTACGGATATATTAATACACAAAGCCAACAAAGTGCCAGTAGGCAAAGACCAGGAACAAAACCTGGAAATGACCAGACGTTTTGCACGGCGTTTCAACAATATGTACAAAACCAACTTATTCCCGGAGCCAGAAGCATTTAATTTCGGCAGTCATCTGATTAAAATCCCCGGCCTCGACGGTTCAGGAAAAATGGGCAAATCAGAAGGCAACGGCATTTATCTGGTAGATGAACCCAATGTGATAAGGAAAAAAGTAATGCGTGCAGTCACTGACAGTGGCCCTACAGAACCCCACCAGGAAATGAATGAAACAATCCAAAACATTTTTAACCTTATGCAGGTAATGTCTGACCCAACCACAACCCAATATTTCAAAGATCAGTACAATGATTGTACGATCCGTTATGGAGACATGAAAAAACAACTTGCGGAAGACATTATCCAATTCACAAACCCATTCAGAAAAAAAATAAAAAGCATCATCAATGATGAAGATTACCTGAATAAAGCTGCTGATAAAGGAAAAGAAAAAGCCCGTGAAAGTGCATCACAGACTTTAAAAGAAGTGCGGAAGATTATCGGATTTAAGAGTTCATAAAGGTTATAACGCTGGAAGCGAAGTGTGAGTATGAATTCGGATATAAAAGACACAATAGTATGGCTTCCTGATTATTGTTTTTTCATCACAATCACTTTTTGGGCAAATGCTCAATGTAGGTTTCCATATCTTTGTCTCCTCTTCCTGATAAATTGACTACAACTACATCTTCTTTTTTGAACCTACATTTATTAAGACCGGCCAAAGCATGTGCCGACTCTAATGCCGGAATGATTCCTTCTTTTTCTGTCAGTAAATAGGCAGCTTGTAATGCTTCTTCATCTGTTGCATGCAAATATTCCACTCGTTTTGCTCCTGCCAAAAAAGAATGTATGGGGCCCACGCCCGGATAATCAAGGCCTGCAGAGATTGAATAAGGCTCGGTGATCTGTCCATGCTCATCCTGCATAAGCAATGTTTTACTTCCATGAATGATGCCTTCTCTCCCTAATTGAATGGTGGCAGCAGAACGATGCGTATGAATGCCTTCCCCGGATGCTTCAACACCGATTAATTTTACATTTTCACGATTAAGATAATGATAAAAAGCACCGGCTGCATTGCTCCCTCCCCCTATACATGCTACAATATAATCGGGGTTTTCACTTCCGGTTCTTTCTTTTAACTGCCGCTTCATTTCTTCACTAATTACAGCCTGAAAACGGGTCACCATATCAGGATAAGGATGCGGCCCGACTACAGATCCTATTATATAATGTGTATTGTGTGGATGTTTGATCCAGTCTCGTATGGCTTCATTGGTTGCATCCTTGAGGGTTTTGTTCCCACTGAACACAGGAACCACTTCAGCTCCTAACATTCTCATTTTTGACACGTTGGGAGCCTGACGCTTCACATCGGTATCTCCCATGAACACGATACACTTCAGGCCCGTTAAAGCACAAACCGTGGCCGTTGCAACACCATGTTGCCCTGCGCCTGTTTCTGCAATAATCCTCTCTTTTCCGAGTGCTTTGGCTAAAATGATCTGTCCAATGGTATTGTTTATTTTATGAGCTCCTGTATGATTGAGATCTTCCCGTTTCAAATAAATATTGGTGCCATGATATTCGCTAAGCCTGTTTGCATAATATAATGCCGTGGGACGCCCAACATAATCCTTAAGAAGCATGTTAAATTCCTCCTGAAATGATTTGGAACGGATGATTCTTAAATAATTGTTTTTTAGTTCCTCCACGTTTGCATAAACCATTTCCGGCACATAGGCTCCCCCATATTTGCCATAAAATCCTTTCATGTCAACTTCGTATGTCATCGCTTTATTTATTTATTAATTGTTTTATGAATATATTAATGGATGATATATTTTTCATCCCCGGGTATGTTTCAAATTTGCTATTGATATCAACAGCATGTAATTTACTACAACGTAGTTCATTGATTATTTTAGCATCGCCGGGGCCAATGCCCCCGCTTAAAAAAAAGGGAACTGTATGCTCATGTTCACAGATGATGTTCCAATCAAACTTAGTACCTGTCCCACCATATGCTTTGCTTTTTGCGTCAAACAAAAAATAATCACATACATCCTCGTAAGGCTTAATATTCTGCATGTCATCCCGGCTGCCAATCCCGAATGCTTTCATTACAGGGTAGTTTTCTTTTCTTACTGCTTCACAGTACCCGGGTGATTCATCGCCATGTAATTGTATCATATCCAGTTCATTTCTCCGGGCGTTTTCAACAACTTCATCCTGCAGGGCATTTACAAATACCCCGGTTTTTTTAATATGTGCGGGAAATAATTGAAGTATTTCACCGTGTATTGTATAGCCTATAAACCTGGGTGATTTTTTATAAAAAATAAAGCCTATATAATCTGGATTCAATGCAATAAGCTCTTTAATATTCTTTTCATGTTTCATCCCACACACTTTAATCTTCATGTTAACTCTTTGTTTATCTGTTCAATAAAAACTTTGCATACTTCACCAGGTACTTCATTCTTCATAAATGCTTCTCCTATTAAAAATCCTTTAAATCCTATATTCATTAAATTTTTGATGGCCCGGACATTAGAAATACCACTTTCTGATATTAATATAAATTCATTTTTAAGCATCCCGGCCACGTGTTTTGACGTTTCCGTATCCACGGTAAAATCATTCAAATCTCGATTATTTACCCCTACAATATCTGTTTTCCCGGGTATTTTATCTATTTCTTCTTCAGCATGTATTTCCACGAGGGTTTCTAATCCAAGATTATGCGCATCGTTTGCGAGCAAACGCAATTCATTTTTGCTTAATACCGCTGCAATCAACAAGACAACATCAGCGCCCATTGCTTTTGCTTCTACCAATTGATAGGGATCAATAATAAAATCTTTTCGTAAAACAGGTATTTTGTTGTTTTCCCTGGCAATACTAAGGTCTGCTGAACTTCCTCCAAAATATTTTGAATCTGTCAAAACAGATAACCCGGAAGCACCGGCCCGGGCATACCCGGTGGTAACATTTTTAACATCGGCATTATTGTTGATTACAGACTTAGAAGGTGAACGCCGTTTAAATTCAGCAATGATGCCGGCATTTTTTCGTGAAATACTATTTTTCAATGAATACGGTTCATTTGAAAAATATTGGCTGGTTTCGAGTTTCCGGACAGTCACTTTTTCTTTGGTTTCTCTGATTTCATGTTTTTTGTATTCGATAATCTCTTCAAGAATGTTCATCTGTTTATACGTTTAAAATAGTTCGCTTGAATGTTTGATCTGTTTTTATTTATTGCATATTTATGAGTTGTTTAAACACATTAAGTGCTTTCCCTGAATCCAATGCCTGCGTTGCTTCTATAATGCATTGCTCCAAAGGTTTTTCAGGGTTTAACGTTTTCAAAGCATAAGCAGAATTAACAATGACAACATTTTTTTGAGCTTTATTACATTGATTTTCAAATATATTCATAAAAATTTTAGCCGCTTCTTCAACGGTATCGCCGCCAAATAATTCTTCGGGTTTAACAATGTCAAATCCTAATGATCCGGGTGAAATGATCGCTTCATTAAAACGTGACATATACTTAAAATCACTTGTTAATGATATTTCATCGTATCCATCTATTGAATAGATAATTGCATAGTTTTTACCTGTTTGCTGGTAAATATAATTATACAACCTGGCAACTTCCAGGCTAAACACGCCAATAACCTGGTTTTTGGGAAAACTAGGGTTTACCATGGGACCGAGCATATTAAAAAACGTTTTCATTCTAAGGCTTTTCCTGACCGGGGCAACGTTTTTCATAGCCGGATTAAATAATGGAGCATGCAAAAAACATATCCCTGTTTTTTCCAGTTCATGCTTTAACTTATCCTGGTCGTTGCTAAAACGATATCCATAATATTCCAAAACATTGGATGAACCGCACGAAGAGGACACGCTGTAGTTCCCATGTTTAGCAACGCTTCCGCCGGCTGCTGCAACCACAAATGAAGTCAATGTAGAGATATTAAATGTATTCCGTTCATCACCTCCTGTCCCACATACATCTATGGTATTAAAATCAGAAAAATCAACAGGAATACATAATTCAAGCAGGGCATCCCTGAAACCTGACAATTCATCTTCACTGACATTACGCATAAGGTAAACACTGATAAATGATGCAATTTCAGGATCCGAGTATTTACCCCGGGCAATATTGGTTAACACGTTTTTTGCATCTTCTTTGGTAAGATTTTTATACTCAAAAAGATAATTTAATATTTCTTTCATGATACTATAATTTACGATTTATTCATGACTGAGCCAATTATTAATAATGGTTTCCCCGGTATTTGTTAATACAGATTCAGGATGAAATTGAAGGCCTTTAACATCGTATGTCTGATGACGTAATGCCATAATTTCGTTTTGTTCATTTGTAGCAATAATAATCAATTCCTTTGGAAGATTATCACGTTGTACCAGCCATGAATGGTACCTTCCTCCTTCGATTTGAACTGGTAAACCTTTAAACAAAGGTTCTTCCCTGTCCTCTATAATAATGTTTGAGGCCACTCCATGATACACCCGTTCCATATTATGAAGGGTGCCACCGAACACTTCTGCTATGGCCTGATGGCCAAGACAAACACCCAAGATGCTTTTACAAGGTGCATATTCTGCGATCAAATCTTTTGAAATACCTGCTTCATCCGGAATTCCGGGACCCGGAGATAATACAATTTTATCAAATTTAGCAATTTCCTCCAGTTGTATTTTATCATTTCTAAATACTTCAACATTTACACCCGGGTATTTCTGAATATAATGAAACAAGTTGTAAGTAAATGAATCATAGTTGTCAATAATCAGTACTTTCATCTGTTTATATTTTTAAGTTTTTAAGTTTCTAAGTTTTTAAGTTTCTAAGTTTTTAAGTTTCTAAGTTT
>CAYFQI010000015.1:0-20083 GCA_964345135.1 uncultured Bacteroidales bacterium
CTTTCCCAATGTTTTGATTTTAGAACCGTTCTTAAAGAATTCTACCAAATAATGATCTTTCGCACCTCAGTATAATCATCTCCAATCACGTGCATATAATAGATGCCTTTGTTGAAATGACCGACAGGGATACTGCCTTCAACATCAACTGCATGATCAATCTCTTTATAATATATTAAAGTTCCGTTTGACTGATAAATTTTGAATACATAACCGGTTTCCTGTTCAGAGGAAATTTCATAATGAATGTATTCGGATGTCGGGTTTGGATATACATTCATAGTAAATCCGGCATTTTTCATATCATAAATACTATTTGATTTTTCTATGAAAATCGTTTTGCCTGCACTACAGTTTTTATAATCTGTCACTGTCACAGCATAGCCGCCTTTTGAATCTACATTAATTGTCTGGCTGTTACTTCCTGTATTCCACACATAGTCATTACTGGAAGCACCATAAACACTTAGTTCTACCGGTAATTCGGTTTTATAAGTAGCTCCGTTTTCTGCATTAATCAATACACTGTTAACCTGCCATTGTATACTCGGAAGGCCTTTCAAATATATGGTTTTGGTAAGTGTATCATTTTCTTCCACCTGGTCGTCTGTCATGTGGGCAATTACGGTAAAATCAAGTGCCCCGGATTGTTCAGCATATACACTGCCGGATGTATAAGAGAAGGACTCATCATAATACACGCTGGTAACACCATCAAGGTCAGAGACAAGGAATATATCTTCTTTTTTCTCACTACCATACAAATATGTTAATTGAACGATATTTGAACTCAAAATATCGGTTCCTTTATTGGTCATTTTGACTTTAAATGGCTGGGTATTTGATATACCACATATCGTGTCAGGCACCTCTATTTCTGTTAATTCAATGTCACTGAAATATAAGGTCACCTGTGCCTGGTCTGTATCTTTACACCCGTCTACATTGGTAACCGTTACATACACATTTGTTGTCGGGTTAGCATTGGTGGCATTCACTTCAAATGTGCTATTGGTTGACCCGTCATGCCATTTATATGTTTTGAATGCACCCGGGTCTACATCAAATGTTGGCTTATTATTAATAACGGTGTCTTCAAAAGTAATATTCGCATTAGCCTCCTCGTATATATAAATTGATTTAGCTATGGTGTCATTACTTAAGAGAGAATCTCTTGCCCAGGAGACAAAACTTATTATTTCATAAGGTTTGTAATCTGTAAGGTTTACAAATTCACCGAATTCAAAATACAACGTATCTCCCGGGTAAAAATCAGTCACAGGTTCTAAATCATCGGTTATCAATGTTTCGTTTTTAATTTTATAATTTAACGGAATAGGAGTTCCCGCATCAATAACATAGGTACCGGTATTGGCTAAAGCCAATGCAACATTATCATTGCTCACCGGGCCGCATGATGAAGAGGAAGGTGTAAGCATTTTAACCATTGAAATATCCGGAATGATGAGCTTCACCAGTGCAGAATCCACTATTTGACATCCCCCGGGTTCCGAGGCTGTCACTGTATAATATTGGGGCGTTCTTGATGTCACTTCAAAAATGGAATCAGTAGACCCGTCTTCCCATTCAAATGCAATACCTCCGGGATTTTGATATCCTGCATTCAAATTGTATGTAAATCCCCAATGATTAGTATCATCCGGGAACAGGTCAAAATCAGGGCCTGCAACATTGATTTTTGACCTCACCGTATCATTTTCAGGGTGATTGTCAGCTACATAATGGATGAACGCTTTCATTTCATGCACTTTAATCTCACTAAAATCTGCATGCTGGCTAAATGTATAGATAAGTGTATCTCCCGGTTTAAGGGTATCATCTGAAGCAAAGGCTTCCTGCACTGCCGGTTCATCATTCTGCTTATAAGATATTTCAAATGGATTCCCGGAATAAAATTTATCAATGCCAGTATTGGTAATTTTTACTGTAACAGGTACATCATCTCCAAGTATACAGGCTGACCCGGGAGACATTATCTCATTAATTTCAATATCTGCTAATAATTGAACGATTTCAATAGTATCCACGACGCTACATCCTCCAACAGGATCTGTCACAGTCACCGAGTATGTACCAGCTGTATCAATATCAAGATAATATGCAATGCTGCCATCCGACCATTTAAAATTATAGGCCGAATTAGTAGAAGCAAACAATGTTACTGTATCTGGCCTGAAAGTATATAAGGTGGGGCCTAATTCAACATCCGGTTTTACCACATTCACTGAATGTGTTAATGTATCATTATCATTGCCATACACATTGTGGTCGCGTTCATGCCATACATATGTTTTCAGATAATATGTTCCCGAATCATACATATTGAATGTCCGGTTAAATGTATAATTAAATGTTCCGTTAACAGGCACAGAGCTGTTTGTTACAAACGTATCAATAGCATATAAGCTATCCTGCAGAAAAATTCCTGTGCGAAGAGTTTGGCCGGAGGGCAATACTTGAATGCCTTCATTTTTAATTTTTATGGAGACTGTTTGTTCCTGGCTTAATTCACATGTATCATCTGGAAACAATACCTCTGCAACACCTAAATCCGGTGGCGCATCAGATATGATGACATCATCAAAAGCAAATCCTTCATCAAAAGAAAACTCCGGACCACTGGCAAATAAAATACGAAATTTGCATTTGCTGTCTTTAATCTCATCAGGTAGGAATTGTTGTACAGTACGCCATTCCGATGTAAACGTTGTATCCCACCAACCTTTTGTACCCAATGCGGATACAATACCATCGTTATACCAATCCCATCCATAAGGATTTGAAGCGTTTTCATACACTGTTTTCCAGGTGTTCCCCTCGTCTATGCTGTACAATAATTTTGCACCGTCATAATTTTTTTCTGTACTCACCCATATTTTCATTTCAAAATAAGGGTTGTTGATGCCGGTAAAATCAAAATAAGGAGTCTCAATATACGAAGTATCATTATATAGATAATAGCCATCTAAATTCGTTACCCAGGCATTGGAATCAGAAGCAGCATGGTCAATGAGAAATGCATCGGGTTTTCCCCATTCCCAGGAAGAGCGTTGTTCTTCATCTTTAATATATTGCTCAAACCCGTTCACAAACCAGAAATTATTGGAATCTTCAAAATAATCAACGTATGGCACATCCATAGTAGGAATAACAAAGAGATTCTCAACAAGGGTGTCATTTATATTGTATTCATCTGTTGACAAATGATGGATAATGGTAAGCTCATAATAACCGGGCTGGGAAAGATCCAGGTTTTGAGAAAAAACATAAGTCAAAGAGTCGTCGGCATTCAATCCGGAAAAAATTTGTTCTGTTGTTGTATATTCATTTCCATCTTGATCTTTCAGAATGTATTGAATAGAGAAATTTTCAGTAACATCACCCACACCAATATTTTCTAACTTTACCTTCACCTGTTCGGAAGATGTAAGATCAGTTCCACTTTTCGGAGTAATAATTTCGCGTAAAGCAATGTCCTTGTACACAAAATCACCTGTTACAAACAAATCATCAATATTCCATCCTGAAAAAGCCCATGCAGCATCTGAGGGGCCAATAGAAAATCTGATCCTTATGTCTTTAGCACGGTCGACAATATGGGAAATATCCAAATCAATTTTCCTCCATTCATCATCCGTTATCACGCCATTATTGATCCATGCATTTTTCCAGTTATCACTATAATTAATACTGACATCTATTTTGGCTTCATCAGACAAATCAATATTCAACCATCGCCTAAACCGTAAATGAATATCTTTATAATCTTCACAATTAATCACTGGTGAGATAGCCGAATATGCATTGTTTGTAAGAGAGTCTTCATAATCTCCTTTATACCGGCCCAGTCCACTCAGATCCGTACCCAGGACAAATGTGCCGGAGTATGCTTCTTCAGGATCGGGGGATCCAACACTTCCGCCCAGGCCTCTTGCAGTATCCCGTTCAAATTCTCCTGTAAGAGTCCAACCTGAGTCTGACTCAAAATCATCCCAAAACATGGTTTCAAAAATGATTCTCCTTCCACTTGGATTATGGTTAACAGCAGGATACATTAATGAATTGATATCCATGGAATGATAATCAAGCATGGCATCCAGAACATCATTTTGTGTTGCATCATCTCTTACATCATATGTCACATATATATAATTATATCCTGTTTTGAGGGTATGGTTTATATTATTGAATGTTACATATTGTTGCATATTTTGAGGAGAACCCACGGGATTGTTTATAGAAAATGTTGGTTTATTTGTTGCATAAAGCTTCACACCACCGGGTTTAATATTTCCTGCTTTAGTATCCAGGGTATTGATTGTAACAGAATTGAGTTTTATGTCTCCAAAAGTACCTTCCACTTTGATATCTATACGAAGTATGGGATTATTATTTGTTCCTGTAGGCACTTCATCCCTGCTTGCCTGGTATACAATTACGGTATCCACGAACCGTTCGCGTATTCCTTTTTCAACAATTTCAAGCGTATCAATACAAACACCCCATCCATTCCTGGTTTTGGCTTCAAATGCTATAAAATTCGTTTGGCTAAGTAAGGAATCAGGAATGAGCATCTTCCTGAAAACCCACTCTGTTGTCGGGTCAACATATTCGTCCAGTAAATGCCAATCTCCTTCGGCACCGGTTTTTATCAAAACACGAAGTTTATCACTCTGTTCACCCAATATCTTCAATTTCTCCTGGGCATGCATAAAATGTAATTCAGGGCTGATTGCAAAATCAAGTGCGATTGGTGGAGTGATTAACCTGGTAGTTTCCTGGTTTAAACTTGTATAATGGAAAAGTGCATTTAAATTACCTTCATAAGCGAATGGAGGATTTCCTCCACCCTGCACAGAAGTATCTGTACTATACCCCCCGTTCAGAGAATACCAGTCTATATTTCCTTTAACATATTCCTGGCTCCAGTCATCCCCAATCCCTTCTTCAAAATCTTCATAAAAATAAACGATGGTATCCTCTGCTGATACTCCCCCCGTTATGAATAAACAAAAGAAGGCCAATATGATATAAAATAAATTATTTTTCACTACATTAGTATTTGATTAAACCTGATTTAAATGTCCATGTTAATACAAATATAGTAAAGAAAAACATGTTTTACAAATTTAAATCTTTCAACTTTTAAACTTTTACCCCCTTCAACTCTTAAACTCTCGTAAAATGTAATAAAAAACACAAAACAAAGATATTTAAAGTACTTTGGTAAAAAAATTTGAAACATAACAAAAAAATTATTATATTTGTTATTATCATAAATATCTATCTATATGAACCGAGCCATGACAAATTCTTTGACACACACGGGGATGATTATTAATAACCTCATAGTAATGTGAATGTCAAAAATATAAACTCATGACGAGCTCCATCTGACCGATTAAAAACAAAAAAATAAACAGATGAAACAAAAATTACTATATATAATATTTACTCTTTTATTCATTTACAGTGGTACTATCTATTCGCAGACAGATAATAAATTCTGGTTTGTAGCCCCTGATATAACTTCTGGGCATGACAAAAATCCTCCATATCTTGGCGGTGAACCAATTTACTTATTGCTTACGTCAACAGGTAATCCCGTGGAAGTTCGTATTCATCAACCGGCAAACCCTGCCTTTGACACTATATTGGTAAATATACCTGCCGGGGGGACTGAAAAACTTGAATTAACATCTAAAGTGGATGATATTGAAAATTTCCCTTTCAATACAGTAAACAATAAAGGGTTATACATAGAATCCAGGGGAGGAGATATCACTGCTTACTATGAAGTAGGAACAGTAAATAATCCCGATCTTTTTGCATTAAAAGGAGATAATGCCCTGGGCACAGAGTTTGTCATACCTACACAAACCATATGGGAAAATAACACGTGGTGGTATAACCCGGATCCTTATCATTCGATTCATATTGTAGCAACCCAGGATAATACTATAATAAGAATTACCCCGGCACAAGACTGTGAAGGACATCCCGCCGGCACACCATTTAACATAGTATTGGACAAAGGACAAACCTACTGCCTGAAAGCCTCGGGGACACTGGGTCCCGAACATCTTTCAGGCACGAAAATTGAAGTGGTTTCCGGGGGTAAAATTGCTGTTACCTTAAGTGATGATTCAATCCACAGGGCAACTTGTGCAGATCAGAATGGAGATCAGATGATTCCTGTTGACATTATTGGCCAGGAATACCTGGTAATGAAAGGTGAAGTAGGCACTCCTGGGGGGCTTGCCGAATTAATGTTCATTACTGCCATAGAAGATGGCACAGACATATATGTTGACGGGGCATACAAAACAACCATCAATGCCCTTGAAACCTATTCGGACACCTTATTTAAAAATGCCACCTACGTGGAAGCCTCGGAAGATATATATGTATATCATATGGCCGGTTTTAGTTGTGAAATGGGAGGTGCTGTGTTGCCTACCATTGAAGGATGTACCGGATCACATTCCGTGAGTTTTGTCCGTTCACTGCCCCGTCCCTTTTACATGAACCTCATGACAAGAGATGGTGGACAATACGGGTTTGATCTTCATTACGAAGACGGGTCTACATTTCATCTTCCTTCTACATGGTTTGAACAGGACCCTTTTTCAGGATGGTGGTCATTAAAAGACAATAATGAACTTTTTACCGATAACAGGGGCGGTGGTGTCCCTACTAATGAAGTCGTTACAATTACCAATGACACCCTGTTTCACATTGGCATCATCAATGGAGAACACAATCGGGGCTGTAATTACGGATACTTTTCAGATTACTCTGTAGCTACAGGTGGTGCAGAAATCATCAGTAAGACGTATGATCAAAATTCTGACTTACAAACCCTATGCTTTGGAGAAACCAGTACATTAAAAGCTACCGGGGGATACCAATATGAATGGACCCCGCATGACTACCTGGATGATCCTTACAGTGCAACCCCAACGGCTTCTCCCCCGGAAGGGACTCATGAATACACGGCAAAAATATATCGTGAATGCTTCCCGGATACAAATATCAAAGTAACTATCGTTGTATTCCCAAAAGTAGAAGCAAACTTTGCGATTGATAAAGTCAACGGGTGCTCCCCACTTGAAGTACCATTTGAAAACACTTCCATAGGAGGTAATGATTTCCGGTGGGACCTGGATGGTGACGGTGTATTTGATTATACTGATACCGTTGGAAACGACCCGCCTCTTGCGTTGACGACATACCGGAACCAAACAAACAAAGATACCATATTCCGCCCCCGCCTGGTCTCAACATACAATGGATTTTGTCCTGATCAGATCACCCGCCAAATCATAGTTTATCCCGAAATTCATGCAGATTTTGAAGCATCGGATACCATCGGATGTGCCCCCTTTCCGGTGGAATTCACCAATAATTCTTATGGTGGTGACACCAACCGGTTTAAATGGGAATTTGGCGATGGAGCAGCATCAGCAGATACCAATCCTGAACATATGTATCAAAACATCGGAGACACAGACAGCATCTATGAAGTCAGGCTAATTGCCGAAACACAACGCTATTGTGCTGACACCAGCTACCAAAACATTACCGTACATCCCTACATGAACGTAAACTTTGCCATGGATACCGTACATGCGTGTACCCCAATAGAAATGCTTTTCCATAACAATTCAGTAGGAGTCGATACATTTTGGCTGGATTTTGGCGATGGAAAGGATACTACATTCGCTGACTTCACCTCCATTTCTCATACCTATTATAATACAACGGACACGGCCATACCAACCACTATAAGGCTTATCGGAAATAGTGACCAGGGATGTACAGACACCCTTGTGCGGCAATTGAGTGTATACCCGCGGGTAGTTGCCAATTTCGGTAATGACCCGGTTGAAGGATGTGATTCTGTTATTGTAAATTTCAGTGATTCATCCATTGGAGCAGGGCTAAATTATTATTGGTCATTCGGTGACGGGGGATCGTCCAATAACCCGAACCCGGTACACCGGTATCTGAATAAAGACATTTCTTCCGATACTACTTTTTACACGGCACAACTCACTGTTATTTCAGAACACTTTTGCAAAGACAGCCAATCGGTTGACATTCCCATTTATCCGTTTGTAAATGCCCAATTTTCCGTTGATACTACAATCGGATGCCATCCTTTTTCAATTGATGTAGTGAACAGTTCTTCCGGTGCTATTAACAGATATCTTTGGGATTTCGGCGATGGTGATACATCATACACGAGTACAACGAATCTCCCCCCCCACATTTATGAAAACACGAGTTTTTTCAATGATACAACGTATACAATAAGATTAACTGTCGAGAACAAGAATAAACATTGTGTAGATACTTTTGAAAAAAACATTTTAGTATACCATGACATCATTGCAGACTTTGATATCGACAAATATGAATCATGTGACCCGGCTGAATTCACTTTTTCTGACCGCTCACACGGGGCCGAACACTATTTATGGAACTTCGGGGACAACGCCACTTCTGTTCAGGAGACCAATATCACTCATCCATATGAAAAAAACAATGATGACACATCTCGGGTGTACCCGGTAAGCCTGTTTGTCGTGTCAGATAACAATGCATGTACTGATTCTTATGACACCACGTTAGTGGTGCACCCGTACATCAAATCTTTATTCTCCGTTGAAAAATATATTGAATGCCCGCCCTTCCAAAATGAATTTATCAATTCATCTGTCGGGGGGTCGAATACATATGAATGGTTTATTAATGATTCCAGTGTTTCCGGTTCGCCTACAAATGATGACCCGTTCATCCATGTATTTTTCAATGATACACTAAGTACAAATAAATTATACGAGATTAAACTCGAAGCCGATAATGGCGAATGCACCTCCATATATAAAGATACCATGGCTGTCTATCCAAAAGTGACGGCTGAGTATCAACGGGATTCTGCGGGATGTCATCCGTTTCCTGTACAATTTAACAATCAATCTGTAAATGCTCAATTTTTTTCATGGTCATTTGGCGATAATACCACCTCGTCAAGAGAAAACCCGCAACATATTTATCATAATTACAGCCCTTCTGACACACGATATCCTGTTGAGCTAAAAGCCTCTTCAGATCATTGCCATGACTCGATTACAAAAACAATCACGGTATACAATAAACCCAGGGCCCAATTCGAAGTTGATAAATACCAGGGTTGTTCCCCATTGAATATTCAAATCACCAACAATTCCATTTCCGGGACCGAATATATTTACCATTTTGATGACGGCAATATTGACACGCTTACTTCTACGGCTCCAGTGCCCTATACATATATTAACAAAGATTCTAATTCTACAAATAAGAATTATAACCTGGTCATGGAAGTCAGGAATACCCATTGTTCAGATACAATATCCCGCGACCTGTTAGTATACCCTGAAGTATTTGCCAGTTTTAAACCGGATACTCAGGGATGTAGCTATTTGACAGTGAAATTTGAAAACAATACCATCAATGCTTCTGAATATCAATGGGATTTTGCAGATGGCCAATCATCCAGTTATATTGAACCGGAGCATAATTTCTTTAATAATACCGTGTATGACACTACATATAAAGTCTATTTAAAAACCATATCCCCCTACGGATGCTGGGATGAGACCACCCGTGATGTTACAGTATACCCCTCTCCTGTTGCATCATTTGATGTCTCGCCCAGGTACCAGTTTTACCCGGATACAGCAGTTACCATTACAAACGGTACCAACACTGGTTTTTGGGATTATAAATGGGACTTTGGCGACGGAGATACTTCAACAATTAAAGAACCGAATACTCATCATTATGAAGGATGGGGTACATTCGTGATAACGCTTGAAGTTTCCAATGAACATTGCTATGATATTTATATAGATACTGCAGTGATTAACCCTCCGGTACCTATCCCTGATTTCACGTATGACGGCGACGGATGTGTTCCTTTGGAAGTAACATTCACGAATTATTCACTATACGGAGAAGAATATGAATGGATTTTTGATGATGGGACTAAATCTGAACATGAAAATCCTGTTCATACCTATTATGAACATGGTGATTATCATGTTCAGTTAAAAGTTACCGGTGACGGTGGATCAAGGAAAAAATTTACTACCATCCAGGTATACAGAAAACCCATCATAAAATTCACGTCATCCCCGGATACCGTTATGCTTCCTGAAGCACGAATAACAACACATAATCTGAGTACGTATGCTGTTAAATATTTATGGGAATGGGGTGATGGTGATACTTCAACCCAAAAAACACCCGATCATATTTACGGGCCTCCACCAGATACCAGTTATACCATAACACTTCACGGGTGGACCGAGCATAACTGTAAAGACAGTGTTATCCACGAGAATGCTGTAAGAGTAAGAGGACAAGGGGTTATAGAATATCCAAACGTTTTTATGCCGGAACAATCAGGTCCAACAGGTGGCGATTACAGTAACCTCGATATAGATAACAACACTGTTTTCAGGCCTGCTTTTAAAGGAGTTATTGATTATAACTTAAAAATATTCAATCGCTGGGGTGAACTTGTTTTTGAAACAAATAAGTTGTCAGAAGGCTGGGATGGATACTATAAAGGAGAATTATGTAATCAGGGAGTGTATATATGGAAAGTTGAAGGTAAATTTTCAACCGGACAACCATTTATGAAAATGGGGGATGTTACTCTTTTAATTGGAAATAACAATTAAGTTGTATTTACACTTTAACTTACATTATTCATTATATTTGTTTTTTGAAAGAAAATAATTAATAGAAGTCCCCTTAAAATAAAGGCATTATCTTTTTTTAATCCATTTTTTTTTATTATATTTAAAATGTCCTTACTGTCAGAGTCAGGCCTTTGTTATATAATCTTTGACAACAAGGCTTGTGAAGTCTCAAAATGTATGATTTACAGAAGTATATGAGTAATTTTGGAACAAACATAACAAAGAAGCCGGACTTGATAGATGGTCATTATATAGTACAATAATATATAAATAATATACATTATTAAAAAAATATTTTTTCAAAATATATATTAATTATATCTTTACTCTGAATAGTACAAACCGGCTAATCTAAACAAACCTTGAAAATAAAAAAACACATATTTTTATTTATTATATTCTGCAATTTAGTATTTGATCCATTTTTGTTCTCACAAGATCCGCAATTTTCTCAATTCTATGCGAATCCATTATATTTAGCATCTTCATTTGCAGGAAGTTCCAAATCAGGAACACGAGTGGCTATGAATTACAGGAATCAATGGCCCGTGGTGGTCCAGGCATATCAAACATACAATGTTTCGTTTGATCATTATTTCCCAAAAATCAGAAGCGGGGCAGGAATCTATTATTTACGTGATGTTGCAGGAAGCCTCAAGCTAAGTACCAATATTATTGCTGCTCATTATTCCTATGATTTCCAGGTTTCTCATAACTGGCATATAAGGCCCGGGGTAAGTTTCTCTTATTTATTCTCTTCTTTGAATAATAATTTTGTAACATATGAAGAAGTATATGAAGAATCTTTAAACAATATTGATTTTAACTCCGTTATAATACCTCCTTATGACAATAAACAGGATTTTGACTTTTCAGCATCTGTAATGACATACAATAATGATTTTTGGATGGGACTTAACGTGGACCATTTTTTACAACCAAATTTAATTTTTTACAAATCAAATTACCCTGAAAATCTCCCATTATCTAAAGTATTAAAATATTCTTTATTCGGAGGGGCAAGAATGCGGTTAAGAGGAAATCTTTTGAAATATTACAAAGAAAGCCTGACATTTGCCTTCAACTACAAACAACAGCATAAATTCAAACAATTGGACCTGGGCACATATTATCATTTATTTCCCATTGTAATTGGCGTTTGGTATAGAGGAATCCCCCTGGTAAAAGGAAAAGTTAATAACGCCAAAAATCCTGGACACGATGCAGTAGTATTTCTTCTCGGGTATAAAATCAACAGTTTAAATATAGGGTATAGCTTTGACTTCACAATATCTCAATTACAAATAATTGGCGGTGGGGCTCATGAACTTTCTTTAGTATGGGACTTTGAAATTGAACAACGGCAAAAAAAACCCGAAGCGCTCCCCTGCCCGGATATTTAGATTTTGTCTCTTATGTAACTACTTTCTGTCTAAGTCGTTTCAAGACCAGCTATATTCTACTTTTATTGCCTAACTTATATCCTTATACTTTTTTTTCAATATTCAATTAATGTAGTTGGGTTAAATACTTCTTTTCACTTATTATTCTGAATAAGGCTAATTTTAAAAATATTGCGGGACTATAAGAGTATTTGTATCATAATGTTAAAAAAAATGATATGCCAACACGATACTCAACACTCATGCATATTCCATTAATCTTTTCCTGTCCAATATTTGAATTTCTTTTCTGTTTAGCTTAATAAGCCCATTTTTTTGCATATTCACCAATATCCTGGACAATGAAGGCCTGGCCACTCCAAACATTTCAGCCAGTTGTATATGAGAATGAGGAAGAATAAATGTATCATGCCCGTCT
Organism: uncultured Bacteroidales bacterium; assembly: GCA_964345135.1. Classification (GTDB taxonomy): domain Bacteria; phylum Bacteroidota; class Bacteroidia; order Bacteroidales; family JBBRXJ01; genus CAYMKE01. Next base: position 12,600 of record CAYFQI010000015.1, read on the forward strand.
TTCGACAACTCGAGTAAATAATTAACCAACTTAGCACCGAGTGTTTTGAAAGATAAAAAATAAAACCGTTCTGTTAAAAATTGTGCCCGGCTTGATATAACATCCAGAAAATTATTAAGAAAAACATCGCTTTTACTCATTAAGCGTAATAAAGATGCCTTTGGAATATACATTATTTTTACCTCACTTATTGCAATAATGCTGACCGGAAATGTATTTTTACCGCCAAATATGAATGCCGGGGCCAACGGCCTTACAGCCTTTATATCTTCAATTTTCAATACCCGGCCTGATGCATCCAGCATTTCACCTTTAACAGTGCCCAATAATATAATCAATAAAAAATCACATGGCTCTCCCCTGGTAACAATAATATCTCCATCTGCATAATTCCTTATCTGGAATATAATATCTTGCATTACATGTTTTACATGTTCAGCATTTAAATGCTTAAACAAAGGGGAATCTGAAAGCCGGGAATAAATGTTCATAATTCAATTGTTAAAATGCCAGACATCTTTGACATTTACAAATATAAAAAAAACCAAATAAATCGGGTGTTTGTAACATATGTTACATTTTATCAATTAATAAGGCATTATTATTGTACTAAATTAAAGACAATAAACCATGAAAAGACAAATAATAAAAATAGACGAAAACAAATGCAATGGATGCGAAAATTGCATTCCCAATTGCCATGAAGGAGCATTGCAAATGATAGATGGGAAAGCCCGGCTAATCAGTGACCTCAGATGCGATGGATTGGGTGCCTGCATCGGCGAGTGTCCGGCAGGAGCTATCTCTATGGAAGAAAGAGAAGCAACTCCTTATGATGAAAAAACTGTGATAAAAGATATATTAAATAAAGGTAAAAACACCGTCATTGCACATTTCAATCATTTAAAACAACATGGTGAAGATGCTTATGTAAATCAAGGCTTCGAATATTTATGGGAGCACGAGGATGAACTTGATTTTTCAATGAATGAAGTCAGTGAAGAAGTACTCGGATCTGTAAGGAATGAACCAAAAGAAGAGGATGATCGTTCTGAAACATTAAAATGTGGTTGTCCCGGGACAGCGGCAAAAGAATTTAAAAATAACGAGGCAGGAACATCAAATATGACAACAAATAATCAACCCTCACAATTAACACATTGGCCTGTTCAATTGCATTTGATAAATCCTTCTGCATCATATTTTGATCATGCTGACCTTTTGCTGTCAGCAGATTGTGTTGCATATTCATTGGGAGATTTTCACAGCAATTACCTGAAAGGAAAGGCTTTGAGTATTGCCTGCCCAAAGCTTGACAGCAACAAAGAAGTCTATCTGCAAAAACTTATTCACATGATCAATGATGCCAAAATAAATACGATCATCGTCATGAAAATGGAAGTGCCATGTTGTAACGGAATACTTAGTCTTGCAGAAGAAGCTGTTAATCAATCCGAAAGAAAAGTTCCCATTAAATCAATCACCGTAGGTGTACAAGGCGAAATCATAGATAATGACTGGGTATAAAAAATGACTATATATTAATTTTTTAAAATTTTATCATACAGGCAATCGCCAAAAATCAATTTAATAATCTAAAATATAAAATTATGGACGCAAAAATGTTTTGTTTTCAATGCCAGGAAACCTCTAGAGGAACCGGCTGTACATTTAAAGGAGTGTGTGGAAAACCACCAGAAGTAGCCAATGCAAAAGACCTGCTTATATACTCATTGAAAGGCTTGTCTATTTTAACAACAAAAGCACGTGAATCTGGTTACCAAATAGATGATTCAATCAACAGATTTGTATTAAACAGTTTATTTATAACAATTACTAATACAAATTTTGATGACGTGGCCATTCTCGGGCAGGTTAAAAAAACACTAAAAATACGTGACGATCTTAAAGAGCGTCTAATTGCAAAAGGGATTATCTCAAGTAATCAATCTATGCATGATGTAGTCACCTGGTCACCCGAGACAGATGATGACCTTATAAATAAATCTCATGAAGTGGGTGTATTGCAGACAGAAGATGAAGATATCAGGTCTCTTCGGGAGTTGATTACCTATGGTGTTAAAGGGATCGCTGCATATGGCGAACATGCTCATACATTAGGATTTAAAGATGAGACCATCTACAGTTTCATGCAAAAAGCCCTGGCTGCTATCACGGACGATTCACTTTCAGCGGATGAATTGACAAACCTCGTATTGGAAACGGGAAAGAACGGAGTAGAAGTGATGGCACTGCTTGATAAAGCCAATACATCTACATATGGAAACCCTGAAATATCCAATGTTAATATTGGGGTACGAAACAATCCCGGAATACTTATCAGCGGCCATGACCTCAAAGACATGCATGAACTGTTGGAACAGACTAAAGGAACTGGTGTTGATGTATATACACATAGTGAAATGCTGCCTGCTAATTATTATCCTGCATTCAAAAAATATGATCATTTTGTCGGGAATTATGGCAATTCATGGTGGAAACAAAAAGAAGAATTTGAAACCTTTAACGGCCCTGTCTTTTTTACAACCAATTGTATTGTTCCTCCAACATCCGATGCAGGTTATCTCGACAAAGTTTACACTACAGGTCCTGTAGGCTATCCGGGGTTTAAACATATCCCTCCACGAAAAAACGGTGATCCCAAAGATTTTACCGGGATCATCGAACAGGCAAAGCAATGTAAACCGCCCCAATCCATTGAAGAAGGCGAAATTGTTGGAGGCTTTGCCCACAACCAGGTGATACAACTGGCTGACAAAATTGTTGATGCAGTGAAAAGTGGTGCCATTCGGAAATTTGTAGTGATGTCAGGATGCGACGGAAGATTCAAGAGCAGGGATTATTATACTGAATTTGCTAAAAAACTTCCTGAAGATACAGTGATCCTGACCTCTGGATGCGCCAAATACAGATACAATAAACTCAACCTGGGAGATATAAACGGTATCCCGCGTGTATTGGATGCCGGACAATGCAATGACTCTTACTCATGGGCAGTTGTAGCGCTCAAATTAAAAGAAATATTTGAAGTCAAAGACATTAATGAGCTTCCTATTGTATTCAATGTAGCATGGTATGAACAAAAAGCCGTAATCGTCCTGCTGGCACTTCTCTCGCTTGGGATTAAAAACATTCATGCAGGCCCGACACTCCCGGCATTCCTTTCTCCACATGTTAAAAATGTTTTGGTTGAAAAATTTGCTTTGAGCGGAGTGAATGATGTAGATCAGGACATCAAAGAGCTGGTTGGATAAATCCAAAATACCCCGGGAACAGGAGGCAGAAACTAAATGCATTTTTAGCCACTTACCTTCTGAACCCGTAATAAATCATTAAAATTAAATTATTATGAATCTAACTCATTGGAATAAAACTCCTGCGAAAAAAACTCCTCATAATACGGATGTACGTTTATTATACAATAAACCGGAAGCACAAGCCATTCATATTTTGCTAAAACCTGATGAAGAACTCAAGCCTCACTTGACCCCTGTTGATGTTTTTTTCTTTGTTCTGGAAGGAAATCCGACGATATTAATAGGCGAAGAGGAACAACAAATAAAAGAAGGGACTATTGTAGAAAGCCCAAAAAACATCCCTCATTGCATTTATAATAAAACTGATAAAAACACCCGTGTTTTGGTTGTAAAAACGCCACGCCAGGAAACACCTTCAATGATATTATAAGGTAGTTCTACTATAGAATACAGAATTATTGGAACATTTTTTGCATGAATATTATTTCTAATCAAAAACAATATCGAATAATAAAAAAGGAGGCTTTATGTCAATATCTAAATTATGGATCGAAGATGGTTGCACATCTTGCGGGTTATGTGAAGAAATTTGCCCCGAAGTATTTGAATTGCAAGACGTGGCAGTGATAAAAGAAGGAGTTGATTTCAATGATTACGAAGACGGGATTAAAGAATCAGCAGACAGTTGCCCGGTTGAAGTCATTCAATACGAAGAATGAGAGAAAAAAGATATAACGGATTTAGAGGTATAGAGGTTTTAGGGGATATAGGGTAAATAAGGTATTATAATGGATGTATTCATGTACAAATTCCCGACTCACACCACCCGTATTGCCCCTGTAAACCTATACGCTTTATACACCAGTAAGTATTTAACATAACATGACTGAAACTATAAACAGCTGGAAATCATAATGGTGAAAAAAATTTATGAAGATGGCAGAGAATGCAAAAAATACAAAGAAGTGAATGACCGTTTAAAGGAAAATGATTAATTTTAATAAAATAAACAATCATTCAAAATATTGAGTTATTTTTGCATCGGTTTAAAACCGTTTAGCTTGAATTATTCATAATACAAATTCATATAATTCAGGAAAAAAATCATATCAACTTATTTTAATTACAATTATTTCATTAATTCCATGCCTACATCTACAGAAGTCCAACCAATCTCGCAAGCCTTTAATGCTATGGGCTTATCTTCCAATATATTAAAAAGTATTGAAGAACTCGGGTTTAAAATCCCCACCCCTATTCAGGAGAAAATCATCCCCATGATATTTGAAACAGAAAATGATATCGTGGGCATTGCACAAACCGGTACTGGTAAAACAGCTGCATTCGGGATTCCTATCATTCAGCAAACCGACCTTTCGAACACAAAAACCCAGGCATTGATATTGGCTCCAACCCGTGAACTATGCGTTCAAATATCAAAAGATTTAAACAATTTCTCAAAACATACTAACCAATTTCTCATAACAGCAGTATATGGAGGAGCAAAAATCGATAACCAGATCAGGTCATTAAAAAAAGGTACGCATATTATTGTTGCTACTCCCGGAAGGATGCTGGATATTTTAAAACGAAAAGCAGCAGACATAACACAAATTAAAACACTTGTGTTAGATGAAGCGGATGAGATGCTCAACATGGGATTCAGGGATGAATTAGAAGGCATTCTCCAAAATACACCAAAAGCCAAAAGAACCCTGATGTTTTCAGCAACCATGCCTCCCGAAGTAGCCGGAATTGCTAAAAAATTTCTGCACAACCCGTTAGAAATAACTACCGGCAACCAGAGTAAAGGTGCAGAAAATGTCCGACATATCTATTACCAGGTTCATGCACGCGACCGCTATTTGGCACTTAAACGGATTGTTGATTTTAACCCGGGAATCTATGGCATTGTTTTTTGCAGAACTCGTGCAGAAACAAAAGAAGTAGCCGAAAAATTAATAAAAGATAAATACAATGCTGATGCGCTTCATGGTGACCTTTCCCAGGTACAGCGCGACCATGTAATGAACCGGTTCAGAAAAGGAAATTTACAACTACTGGTGGCTACCGATGTTGCAGCACGTGGAATTGACGTGGACGATATATCGCACGTGGTGAATTATAATCTTCCCGACGACATTGAAGTGTATACACACCGAACAGGACGGACAGGACGTGCAGGAAAAACCGGCATCGCTATTTCAATTGTCAATTACCGTGAAAAAAGCAAAATACCATCTATAGAAAAAAATATTGGCAAAAAATTCATAAAAACGGATATGCCGTCCGGAGCTGAAATCTGTAAAAAACAACTTTTTAACATGATTGACAAAATGGAAAATGTTGAAGTTGACGAAGACCAAATAGCACCATTCATGGAAACAGTAAACAAAAAACTTGAATGGCTGAGTAAAGAACAAATCATTAAACATTTTGTTTCCCTTGAATTCAACCGGTTCATTGATTATTACAAAAATGCAAAAGCACTGAATGATGATAAAGAACCATCATCACGAAAGATGAATACCCAAAAAAGAAATCAAGTAAAGGGAAGGGCCGTACACGAAGGATCAGCTGATTTTTCCCGCTTGTTCATAAACACCGGGAAAAAAGAAGGGTTAAAACCGCGTGATATTATTGATTTAATCAATCGGCATATAAAAAATAACGACATAAAAATCGGGGAGATCGATATTAAAGATTCATTTGCATTTTTTGAAGTCAGTGAACCTTACTCCAATGAAGTAATAAATGCACTCCAGGACAAAACATTTAATGGCCGCCGTTTAAACCTTGAATTTGCAAACAAAGACACGAAAAAAGGTAATAAAAGCAATAAAAAGAAAAAAAAGACAGGTAAAAGAGATCGTTAAAACAATACACGTCCATAAAATCCTATCCCCTGCCCTGTCGTGGTTGCAGGTGACACTAAATTTTCAAGGTAATATGATGTAATACCCACGAAATAACGGTCATAAAAAACTTTAGATGCATGGATTCCAATATCAAGCATTCCATAGCCTCCATATGAAAATAATGGCCTTATTGCAATTTCATAAGGAATTTCAAATACAGGGGCAAGATAAACATGCGGACAATAATTTGCATGGATTATTGCTTTTGCTCCTCCTATGAAAGTAAGCCATGGATACAACTGTTTCCTGTAAAATACATGAAATACTCCCGGCAACATATAATTCACTTTGCCATCATGCATGCGTGTTTCCAAAATATTCTCCAGGCTGTCTATTTCAAAATCTGAAATAAGTGTATCAGTAGTTGAAAATAAATTGTCTATATCCTTTCCCGTGAATGAATTTTCATCATCTATTGTAATGCTCTCGACATTACTCCAGTGGATCATACCAATGTCCATGATCTCCAGGAAATAACCATCTCGTGGATTATCGGGATGAAATGAAAAATGAATATCAATCGCTGCGCCATAACCACTAAAATTCTTCAATCGTTGGTTCGTACTTTGATTCATTTTCAAAACCGAACGTGTATTAATATAAAGACTATCACCGGAAGATGATGTATAAAAAGATCCGCTTTTTATTTTTCCCGACTGAAAATCAGAACCTTTAATTAAGGACAGTGTACCGCCTACACGATAACGTTTTTCTGACATCCATGTCTCGATTCCGCCAAAAATTTTCTCATATCCAAAATAAGTGAAATTAAAAGGTGTTAAGATTGCATTTTTTCCTGCCAAATGTTTATTTCCTTTAAAGAGTAATTCAAATACATATTGATTAAATCCTGCATGAAAAAAATCTTTATATTCCCACCCGGCAATAAAGGTCATACGCTCGAATAATAAATTTGTTTTATATTTCATTCCAAAATCCAGTTGATAACCCAGGCGATTAGACGGTTTTAATTTATTGATCACATCCTGTTTTTCTTGTTCTGTAATCAATCCTTTCCCAAACGCCCCGTTAATAAAGGAATTTGTTATGGCATTGGAATTAACATTGTATTGTATATAAGTATAAACAGAATGGTTGTAATCATGAAGATTATACATTGGAAATGAAAGAAAAGATGAGTTTTCTGATTGTTGAGCAAACAAAGAATAAAAGCACAGACTGAAGAAACATGAAAAAAATAATCTTCTGAACATATATATTGGTTTTTACAAGTAAATAGTGTTTGTCTATAAAGTCCAACTTCTTCGTTGTTGCTTAAAATTTAAAT
>CAYFQI010000016.1:0-19913 GCA_964345135.1 uncultured Bacteroidales bacterium
ATAACTTTGTCCTCGAATTTTTAGATTACACCATTGATCCTCCCCGCTATAGCATTGAAGAATGTATTGAACGGGGATTGTCATTTGGAGTACCACTTAAAGCTAAACTCAAACTTTATTGTACAGACCCTGAACATGAAGATTTTGATACAGTAATTCAGGATGTTTATTTAGGTACAATACCATATATGGCTGATCGGGGTAACTTCATTATCAATGGAGCAGAACGTGTTATTGTTTCTCAATTACATCGTTCTCCCGGTGTATTTTTCGGACAAAGCATACATGCCAATGGCACAAAATTGTATTCGGCCAGGGTGATCCCTTTTAAAGGGTCATGGGTCGAATTTGCCACTGATATTAACAATGTAATGTATGCATACATTGAACGAAAGAAGAAATTACCCGTTACAACACTCTTAAGAGCCATTGGATACGAAAATGATAAAGATATACTTGAAATTTTCAATCTTGCCGATGAAATAAAAATTACAAAAGAAAACCTGAAAAAAGCCGTGGGCAGAAAGCTTGCTGCAAGAGTATTAAAATCATGGGTTGAAGACTTTGTAGATGAAGACACCGGTGAAGTTGTTTCCATTGAACGTAACGAAGTCATAATCGAAAGAGAAACCACGATCCAGGAAGAACATATCAATGACATCATCGAATCCGGAACTTCTAATATTTTACTCCATAAACAAGGACAAAACATTTCTGATTATGCGATTATTTACAATACGCTTCAAAAAGATCCCTGTAACTCTGAAAAAGAAGCCGTTCTTTATACATACCGCCAGTTAAGAAACTCAGAGCCACCAGATGAAACCACTGCCCGGGAAGTCATTGAAAACTTATTTTTCTCTGATAAACGGTATGACCTCGGCGAAGTAGGAAGATATAAAATCAATAAAAAATTGGGTCTGGATATCCCAATGGATACTAAAATTCTTACCAAAGAAGACATCATCAAAATCATCATCCAACTCATTGAATTGATTAATTCAAAAGCAGAAGTGGATGATATTGATCATTTAAGCAACCGTCGCGTACGAACTGTAGGCGAACAAATTGCCAACCAATTTGGTGTGGGCCTGGCTCGTATGGCAAGGACTATTAGGGAAAGAATGAATGTCAGGGATAACGAGGTGTTTACCCCTATTGACCTGATCAATTCCAAAACCCTTTCATCTGTCATCAACTCATTCTTTGGAACAAACCCGTTGTCTCAATTCATGGATCAAACCAATCCATTGGCAGAGGTAACGCATAAACGAAGATTATCTGCCCTGGGGCCTGGTGGTTTATCAAGGGAGCGTGCCGGATTTGAAGTCAGAGACGTTCACTTTACGCACTACGGAAGGCTATGCCCGATAGAAACACCCGAGGGGCCGAACATCGGACTGATATCTTCATTGTGTGTTTATGCACGAATCAATAACCTTGGATTTATTGAAACACCTTACAGAAAAGTAAGTAATGCGAAAGTTGAAGAGGAAATTGTATATCTGTCTGCCGAAGAAGAAGAAGAACAAATCATTGCACAGGCAAACGCTCCAATTAATGAGCAACGAATGTTTGCAAATTCAAAAGTAAAAGCACGTTTTAATGGTGACTTCCCTCTATCAGAATCATCAGATGTAGACCTTATGGACATTGCCCCAAACCAGATCGCATCCATTGCTGCATCATTGATACCATTCCTTGAACATAATGATGCAAACAGGGCATTAATGGGATCAAATATGATGAGACAGGCAGTGCCAATCATGAGGCCTGAAGCTGCTATCGTGGGCACCGGGATAGAAGAAATGGTAGCAAAAGACTCCAGAACACAAATAGTGGCAGAAGGAGATGGTGTTGTTGATTATGTAGATGCAGAAGTAATCATCATCAATTACTCGAGATCAGAGGAAGAAGACCTGATTAGCTTTGATAGTAGTAAAAAAGAATACAAACTCCTCAAATACAAAAAAACAAACCAAAACAGCTGTATTAATCTCAAACCTATTATTTCGCTGGGAGATAAAGTAGTTAAAGGCCAAATTTTAACAGAAGGATATTGTACACATGACGGCCACCTTGCTTTGGGAAGAAACCTGAAAGTGGCATTTATGCCCTGGAAAGGATACAATTTTGAGGATGCCATTGTCATTTCTGAAAAACTTGTAAGAGAAGACATCATGACATCCATCAATATTGAAGAGTTTGAAATGCAAGTCAGAGACACCAAAAGAGGTGTTGAAGAACTCACGTCTGATATTCCTAACGTGAGTGAAAAAGCTACCAAAAACCTTGATGAATACGGATTGATAAGGATCGGTGCCCCGGTAAAAGCCGGTGACATCTTAATTGGGAAAATCACACCCAAAGGAGAATCAGATCCTTCACCCGAAGAGAAATTATTAAGGGCTATATTTGGCGACAAAGCAGGAAACGTGAAAGATGCTTCTTTGAAAGCGCCCCCTTCTATGGAAGGTGTCGTGATTAAGAAAAAACTTTTCACAAGGGCTTCAAAAGGGAAAAAGTCAAATATTGACGGCCAGGAAAAAATCAATGAATTAACCAGAGAATTTGAAAAAGAATCAGAAGAACTTAAAGCACAATTAATTGATAAACTCTTTATCCTTGTAAATGGAAAGATATCACAAGGCGTAAAAGATGAAAATAACAATGAGGTAATCCCAAAAGGCACTAAATACACTCAAAAAGTCTTACAGGAAGTAAATTATCTTACTATTACAGGAAACAAATGGACATCAGACAAAGCCAATAACGAACGTATAAAAAAACTTTTACACAATTACATTTTTAAATATAAAAAGATTGATGCAAAAATTAAACGTGAAAAATACAATATAAGCATTGGAGATGAATTGCCAACAGGTATTATTCAAATGGCCAAGGTGTATATTGCACAAAAACGGAAAGTTAAAATTGGTGACAAATTATCCGGGCGACATGGAAATAAAGGGATCATATCCAAGATTGTGCGCCAGGAAGACATGCCATTTCTCGAAGACGGTACACCTGTAGATATTGTATTAAACCCACTGGGAGTTCCTTCCCGTATGAACCTCGGACAAATTTACGAGACTGTGCTGGGTTGGGTAGGACAAAAACTTGGCGTACGATTTGCTACTCCTATTTTTAATGGAGCAAGCGTAAAAGAAATAGAAGAATATTGCGATAAAGCCGGGATACCTAAATTCGGTAAAACGTATTTATATGACGGTGGAACCGGTAAACGCTTTGATCAACCGGCAACTGTAGGAGTTACCTATATGCTTAAATTAGGCCACATGGTTGATGACAAAATTCATGCCCGTTCTATTGGCCCATACTCACTAATTACGCAGCAACCCCTGGGTGGTAAAGCACAATTCGGAGGCCAGCGTTTTGGAGAAATGGAAGTTTGGGCACTCGAAGCCTATGGTGCTGCAAATATTCTTCATGAAGTATTAACATATAAATCTGACGATGTTGTCGGACGTGCAAAAGCCTATGAATCTATTGTAAAAGGTGAGGCACTACCCCCGGCAAGAATACCTGAATCATTCAAGGTATTACTTTATGAAATGAAAGGCCTGGGTTTAAGCCTTAACTTTTCATAATGATTCCGCAGAATTTTTTTGAAACAACTTTTTAAATACATATTCATATGGCATTCAGAAAAGAAAAAAAAATAAATAGCGAATTCAGTAAAGTAAGTATTGGATTAGCATCTCCCGAAGAAGTTCTCGAGCAATCATTCGGCGAGGTTTTAAAACCAGAAACTTTTAATTACAGGACATATAAACCGGAAAGAGACGGACTGTTTTGTGAACGTATTTTCGGCCCTGTTAAAGATTATGAATGCCATTGTGGCAAATACAAACGAATAAGATATAAAGGAATTGTATGTGACAGATGTGGTGTTGAAGTAACAGAAAAAAAAGTACGAAGAGAACGAATGGGACATATCTCTCTTGTTGTACCTGTTGCACACATTTGGTACTTTAAAACATTGCCCAATAAAATTGGTTATTTACTCGGACTCCCTTCAAAAAAATTAGACTCAATCATTTATTATGAAAGATATGTAGTTGTCAATCCCGGAGTAAAACAAAATGATGGAATTAAATACCTCGATTTCTTAACAGAAGAAGAGTATCTTGACATACATGAAAGTCTTCCTAAAGAAAACCAGCAATTGCCTGATAGTGACCCTGAAAAATTTATTGCGAAAATGGGTGGAGAAGCCATGGAAATGCTGCTTTCACAGATTGACCTGGATGAGCTTTCATTTGACCTTAGGCATAAAGCAAATACCGAAACATCAAGACAACGAAAAAACGAGGCGCTTAAACGATTGCAGGTTGTAGAATCGTTCAGGGCTTCTAAAAATATCAACAAACCCGAATGGATGATCTTAAAGGTAGTCCCAGTGATTCCACCTGAACTAAGGCCTTTAGTCCCACTGGACGGGGGAAGGTTTGCAACGTCTGACTTAAATGACTTATACAGAAGAGTGATCATCCGGAACAACCGTCTAAAAAGATTAATGGAAATACGGGCACCTGAAGTGATCCTCAGAAATGAAAAACGAATGCTCCAAGAAGCCGTGGACTCCTTATTAGATAATTCCAGGAAATCTAATGCAGTTAAAACAGATGCTAACAGGCCACTCAAATCATTGAGTGATTCATTAAAAGGAAAACGCGGACGCTTCCGTCAAAACCTTTTAGGAAAACGTGTTGACTATTCAGCCCGTTCGGTAATTGTAGTAGGGCCTGAACTGGATATGCACGAATGTGGACTTCCCAAAGACATGGCAGCAGAACTTTACAAACCTTTTATTGTAAGAAAACTTATTGAAAGAGGGATTGTAAAAACTGTCAAGTCAGCAAAAAAAATTGTTGACAACAGGGATCCGGTTGTATGGGATATATTGGAAAACGTGTTAAAAGGACACCCCGTTCTTCTTAACCGTGCCCCTACCCTTCACAGATTAGGAATACAGGCATTCCAGCCTAAACTTGTAGAAGGAAAAGCCATTCAGATCCACCCATTGGTGTGTACACCGTTTAATGCCGACTTTGATGGTGACCAAATGGCGGTTCACGTGCCCCTTGGCAATGCAGCTATACTGGAAGCACAGTTATTAATGCTATCATCTCAAAATATTTTAACCCCTGCCAATGGTTCTCCAATCACGGTACCATCACAAGATATGGTATTAGGTCTCTATTATTTAACAAAAGAGAAACAAAGCACAGAAGAAGAACCTGTAAGAGGCGAAAACTTTATCTTCTCTTCACCAGAAGAAGTAAAAATTGCATTCAACGAAGGAAAAGTAGATATACATGCAATTATAAAAGCCAGACTTATAATTAAAGAAGGGGAAAAAGAAGTACAAAAAACGATTAAAACAACTGTTGGAAAAGTACTCTTCAATGAATATGTCCCCGAAGAATTGGGGTACATTAATGAAACACTTACCAAAAAATCCCTTAGAGAAATTATCGGAAATGTTTATAAAATTGCAGGAAACAAAAAATGTGCTAAATTCCTCAATGACATTAAAAATATTGGTTTTGACATGGCATTTCAGGGCGGCTTATCGTTTAATATTGGCGATGTAATCATCCCTGCAGAAAAAACAGAATTAGTAAACGAAGGATATGAGCAGGTCGAAGAGATCATGAACAATTATAACATGGGATTGATCACAAATAATGAACGTTACAACCAAATTCTTGATATCTGGACACATGTAAACACGAAGTTGACAAATATCCTAATGAACCAGCTCATCAAAGATAAAGACGGGTTCAATCCTATATACATGATGATTGATTCCGGGGCAAGGGGGTCAAAAGAACAAATCCGCCAGTTATCTGGAATGAGAGGATTAATGGCCAAACCTCAAAAATCAAGCTCCATGGGGGCAGAAATTATCGAAAACCCCATTCTTTCTAACTTTAAAGAAGGATTATCTGTTCTCGAATACTTTATTTCGACACACGGTGCACGAAAAGGTCTTGCTGATACTGCACTGAAGACTGCTGATGCCGGTTATCTAACACGACGACTGGTAGATGTTGCACAAGATATTTATATAACAGAAGAAGATTGTGGAACATTACGCGGGATACTGGCCAAAGCAATCAAGAAAAATGAAGAAGTTGTTGAGTCTCTATATGAAAGAATTTTAGGTAGAACTGTTGTACATGATATTTATCACCCGCTTACCGGTGAACTGATCATCAGTTCTGGTCAGGAGATCAAAGAAGATATAGCATATGAGATTGAAGAATCTCCTATTGAAGAAATTGAAATCCGGTCTGTACTGACGTGTGAAACAAAAAAAGGAGTTTGTGCGAAATGCTACGGCAGAAATCTTGGATCAGGAAGAATGATCAGGCAAGGTGAAGCGGTTGGTGTAATCGCAGCCCAATCAATCGGTGAACCCGGTACACAGCTCACACTAAGGACATTCCACGTTGGAGGTACCGCTTCCAATATTACTGAAGCTTCCAATATTACTTCTAAATATGACGGCATTGTTGAAATTAGTAGTCTGAAAACAATCCAAAAGAAAGACGAAGAAGGAAATGTTTTTGATGTGGTAATTGCCCGGATGGCTGAAATGAAAATCATTGACAAAAACACCAACATTGTCCTTTCCACACACACCATCCCTTATGGATCAAGACTTTATATCAACAATGGAGATGAAGTTAAAAAAGATCAGCTCATTTGTGAATGGGATCCATATAACGCTGTATTAGTAAATGAAGTAGAAGGATATATTTCATTTAAAAACGTGATCGAATCGATTACATACAGAGAAGAATCCGATGAACAAACAGGATATAAAGAAAAAGTAATCATTGAGACAAAAGACCGTAAAAAAAATCCTGAAATTCAAATCCTCAAAAACAAAAAAGATAAGGAAGTATTACGGACTTACAACATGCCTGTTGGCGCTCACCTTGCAGTCAATAACGGGGATTATGTACACGAGGGTGATATATTAATTAAAATTCCGCGTGCTGTTGGTAAATCCGGTGATATCACTGGTGGCCTTCCACGGGTAACAGAATTATTTGAAGCCCGTAATCCTTCAAATCCAGCTGTTGTTTCCGAAATTGAAGGGGAAGTTTCATTTGGAAAGGTTAAAAGAGGAAACCGTGAGATCATGGTGAAATCAAGGACAGGCGAAGTGAAAAAATATCTTGTTCCCCTGTCAAAACAAATCCTTGTGCAGGAAAATGATTATGTAAGGTCAGGTATGTCATTATCTGATGGCGCTGTAACACCTGAAAACATTTTGGCCATACAAGGCCCGACAAAAGTACAGGAATATATTGTAAATGAAATACAGGAAGTATACAGGTTGCAAGGTGTAAAAATCAATGATAAACACTTTGAAGTCATAGTGCGCCAGATGATGCGAAAATTTGAAATTGAAGATCCGGGAGACACCAAATTCCTCGAAAAACAATTGGTGAATAAAGAAGAATTCCAGAATGAAAATGATTGGATTTACAATAAGAAAGTAGTCATTGATGCAGGCGATTCACCTTCTCTTAAAATAGGCCAGGTAATTTCGGCCAGGAAACTAAGAGACGAAAACTCTATGCTTAAACGTAAAGACTTACGTCCGGTTGAAGTAAGGGATACAGTCCCTGCTACATCAAGACAAATCCTTCAAGGTATCACTAAAGCAGCATTACAGACAGAAAGCTTTATTTCTGCCGCTTCATTCCAGGAAGCCAGAAAAGTACTCAATGAAGCTGCTATTAATGGAAAAACAGATTATCTGAATGGATTAAAAGAGAATGTCATTGTTGGACATAAGATCCCTGCAGGAACCGGTTCCAAGATTTATGATAACATCGTGGTGGGCTCAAAAGAAGAGTATGAGCAACTAACATCCGGAAAAAAAGGCAAGGAGAAAAAAGAAATCAATGATAAAAAAGAAAAAGAAGAAAGTATACACAAATAATTAACCGGGGTATATGGAACAAAAAAATCAACAACAAGAAGGACAACAAGTAAATATTGAACTTAGTGAAGAAATAGCTCAAGGGATATATTCTAACCTTGCAATCATAACACATTCTTCTTCGGAATTTGTAGTTGATTTCGTGAGGATAGTACCAGGAATCAACAAAGCCAAGGTCAAATCCAGGATTATTTTAACTCCAGAACATGCCAAACGGTTAATGAATGCCCTGAATGATAATATAAAGAAATTTGAATCAATGAACGGCCCCATAGATGATTCAAAAGCTTCGGGTGGCGAAGGAAAAATTCCTTTTAATTTTGGAGGGCCCACAGCACAGGCATAACTTTTTTGTGCACCAGGTTAAAAATTTGCCCTAACCTGAACATTCCCCTGGTGAAAGAAAAGATTATTTTTTGTCTTTCTACCTTCATAAGACAACAGGATTTCGATAACACTTGTCACAGATTGTTGGAAACTGAATTGCCAGGTAAAATTATTACCCGGCAATAAACCTTCAAGCATTTCATAAGCTACCGGTGTATTTACTGTAAAAGGAAATTTGATATTAATATAATCTATGCCCCCGCTTAATTTTCCATCTTTCTTTGTATGATATCTTATATTGGTCCCAACGTGATGTTGGACAGACCATTCATCGCCCTGAAGATTGTTTTTATCAACATATTGATAGTTAAATGTAAACATAACACTGTTCCCGGGTTGATATTCACAAATAAAATCACTTCCCACGTTATGCAGTGTATAATTCTTAGAATCAAAATACTCTGATTCTACAGAACTAACTTTATCGTTAAGCTGATTTTCAAATCCCAGGTTATCATTAACATCCCATTTCACTTGCACTTGGTGCAGCGTATTTTGCTTTGTATTAAATCCATTTAGTAATAATTCTTTATTCCTGCTCTTATTGTAATAGTAACCAAGTGTCCAGTTCTTTGCCGAATAATTTAAATTATTTCTAAAAGACACGCTATTAGTTACCAATACAGAATCTTCATAAGCATAAAAAGGATTGAATGCATCAATTAACGTTTCTTTCGTGTTTTTATTTATGATCTTATATGCAAAATATTCAGAAAATCGTGAAATAAATTTTTTAATCCCTGATGGAGAATCCCACGATTGGGAAGGTTTAATTCTGATAACCTGATTAAATTGATTATTAAATATTTGAACATATTCATCAGTGGGAAGTGATACCCTGATGTATTCTCCCATGTCTTTAAAACTCTCTTTCTCAAACTCATCAAGGTCTTTGGTCCCATCTTCATCATAATCTTTCCATATATATAATCCCTGGCCTCTTCCCACATTGATGTATTCATATCCTGTCCGGGATTCAAGTCCTGATCCTGCTTCAAATAAAGTTGAAAAAAACAACATCCCCTGAAAAGCTTGTATATTATGTTGCATCCTGGTAAGTAATGAATTTCCGGTATTGTTTTCTTCATTACTTGTATTATAAAATTCCGGTATACGGTATTTCATATTGACTTTAAAGGTATGAGCAGGATTTTTAAGGAGGTCAAGACTGGCAGCATATTCTTCTCCCCTGCTGGAACGCCTCATCTCGTCATGGTAGGGCAAATAATCAACCCTGTTTGAATAACTGATTCTATATTGATTGGCTGCTGTATCATGAGAAGTAATAAATGCAGCATATTTATGGTAAAAAAAACTATTTGACACCAGACTGTCATTCAACTTATACCATCTATTATCTTCCGATTCATCTTTCAATCCAATGACCATAAAAGGAAATGCCCTTGATAATGTTGCATAATATCTTAAAAATGATGTATGATGCAATTCCGAATGCGTTTTAAGATAGCTTCCGTTTGCATCAAATGAAAAATTATTATACGATAAATCTGAATTAAAAGCTGTCTGAATCCCGGTATATTCGTCCCGCCTGTTAACCATGCTTGTTTTTAAAGAAGCATTGCCAAGATTATCATGCATGAAAACCACGCCCAAATGTTCCATGTGCTCGTTTACATAAGGCTCTGCATTGTCAACATTCCAGTCCCGTTCAAATTCAATTTTGCGATATCTTTCAGGAGTACGGAAATAGCGATTGATCAATTGATAACCACCTTCTGCATTGAATCGTGCCAAATTGGATAATTTAAACTGTTTATTCAGCCTGTATTGTAAGGCAAATCCTTTATTATCTTTTTGATCCAACGATGAAAAGGTGTTCATATCCTGGTTACTCAGTGCCAGTTCAAAAGATGAACTGATGCTTTTTGATATTTGCTGTTCACCGCCGATAGTGATTAATTGACGTGTTTTAGGTGTAACAAGTGTCCTTGTGTTAGTGTAATCTCCTCTTGATTGTCCATCCAGCGGTGCAATCCATTGAAAAACCCTCCCATTTGCCGCACTTTGAATCAGCCGGTAATTCCCGTTGTTCTTCCCAACATATCTGAAACCTACCCGGTACCTGTTGCTATCGGAATTGGTTGAATATACAAAAATGGTATAGGTTTCATTTCCTGTATTCGTATCCATTTTTATATATAACACCCCATCATTATCCTGTTTTGCCGTGTCTACATTGGGCACAACAGCCATGTCAATGCTGTCTCCTACGCGGGCCATAATATCTTTATGTTCGGCTGTTAAATCTTGTTGAAGTGTTTGATTTTTGGCATCACTTTCACTATATACATTCACCCAATAGTTACCGGATGAAGTATGCAAATGGTGGTCGCTATGTACAATAAACCTCGTGTAGCTTCTTTGGGAATAAAGGTATTCTATAATAATCCGCTTATCTTTGGTGATGAGATGGTTGGTTGTAAATGTAATTTCTGCGGTATTATAATTAATCACGTAATCATTTTCTTCCCCTCGATGCATTAATATTCCATCAATATAAACTTTTTCAGACCCTGCCAGGATTATAATGCCGGTCTCACCATTTTGTCCTCTCAAGCGGTAAGGCCCCTGGTTACCTTCCCTGCCTGTAAATTTATACCGTGTATATTTTCCCTTGGAAACAGCTCCTGTAAACGAAGAATGTAACGTATCTTTCTTATTTCTATTCAAATAAAAAGAACGCTCAAATTGGCCACCAAGCATTTTTTTGTCAAATCTCATGAATTTGCCGGTTGATGCCTTTAATTGCAGGTCCCCAAATCTCAAGTGAGTATTATCATTGTATAACGAGATAAACACCCTGTCGAAATCCTGAATTTGTTGGGTATAACCATCGGGTTGTATAGGAATGTTTTTATCTGTAATGGCTGCAGAAATATTGAATTCATCAGAAATAGCACCGGAAAGCTGAAGATTCAGATTTGAATTGACAAAAACATTTTGGTTATTGCCCACGCTAATCCCTCGCGTGATATTACCCCGTGTATCAAGTTGTTTTGAATGTGCAAAATCCTCTAAAAAAGTAGTTGACGTTTTTGCCCGGGAGAATCTGAACTTTTCCGGGCTGTCAAAATGATATTTATCGGGGTCTTTATGATAGTATTTTTTTGTCAACCGAACATCAAAGACATGGTAATTCACATGAACCGCTTGATTTAACAGCGAGGAATCAGGTAAAATCAATGCTTCATCATAATTTAATGAATATAATGAATCGGGTATCACGGTATGATCCTGGCTATAAAATACAATGGACCCAGGAATCATACTCATGGTGTCGATGCGAACCGTGTCATCATAAAGATAAAGCGTCTTTGACCGCCGGGCATCAACTAACTGGCCATGTATCTGAATATTAAACACGAACGATATAACAATAAAAATATAATTAAGGTTTTTCAAATATCTATTTATTTTAATAAATATTGACAGGTTGAATAAGTTCTTTATTATAACGTAATGATCCCAAAAACGTATTTATATATATAATAAAATTTACAATAATGTATTAATAATGTTCATTTATAATTTTGGGGTATTTTAAAATGAATACCGGCTGTAATATAAAAGGATTTACGGGTAAAAAAAGCATTGTCTTTATTTATTAAAACAAAAGAATACCCCATTTGGATTACAGGCTTAATTATTTGAATCCCCATTTTCACGGTCAGTGCAGGCTCTATGACCGGATAATAGTTTCCTGGACCGGTAATATCCGGTGAGGAATTAGTAATGTTTAATACCCCAAACCTGCCAGAAAACCCAATCTCGAATCCCGGGTTGACCATTCCAATTGCAGGTTGAATAAAAATCTTGTTAATATCACTGAAACCACTAATATAATGCGATGTAAAATTATAACTTTCAATTACACCGATCCCGTATACACCAAATATCTCGAACCGGTATTTTACATTAAATGGATAATAATACCCGATTCCTGCTTCTATATATTGATGTTTATGATTTTCTGTTTTAAAAGTTCCTCCTCTCGCACTCAAATTCCCGTTTAACATCAATCCAAAATATTTTATAGGACTATAAGCAGCCTGGAGGTCGGCTCCACTCACTCCGACAGTAGCCTTTGCCTGAAATTCATTCGCTTTGCTTAATAACGGGGTGTTCGCTTTGCTTGGAACATAATCTTCTGCACATCCTACTATAACAAGTATTAAAATCAAATAAAACAATCGTAATAAATAATCTTTCATGAGCTTATATTTTATAATAAAATAAGAACCTCTAAAAGGATTTGTAAAATCATCTTATCGTGACATATAAATTTGATACAATAAGACGATTATATTTACGATGAATTCATTTAAAAAGTTTTGATTTTCATGAATAATTATATTATAAATATAGAGACTTTGTTATTGAAATAAAAAAATATTAATATCGATTTAAGATATACTTCACTTATTCTTAAGGGCATCTCTAAAAACCTGTTTTATTTATCAAATGTACTTTAACATATACATAGAAAATTATTTCACAAAAGGCAACCATTTGCTATGTATAATACAAATTAATATTATTGATTTTCTGCCTGATCATCCTTCTTTTTTTTATCTTCCTCAGGATCAACAGAATCTTTGGAAGCATTTTTAAATTCTTTCATGCCCTGGCCTAAACCTCTCATCAATTCAGGTAATTTTTTCCCACCAAAAAGAAGTAAAACAATAATAAGTATCAGTATAATTTGCCAGGGGCCAATTACCCCGTTAATAATATAAAGTATATTCATAATTTAAATTTTAAAGACAAAATTAATATTAATAAAACGTTCAATTTTATAATTCATTATTCAAGTGCAAGTTAACAACTAAATCATAAAAGAAATCTTCTTATATCATTACTAATAGCGAGCATAAGTAGTGCAAATAACAAAATCATACCAATGATCTGGGCAACTTCCATTACTTTTTGACCGGGTTTGCGCCGGGCAACAATTTCATAGGTTAAAAATGCCAAATGCCCGCCGTCAAGAGCAGGTATTGGCAAAATATTGACAACTGCCAAAATTATGGATATAAATGCTGTTGTATGCCAGAACATCAACCAATTCCAACGTTTGGGGAACATGCTTCCAATGGTACCAAAAGATCCTACCTGCCGCATTCCTTCCCTTGTAAATATCAGATCCAACTGATTCACGTAACCAACCAACATTTCTGAAAAATAGTTAATCCCGGCTGGAAATGATTCAAAAAACCCATACGATAATTTTTCAGTCTCTATGAATTCAACCCATGGCGTAAATCCTATGCCTATTGTTCCCTCTTTCGTCACGTTTACAGGTAGATGTAAAAGTGTCCCGTTTCGTTTCACACCTACCAATATTGTATCATTGGTATGTTGGCGGATATGCTTCACTATTTGTGCATAATACAGGGTTTGTTCTTTATTGATTTGAACAATCGTGTCATTTTCTTGTAAACCAGCATTATACGCTGGATTTCCGGGAAGCACAGTATCAATTACAGAAGGTACGGCTGGCATGGCTATAGGTATTGCCTGATGAGCCATGATTTGTTGAACAAAATCATCCGGTAAATGAATGGTTTTAATATTACCATTTTGTTTTACAGTTATGGTCCCTGGTTCATCATTTACAATCATTTTATTAATATCATTGAACGTTTCAACAGTTTTATCGCCAATTTTTAACACGTTGTCTCCATTTTCAAGCCCCTGTGCTAAAGCTAATGAATCCCAAACTACACCATTTTTAAGATTTTCAACCGGAAAAATTTCTCTTCCATTAAAAAAAAGAATAAACATGAAAATTAAAATTGCTGCAACAAAATTAGCCAATACACCGCCTGTCATAATAAAAAAACGCTGCCACGCAGGTTTAGAACGGAATTCCCACGGTTGGGGAGACGATTTCATCTGCGACCTGTCCATGGATTCATCAATCATCCCGGAAATTTTCACGTACCCTCCAAGCGGTATCCATCCAATTCCATATTCTGTTTCTCCTTTTTTAAATTTAAACAGGGAAAATTTGGGATTGAAAAATAGATAAAATTTTTCTACTCGTGTATTAAACATTTTCGCAAAGAAAAAATGCCCGCCTTCGTGTATGATGACCAAAAGCGAAAGGCTTAAAATCAGCCCTAAAGCTTGTACTAATATATCCATAAATATAATATTATTAATTCACGACAAAAATAAACAATTCATCCAGACTTTTCTCTATTGTCTTCTTTCTTCTTTTGAATCTCTTCATTTAATTTTTCGATCAGTATTTTGGCTGTTTTATTAAAAAAACGCTTTTCTCTGAAAGCAACAATCCATTGAACTCCTTTTACTGCATTGGAGGTAAATGCTTCATCGGCCAGCAATAGATCCTTGGGCCTGATTGACTTATTATCGAATGTTTGATAGCCTGCATTAGCAGCAATTCTTAGCATTTGTCTACGCATCACCCCTGCTATACAGCCGTCTGTTAAAGGAGGCGTATATATTTTTTTATCCTTTACAAGATAAAAATTAGAACTGACAGTCTCAGCAATAACACCCCGCTCATTCAAAATAATACACTCATCCAAATCATGTTCTTTCCTGTATAATCCTGCCAATACAAATAATTCGGCATTGGCAGTTTTCAAATTAGATAATATATTTAAAGGTTTTTTAATATCAGGATACACCTCAATCACCAATCCCCGTTCATTCAATGTATAATCGGCATGTTTTAACCTGTTCAGTTCAATAAGATATGACGTGTCATTGGTTGATGGGGTGTATAAACCACCATCATTCCTGAAAACTGTAAGTTTTACCCTTCCTCCTTTAAATACCCTGTTTTTATTTATTAATTTAATGATCATCCCGTTAATAGTATCCTTTGTCAGGTTTACAGGAAGGTTCATTTTTAATAAATTTAAACTTGTAATCAGGCGTTTATAATGATCATCAAGAAATGGAATCAATGAGCGGGAAACAAAAACAGTTTCAAATACAGCATCGCCATATTTAAATCCCCTGTTTTGATGAGTTAAAATTGGTTCATCCTGTTTAAAAAAATGACCGTTTAAACAAATATAATCTTGTCTTTCATTCATGGCAGATAATGCATTAAATAGTCATTTGCTTCGATTTTAATGCCTTTTACTCCTGCATTCATGGCAGCTTCAATATCCCGGTCGCTATCACCAATAAAAAATGACTCTCGGGGATTGATATGATAACGTGCCAGTGCCTTTTCAATAAGCAGGGATTGTGGTTTTCTGCAAAAACAATTCTCTATGTCAGGATGATGTGGACAATAATATATTTCTTTAATATCGATATTTGCTTTCTCAAATTGTTTAAGCATTTCATCATTTATTCTATCTGCTTCTTCTTTTGTATATATGCCCTTTGATATCCCCCCCTGATTCGATATAACAAATAATAAGTATCCTTTTTCTGTAAGATTTTGCAAACTTTCAATAACACCTGGGTTCAATTGCATATTTTCAATTTTAAATGTATATTCTCCCCGTTCTTTTATAAGCACCCCGTCTCTGTCTAAAAAAACAGCTTTATTCATAATCCACTTTTTAATTCATATAAAAATTCTGAAAATAAAGAAGGATTCATGACCAAAGGATAAATAAAGCCATAAATGGCCCCGGCAAAATGCGCCTCATGTCCTATGTTGTCATCACTCTTTTTTTGCATAAAATGTGAATATGCAAGATAAAGTATTCCAAAAATTATACCGGGAATCTTTATTAATCCAAATAAATATAAAGGAGTCCAGGGAGCAAAAAAAATGGTTGCAAATATCACGGCTGACACTCCTCCTGAAGCTCCAACTGCGTTGTAATTATAATTGTCTTTATGTTTATTCAAAGAAGGGAGGGCTGAAATGATCACTCCACCAAAATACAGCAATAAATAATTAAATACTGTATTGTTAAGTTTATAAGGAAAATAGTATTCTATTGCTTGTCCGAAGGAGAATAATACAATCATATTGATCAACAGGTGCATCCAGTTTCCATGTATAAAACTGTGACTTAATAATCGATACCACTCTTTCTTATGCTTCACCAGGTATGGATTAAAAAGCAATTTGTCAAATAATGCATTATTCTGAAATGCAAAAAATGAAATGCCGCCTGTTATAATGATAATCACAATAGTAATCATAATTCATGTTTTTTAAATCAATGCAAAATCCTGTATACCATCTCTTTCAGCAAATCTTCCTGCTTTGCTGAAACATTCCCGACTCCTTTGGATTTGGTATCATATTCTCTCAATAACTCGATGATAGATACTACTTTTCGTTTGTCATAGACTTTCGCTGCGATCTGGTAGTCGCGTACAAAATAAGGGTTAATCTTTAACAGGGTAGCTATATTATTTTTGGATTTATCTTTCATTTTTTCAATGATATAATAATACCCGAGCAGCTTGCTAAAAAAATAATAAAGTGATGCAATGATCAATGGAAATGGATTGGCATTAGGGTTTTGTCCAAAATATTTAACAATGCGGTTGCATTTCAATATGTCTTTAGTACACAATGCTTTTTGTAACTCGAAAGTATTATAATCTTTACTTATTCCTATATTTTTTTCTATATGCTTTATGTTTATATTATGCTCATTTGCAGGAAGTGTAGAAATTAATTTATCGAGCTCATTGGCTACCTTATTTAAGTCATTCCCAAGATATTCGGTTAACAACTTTGATGCTTCATGAGCGATCATGCATTGATGTTCTTTGACATATTGCTCTATCCAGCCGGGGATTTTATAGTCATATATAACCGGGGATTCAAATACAAGTGCATTTTTCTGAAGCTTTTTATATAGCTGCTTGCGTTTGTCAAGTTTTTTATATTTATAATTAATAACCAACACCGTGGATTTGAGCGGTTTTTCCAAATAATATACAAGATTTTCAATATTTTTAAGGTGTTGAGCCTCTTTAACAATTACAACCTGTTGATTGGCCATCATTGGGTATCGTTTAGCAGCATTAATAACATCATTAATATTTGTATCTTTCCCGTATAATACAGTTTGATTAAACGATCTTTCTGCTTCATCCAACACGTTGTTCATTATATAATCACTAATCTTGTCAATATAATACGCCTCCTCTCCCATCAGGAAATATACAGGATGATAAATTTTATTTTTAAGGTCATTTATGATTTCCTTAAAGGTCATAATTTTATGTTAAAATAATTATTAAAAGCATAATATAAGAAAAACCAAAGACAAAGGTAATAGATTTTACCGTGCTTAAAAATGCACTTCAAAAAATTATTTATTATTTTTATCTTTGTTTCAAATATATAAAGAATTTTATGAAAACACTCAATCTACCTGCATATACTTTTAAAATTAAGCATCCCAAAAAAGGAGGAAGTATCATTTTTGATATATTCAGGGCTAAATTTGTTGCACTGACTCCCGAGGAATGGGTGCGACAACATTTCCTGATGTATCTTGTAGAAGACTTGCATTATCCCAGGGGGCTTGTATCGGTGGAACAATCCATTTCATTCAATGCCATCAACAGGCGGTGCGATGCTGTCGTGTATAAAAAAAACGGACAAGCCGTGGTTATGGTCGAATGTAAATCTTATGAAGCAGGGATTAACCAGGATACATTTAATCAGATATCAAGATATGCCACTTCATTAAAAGTGCCATATTTATTCATTACAAATGGCGCTATTCATTATGCTTTAAAAGTATCTGAAGATGGAGATTATAAATTTCTTTCAAGAATTCCTTATTATGAAAGAGTTATTGAAGATGAATTTGAACCGTTGAATTTCTGATGCAACCTGTTTAATGCAGATTCTGAACCCAAAACGGTAATTTTCAACTATAATGGCAAATCTCCCGTGCATCTTAAGCCGCCGGGCTAACAATTCCCCTACTTCACTGCCCCCGATAATAATGTTTTTTTCATTACCATATATTTTTTGAGGATTCATATAACTGTAAAATACGGGAGAAAACAAACAGGTAATCTTTATTGCCTTAAATTTTTAAGCCTGTTTTCATATTTTTCAGCTTTAGCCAACTCATTCATTGCCCTGTATGCAACTGCAATATTTTTAAGTGCCTGGGGTTTATATGGATTATATTTAAGGGCTTTTAAATAAAAACGTATTGCCTTTGGTATATCCCCCTTTTTATGATGAATTGTACCTATATTCAAATATGCCGATGATGATGTACTGTCAATTTTCAACATCTTATTAAAATAATAAAGAGCACTGTCAAATTGATTTTTATAATAAAACAAAGAACCTAAATTATTATAAGCCATAATATATTGAGGATTTGCTTTAATCACTTTCCTATACTGTGTTTCAGCTTCATCAAAGCGTTTGCTATTTTGAAGGACAACTCCATAATTATACAAAGCCTGGTCATATTCCGGGAATAATGATATACTTTTTTTATATTCGTCAATGGCCAAGTTCAAAAATTTAATGCTTTCATTTCTGGTATTTACTTCCTTTGTTTTTTGCTCATACATAGCACCCAGAGCCATATGACATCGTGCACTATTGGGACACGCTTTTACCCCTGCTTTAAACAGTGTATATTGATTTTTCCAGTCTTTATTGCGATGAATGGTTAGTCCCGAATATATCACTATTAGAATTGCTACAATTATTATCGTATATTTTTTTTGCTTATCTTTAAATTTTTTAAATACATGATTTAATAGGAATACTATCGCTATACAAAAGCCCAACGATGGAATAAATAAAAACCGTTCGGCCATTGTACTTCCTATAAGGATAAAAAGGTTTGATGTTATTGACAAAGTAATGAAGTACCAAAAGATAGCAAATGATATTATATTTTTATTTTTTAATCCACATATGGCATAAACCAACATCAGCAGATATGTTGCCAATGAAAAAATAGCCAAAGGATTTGCCCAACTTATTATTGATATTTGAGGATATGAGTAATCCCAACTTAAAGGATATGGTAGAAACAATAATTTCAGATAATAACCCAGGATAAAAAAAGTAGTTGCAAAACGTTCTCCGAATCCGTCTGCAGCATATAATGTGTTGTTTATTATAGATTTATCATTTTGTATGGCAATATCATCCATGACAGCATTTCTAACAAATAAATAAAATAAACCTATTACTAAAAAGGGAATGGTTACATTTAAAATCTTTTTAAAATTATAATCAGAAAAATAGTACAACAATAATGGAACTACTGCAATATATGTTAATGCAATTTCTTTTGAAAACAATGCGAACATAAATGCAAATAAACTGATTAGAAGGTATTTTACCGAACGAATATCTTTATATTGGATAATACATAAAGCTGAAATAAATAGAAACAACCCACTTAATAAATCCTCTCGATTCTTTATACTGGCAACTACTTCGGTATGTAAAGGATGTGCTGTATATAATAAAACAATTAAAAAAGGGATAAAAGAATGCCTATCATTAAATAATTTTGTCATTAATAAAAATAAAACAATGACCATTAATGCATATAACAGT
>CAYFQI010000017.1:0-19668 GCA_964345135.1 uncultured Bacteroidales bacterium
CATTGCGAGTGGAATGAAATGAAGCGAAGCAATCTTTTACAAAATACTCCTGCGCTAATTAGCACACAATATCGATGCTTAATCAGAAAGATTGCTTCAGGTAGAGCCTTCGCAATGAAAGAGTATGTTTTTTACAATATAAAACATCTATCGGATAAAAAACCAAAAAAAAATTTGCATCCAGCATTTTTTGATGTATATTTAACCAACCGTTTAGTCAAAAGCGGTTTCTTTTTTACATTCGCTTTGACTGTCCGGTCATTCATAAATATATATAATGACTATCTGTTTTTATGTGTATAGCAAAATTAAAGTCCAAAAAACAATTGTTTTGCCCCGGCACTAAAAAGAGCAATTGATCAGGTCTTAAAACGGATATTCAAAAAACATAAAACTATGTCACCACGAACAGAAGAACAATTTGAAGAAATACGGGATCAAAAACGAATGCTCATCATCAATACTGCATTGGAACTTTTTGCAAATAATGGGTTTCATTCAACCAGCATACAAAAAATTGCAAAAAAGGCAGTAATCTCGAAAGGATTAATATATAATTATTTTGAAAGCAAAGAAGCATTGATGTATGCTATTCTGGATAAAGGAATACATGACATGATGGACTTATTCGACACGAATCATGACGGGGTATTGGAAACACATGAACTGGAAGGGTTCATTAATAATTTATTCAAAACAATTCAGGAAAACCTGTACTTCTGGCGGTTGTATTTTAGCATTTCGTTTCAGCCGGCAGTGTATGCCATGGTAAAAGAAAAAATACATGAGATGTCAAAGCCATTGATGGATATGTCTATCCAGTACTTTAAATCAAAGGGATTTAAAAATCCGGAAACAGAAGCCATTATTTTTAGCGCACTTTTGGACGGCATTGCCTGCCAGTATCTTTTAAATACCGAAGAATTTCCGGTTGAACATGTCAAAAAAACTCTGATAGACAGGTATTGTAGAAAATAATTTTTTAACATTAAACTTATTGATTATGAAAACAATGTATTCCCTTATCCTGGTGCTTATCGTTTCAGGAACTACCCTGGCCTATAGTCAAAATGCCACGGAGATTGTCTGCGAGGCCGACAGAAAGATGCGGGGTGAAACCAGTAAGGCCAACATGGAAATGAAAATCATTAGGCCTGGATGGGACCGCACCATCCGGTTTAAGTCATGGAGCAAAGGATATGAATACTCCATGACCCTGGTCACGCACCCGGCCAATGAAGAAGGACAGGTATTCATGAAACGCCAGGATGAAATGTGGAACTGGAACCCGACTATTAACAGGATGATCAAACTACCACCATCCATGATGTCGCAGGGATGGATGGGCTCCGATTATACCAACGATGACATGCTTAAAGAGGCATCTATTGTTGTGGATTACAATCATAAAATCCTGGATACCGAAACCATCTCGGGAGAAGATTGCTATAAAATCCAGCTCATCCCCAAAGAAGATGCAGCTGTGGTTTGGGGGAAGGTTATCATGTGGATCAGCAAAACCGAATTGTATGAACTGAAGTCAGAGTTTTATGATGAATTCGGCGACCTCTCCAAAACACATCTGGGCTCTGAAATAAAAATGATGAGTGGGCGAAAAATCCCTATAAAGTATGAAATCATCCCGGCTGATGAGAAAAAACAAAAAACAGTAGTGAAAATTTTAGAAATAGAATTTAATATTGATTTACAGGAGTCTTTCTTTTCAAAACAAAATATGAAACGGATTAGATAATAACATAAATGATAAACGAATGAATAATTTAGCTTTAGCCTGGCGGAATTTATGGAGGAACAAAAGACGGACCCTGATTACTGCGGCATCTGTGTTTTTTGGTGTCATCCTTTCTACTCTTATGAGTTCATTACAGGAAGGAACGTATAGCAGAAATATCGATATGATGGTAAGTTTGTCAACCGGCTATCTTCAAATACAACATCCGGAATATAAAGAACAACGATCGATCAACAATGTTATTACCCCGGATGATACTTTTTGGAATACACTAAACAAAGTCGACGAGATCACCAAAGCAGTACCCCGGATAGAATCGTTCGGGTTGCTTTCATATAAAGATAAAACACGTGCCGGAGGCGTCATTGGTATTGATCCAAAGGCAGATGATGAGCTTTCAGACATATCAAACTGGCTGCATAAAGGCGAATACCTCACTGAACGTTCGGACGGTGCCTTATTAACTTACAATATAGCCAAACACTTAAATCTCAAAATTAATGACACGCTTGTTATTTTAAGTCAGGGCTACCATGGTGCTACAGCAGCAGGCATCTATCCGGTGAAAGGAATAGTGAAGTTCAACACACCCCAATTAAATAATCTGGGTGTTTTTATAGATATTGAACAGGCCAGGAAATTTTTTTCTGCTCCCGGTAAAGCCACGAACATAAAAATAATGACAGAAGATTATGATGATGTTCAGGCTGCACAAAAAGAATTGTCTAAAAAGCTTGGAAATGAATATATTGTATTAACATGGCGCGATCTGCAACCTGAACTGGTACAATTTATTGAAAGCGACAGGCAAAGCGCCGCAGTAATGAAGCTTATCCTTTACCTGGTTATTGGTTTTGGGATTTTAGGCACCATGATCATGATGATGGCTGAGCGGCGCAGGGAATTTGGGGTGATGATTGCTATTGGCATGCAAAAAACAAGGCTGGATATGATGATGTTTTTTGAAACCATATTCATCGGACTCCTGGGTGTTTTTGCAGGATTTATTGTTAGCATCCCCATTATTTATTTGTTCATCAATAATCCTATTCCTTTACCGCCGGAACTGGCAGACGCTTATGCACGGTATGGATTTGAACCATTTTTATTCTTTAGTGACCAGGCAAGGGTGTTTTATAATCAGGTCATCACCGTGTTTATTATTACTGCACTCGTGTCGGTATATCCTGTTTGGAATATTTCAAAGATGAAAGCATCCAATGCACTCAGAACGTAATTTATTAATAAAAAAAAGTATATGAAATGATTTGGTCAATATCTTGGCGTAACGTGTGGCGTAGTAAAGTCCGAAGCTCTGTAGTAATCACTGCTATTGCCATAGGCATCTTTGCAGGTGTGTTTTCTGTAGCATTTATGACTGGTTGGATGAATCAACGGATCACCACCGTCATAGACACTGAAGTCTCCCATATTCAGTTGCACCACCCGGCTTACATGGCATCAAATGATTTAAAAGACAACATTGATCATACGAATAAAATGTTGAAAGCCATCACGGAAATTAAAGAGGTAAAGGCTGCATCACCCCGGTTGATTGCCAATGGAATGATTGCTTCTGCTGCTACTAATACCGGTATCCAGCTAATGGGGGTATACCCTGAGGCCGAAAAAAAAGTAACGAATATTCACGATAAAATTATTAAAGGGTCTTATTTTGAACAAGACGTGCGCAATTCTATTGTTATCGGGAAAAAATTGGCAGAAAAACTAAATGTACGAATAAAATCAAAAGTAGTAGTACAACTTCAGGAAATAGACGGAACAATATCAAGTGGAGCCTTCAAAGTGGTTGGTATCTATGACATTTCCAATACGGAATATGAAGAAATGAAAGCGTTTGTAAAATTCCCGGATCTTATGCGCATACTAAATATGGATGCATCGAAGTCGCATGAAATTGCAGTATACCTGGATTGCAATGCGCAGGTTGAACACGTTGCTGATAAGATAAAATCGGGGGTCATCGGAGCCGAAGTGATGACCTGGAAAGAGCTGATGCCGGATGTCCAGCTGATGAATGAAAACATGGACCTTATGATGTATATTTTTGTTGGGATCATTTTATTGGCACTTCTTTTTGGAATCATCAATACCATGCTCATGGTCATCCTGGAGCGGGTAAAAGAAATAGGAATGCTCATGGCCATTGGGATGAATAAGGGAAAAGTGTTTGTTATGATCATCCTTGAAACCATTTTTCTATGCTTTTCCGGTGGCCTGGTCGGAATATTGTTAGGTTCAGGCATAACAATATTAACCGGACATACCGGGATTAACCTGAGCGCCTGGTCAGAAGGCCTTAATGCATATGGATTTGAGTCTATTGTATATCCTGAAATAGGTTTCAGTCAGGTCATACAAATTACCATTATGGTCATTATCGTTGGCATAATTGCAGCTCTATATCCTGCATGGAAAGCCATTAAACTAAACCCGGCAGAAGCCATCCGGATTGATAATTAATATATACGAGAATAATATAAAAACCAAATCAATGAATGTAATAGATATAAAAAACCTCGAAAAAATTTATCATGACACTGGTGTTCCGGTTCATGCAGTAAACGGCATTAATTTAACCTTTGAGGAAGGTGAATTTGCTGCGGTGGTAGGCCCTTCGGGAAGCGGTAAAACCACTTTTTTGAATATGGTGGGGGGACTGGATAGTCTGACAGCCGGGGAGATTATTATAAATGATTCCAATATAGGACAATTATCGGCATCTGAACTTATCAATTTCAGGTTATGGAATATTGGGTTTGTATTTCAGGCATATAACCTGATTCCTGTGCTCACGGCCAAAGAGAACGTGGAATTTATCATGAATCTTCAAAAACGGCCTAAAAAAGAGCGGGAAGACCGGACAAAAGAATTGTTGAATGCCGTAGGCCTGGGAGAGCGAATGGACAGCAGGCCGGGTAGGCTTTCAGGTGGACAACAACAGCGGGTTGCAGTGGCCCGTGCATTAGCATCCAAACCAAAATTTATCCTGGCCGACGAACCAACAGCTAATCTGGATTCTAAATCCACGGCTAACCTTCTGGACATCATGGAAAACCTCAACAGGAAAGAAAATATTACATTCATTTTTGCCACGCATGACCAACGGGTGGTGAAAAAAGCACATAGGGTGATTACCATAGAAGACGGAAAAATAGATAGCGATGAGTGCGGGTAATATGGAATAGAGAATGAGAACGAGTTCAGTATCTGTTCATTTTGGAAGGAATGAGGGCTTATGCCCCCTTCATTAAAAAATATTAAATTCAACATGATACATTTGGCGAGTAAATATTGACTCACGCATATATATACAAAAGGTACTTCAGTGGCGTAGTTACAAATCCGCCAACAGCACATTTCATATATAGCCATAAAAAATAACTATGAAGCCATTAAATAAATCTTTTTTCCTTTTTATCTTATTCTGCATCTTAAATTGTATGTTATTAAATGCACAATCGGATTTAAAAAAATGGGAGCTGGATGGGTATATTTCCAATTTGCAATCAGCCATGTTTCAGGATATTGACACAGGTTCATGGAAAACTGAAAACATGCTTCATAACCGGATTAACGCTTATTGGTATCCATCAAAAAATATTGAAGTTTCGTTACAGGCACGCAATCGTTTTATATATGGAGACTTTGTAGAATCATTTCCCGGATACAAAAAAATAATTGAATCTGATGACGGTTTTTTTGACTTATCTGCAACCATATTGAATGGGAGGTCTTATCTTTTTAACACGGCATTGGACAGGGCATGGATGAAGTTAACACAAGGTAATTTTGAAGCCACCATCGGACGGCAACGGATCAATTGGGGGCAAACATTTGTATGGAACCCCAATGACATATTCAATACCTATTCATTTTTTGATGTAGATTATCCCGAACGGCCCGGGAGCGATGCAGTGCGATTGCAGTATTATACCAGTTACACTTCTTCTGTAGAAGTTGCAGGGAAAATAGATCACAGGGAAAGGCTCACGTTAGCCGGATTATGGAGATTCAGCAAATGGGACTATGACATCCAGTTTTTGGGTGGTATTATGAATGAACAGGATTACGTTGGAGGATTCGGATGGTCGGGATACGTCAAGAATGCTTCTTTCAGAGGGGAAGCCATGTATGCACATCCAATGGAAAATCCGGGCGATACGTCTGGTGTTTTTGTTATTTCGGTTGGAGGAGATTATACATTTGGTAATTCATTATTTATACAAATCGAAGCGTTATACAATCAATTGCCTGGCAATGCTAATATCAGCGGATTTGAAAGTTTTTATTACCAGCCTTTATCTGCCAAGCGATTATCGTTTACCGAATATAACATTTTCATGCAGGCTTCTTACCCAGTTACACCTTTGTTTAATGCATCATTATCAGGCATCTATTATCCAGAATATTCTGGTTATTATATTGGCCCAACCCTTAAATATTCCTTATCTCAAAATTTTGAAACATCATTAATAATCCAATCGTTTAGTGGTGAATTTGAAACCCCAGGCTTACAAAAGCAAAAGGTAAGAAGTTCTGTTACAATGCCGTATTTAAGGTTTAAGTGGAGTTTTTAAATCTCCTTCATCGGATTGATACACAACACCGGTATTTTAGCACTGTTATCAATGATATATTGCTCGTGCTCTTTATTCAAATAATCTTTAAATTTATGGTGTTTCGTGATGATCAGGATCAAATCTGTTTTTAACTTTTGTGCATGTTTAATGGTTTCGTTTGCAAACCGATTTGATTTTTTAACAGTATGGATTTCAAAATCAATATTATTCTGGGATAAAAGTTTTTTAGCAACATTGATATTGATATGCATCTGTTTATGATGAACATTATTTATATCAGGCGGTGTAATAATGTGTATTTTAAGAGCAAATTGTTTTGCAAAATACACGGCACTGTCCAGCTTTTCAATATTTTCAGCACTATCGTCAATGGGGATTAATATATTATTTAACTTTTCTGCATTTTGAGGTTTGTCTTTCACGATTAAAAAAGGAATTTTACTGCCCAGCATTACTTTAAATGCTTTGCTTCCGGTAACCCTTTGCATTCCTTTGATCCCATGAGTGCCCATGATTACAAGTGAAGCATCTATTTGTTCAGCATAATCAGAGATAGAGTTGTAAATATTTCCTTTTATAGTGGTTGCGGAAACAGGGATAGAATATTTATCTTCATATTTTGTGGCTAAATCCGATAATTTTTGTGCTATTTCATTGGTTTCTGATTTAGAACTTTCATCATTTTGTATATGCAATAATTCGATACGATTTGGAAATACACGTGTAATTTGTACCGCATGCTTAATTGCATTCTTTGATACATCGGTAAAATCCCAAGGGACAATTATTATTCCTTTTTCCTTATCCATTGATTTATATTAAAATAAGTTTCTGTAAATGTATAAAAATATCTTTTAATTACAAATAAATAATTACATTTCAAATATCTTCAATTACCTTTGCTTTGTATTAAGTATTAAAATTTATTTGTTTTATATGGTGATTATTTATAACCTGACCATTACACTTTATTATTTTGCGATTCTTTTATCATCATTATTTAATTCCAAAGCGAAAAAGTGGATCAAAGGACGCCGTGGGATACTTCGAAATATAAAAATCCCGAAGGATGAAAAAATTATTTGGATACATTGTGCATCTTTAGGAGAGTTTGAACAAGGCAGGCCCCTTATTGAGGCAATTAAAAACAAACATTCTGAATATAAAATTGTGCTCACGTTTTTTTCTCCTTCCGGGTACGAGATCAGGAAAAATTATCCCCTTGCCGATTATATTTATTATCTGCCACTGGATACATCCAAAAACGCACAGCTATTTATTCAAAAAATTCATCCTGAAAAAATCATTTTTGTAAAATATGAATTCTGGTATCATTATATTTATAATGCAAAACGGCAAAACATTCCTGTATATTTAATTTCAGGTATTTTTAGAGAATCGCAATGGTTCTTTAAGTGGTATGGTAAATTCTCCAGAAAAATTTTGTCTTTTTTCGAACACGTATTCGTGCAAAATGAACATTCCAGGGCGTTATTGAACCGACACCACATCAATCATGTATCAATAGCAGGAGACACACGTTATGACAGGGTACTAAAAATAAGTCATAGCGTTAAACATATTCCGGAAGTCGAACATTTTAAACAAAATTCATTGACACTCATTTCCGGAAGTACATGGCCTAAAGACGAGGCATTATTAATTCGTTATTTAAATGAAATAAATCCCGGGATTAAATGTATTATTGCGCCGCATGAAATAATTAAGCCTCATATTAATGAAATGGTGCATCGGATACATAAAAAAACGGTTTTATTTTCTAATATTACTATTTCTTCCGGACATGAAGCCGATGTATTGATTATTGATAACATTGGGATGTTATCTTCTTTATATCAATATGGAGATATTGCTTATATAGGAGGTGGCTTTGGCAAAGGCATTCATAATGTTTTAGAAGCTGCTACATTCGGTATGCCTGTGGTATTTGGGCCGAACCATAAAAAATTTGATGAAGCTTTTGGGCTTATCCGGCAAAAGGCTGCTTTTTCCATAACATCTCAAAAAGAGTATAATGAAGTAATGAATATGTTAAT
The DNA here is from genome assembly GCA_964345135.1 of uncultured Bacteroidales bacterium. Lineage (GTDB taxonomy): Bacteria > Bacteroidota > Bacteroidia > Bacteroidales > JBBRXJ01 > CAYMKE01. The sequence goes on from CAYFQI010000017.1 coordinate 8,415, forward strand.
TCAATCTGCTGATGTCCGGCAAAAATCAGGATCGATGGCGCTAAAATATGTAAACAATAAATCCGGAGCTACTTCTGTTATACTTTCATATATTGGATTGATGTAAATTGAATGGAATTAATCCAAAATGCCTGAAAATCCTCAAAAAAAGATTATTTTTGTCCAACTATGAACTGGGTTGTTAAAAATATAACTACAAGAATACTCCCGTATCTTGTCATCGGTATGATGGGAACATTGATAGTGAATAAGAGCATCTATCTGCACACCCATAAACTGACAGATGGATCTGTTATTTCACATGCACACCCTTACAATAAATCTGGTGATGACAAACCATTTAAATCCCATCATCATACCGATACGCAATTATTATTCTTTCAAAGCATAAAAATCCTTTTCTTTACTTTTTTTATCGCTCTTTTCTTTTTTAAGTCAATTAAAAAAGCAGTCTACGCTCTTTATACGGCCTTTTTATACACGCCTGCCTTTTATAATTCGAATAAAGGACGCGCCCCCCCGGTTTCATAATATCATTATTATCAAATACTACCATCGGAACCCGGTTTTATCACAGGTTTGGAGTACGAAGTAAAATAACAGGTGATTTTTTTAATATTAAAGAAGACCGGCGTGGAGGAAACAGGTTTAATGCCCCACTTCATGAAGCGGATATTGCAGAAGCTGTAACCCATAATATTACAACCGGAGCGTTGACTTATGATCATTATTTCAGAGATTATGACCTGTTTACTGTATATGTTTCAGGACAGAGGGTGGATCGCGATTCTTATTACGGCGCAGGCCAGTCTTTGAGCGATTATGGAAACACGAATGACTTTTCATACACCATCGGGTCTCAATATAATGCCAAGTTTGGGATTTCAAATCTTATTCTGGGAATAGAAAATGACGGAGCATGGCTCAAAGATAAAAAACTTGGTTATCCGGATTTAGATAGTGCAGTCATTGAACATGATACAATTGGGAGTGGTTACTTATACCCGGATCAATGCCAAAGGAGGAGCTGTTGTCCGGGGAATTAATATGGAATTGAATATCGTCCCTTCGGATCAACTTTCATTGAAGGCAGGGTTTACAATACAAAGCAGCAAATATAAAGAACCACGGGATTCTGTCGGAGACAAGGCAGAAAAACGTTTTTTCCGCACACCACGGGATTATGGCTATTTTACATTGGATTGGCAGCCAACAAAAAAGTTAGGATTTTCATCAACAGGCAATTATACAGGAAAAATGCTCGTGCCGTATTTTGGGTTGGAAATTCCGGATCCTGAAAAAGGAAAAATAAGGGAAACAAAACGTTTTTTTGACCTGGGATTGAAAGTGCGGTATAATATTAAGCTGAATGGTGCTACATTACAATTTTATACCGGGATGAAAAATATATTCAATTCTTATCAAAGCGATTTTGACTCCGGAGAAGGCAGGGATCCGGGTTATATTTACGGGCCTATGAATCCACGAACGGTTTATTTTGGCCTTAAAATCGGGAATAACCTGAAATAGGAATTTTTAAGGGCAGGGGGATAAAGCATACCAGTCTTCATATCCCCTGCTCGTTATTTTAAATTTTAATTTTTTCCGATCATCATAATATCCTAAAAATATCTTGAATTAAATATCGGTTTATCCTTTTTTTGGGTCCCCCGAATTATATATTTTTTATTTTTGCAATCTATAAATTTAAAATTTATAATAGAAATATGTTTGAAAATTTATCGGACAGATTAGAACGGTCGTTTAAACTATTAAAAGGACAGGGCCGCATTACAGAAATCAATGTAGCAGAAACATTGAAAGATGTTCGCCGTGCTTTGCTAGATGCCGATGTCAATTATAAGATCGCCAAAGCATTTACCAATAAAGTAAAGGCCAAAGCATTGGGACAACAGGTTTTAACTGCTGTAAAACCTGAGCAAATGCTTGTAAAGATAGTTCATGATGAGCTGGCTGAATTGATGGGCGGAGAAGCGACAGAAATCAATACACAAGGAAATCCCTCCATCACACTGATTGCAGGTTTACAAGGTTCCGGGAAGACAACTTTTACCGTAAAACTGGCCAGTTTCCTTAAAAATAAAAAAGGAAAATCTCCACTTTTGATAGCCGGTGACATTTATCGTCCTGCAGCCATAGACCAGTTAAAAGTCATGGCAGAACAAATAAATGTCCCTGTATATACCGAAGAAGAAAACAAAAACCCTGTAAAGATTGTTAAAGAAGGGATAAAATACGCTAAAAAACAAGGCTACAACCAGGTTATTATTGATACAGCTGGCCGGCTTGCCATTGATGAAGTGATGATGAAGGAAGTTTCTGATATTAAACAGGTTGCAGAGCCGCACGAGACACTCTTTGTTGTAGATTCAATGACAGGACAGGATGCTGTAAATACGGCCAAAGCATTCAATGAACGATTGAATTATGATGGAGTTGTACTTACAAAGCTCGATGGTGATACACGCGGTGGTGCTGCTTTATCTGTCCGTGAAGTGGCCAACAAGCCCATTAAGTTCATCAGTACTGGTGAAAAACCTGATTCATTGGATGTATTCCACCCTGATCGCATGGCAGACCGTATATTAGGGATGGGCGACATTGTTTCTCTTGTAGAACGTGCAAAGGAACAATATGACGAGGAACAAGACAGAAAGATACAGAAAAAAATTGCTAAAAACCAGTTTGATTTTAATGATTTCATTACCCAGATCAATCAAATCAAAAAAATGGGAAATGTGAAAGAGTTGGCAGGCATGATCCCGGGGATGGGGAAAGCAATGAAAAACATGGATATTGATGATGATGCATTTAAAGGCATTGAAGCCATTATTCAATCCATGACCCCTATAGAAAGAGAACAACCGGATATCCTGAATGGAAGCAGAAGAAAACGTATAGCCAGGGGAAGCGGTACAGACATTCAGGAAGTTAACCGACTTATCAAACAATTCAGTGAAACCAGGAAAATGATGAAAAAACTAAAAATGGGCAAAGGTATGAAAGGCATGATGAGCAAAATGTCTGCCATGGAATAATAATTTATAAATAAAATATTGATATGCAATTAATTGACGGCAAAAAAACGGCTAATGAGATTAAAGAAGAATTAAAGCAAGAAGTTAAACAAATTACTGATAAGGGACAAAAACCCCCGCATCTTGCTATTATTCTTGTTGGGAATGATGGAGCCAGCGAAACCTATGTAAATCATAAGTTAAAAGTATGTGATCAGATCGGATTCAAATCTTCACTTGTTCGTTATGACGAAGATGTAACAGAAGAAGAGTTATTAAATAAAATTAAAGCGCTTAATGGAGATAAAATGATTGACGGGCTTATTGTACAATTACCTGTTCCGGATCATATCTCAGAACAAAAAGTCATTGAAACCATTAACCCTGCAAAAGATGTAGATGGATTTCATCCGGTAAACCTTGGAAGAATGGTTATTGGATTGCCTTCGTATGTTTCTGCAACACCGGCAGGCATCGTGGAATTATTGAAAAGATATAATATTGAAACATCCGGGAAACATTGTGTTATAATCGGTAGAAGCAATATTGTTGGCAAGCCCATTAGTATTTTACTGGGGCAGAAGACAAACCCGGGAAATGCGACGGTTACCCTTTGTCACAGTCGCACATCAAATATCCAGGATATCACGAAGACAGCAGATATCATCATTGCAGCCATTGGCAGGCCCGGTTTTGTAACTGCCGACATGGTCAAAGAAGGTGCAGTAGTCATTGATGTTGGAACCACGAGAGTAAAATCCGACCAAACAAAATCCGGGTGGAAACTCAAAGGGGATGTATTGTTTGATGAAGTAGCCGAAAAATGCAGCTTTATCACTCCTGTACCGGGAGGGGTTGGCCCCATGACCATTTCATCACTCCTCAGGAACACTTTAAAAGCATATAAAAAAGAAATATATTCAAAACCAACAAGTTAAAAATAAAGTTAAAAAAACATATAAATTTGTTTCTGTACACACGAAAATATTTATAATTTAGTAAACAGAAAATTCAAACATATTTGAAATAAAGTCTATGAATGAGGATAATTTTTCTCCCTTTGAAATCCGTCCAAAACCTGAATTGGTGAAGTATTATGAAGAGATGATAGATAATAATGATCAATATTTCTATGATGTAGCTGAATTTGAAGAGATTATAGATTATTATTTTGAACAAAATGAATTGAAAAAGGCTTCCCAGGCTATTGAAATGAGCAAAATACAGCATCCCGACTCAATTGCACTTCAATTAAAAACTGCACTTCTCTATATTAATCAGTCTAAGCCTCAAAAAGCACTTTCAATACTGAACATCATTCAAAAAATGGCACTTCAGAAAGAAGAGGTTTACGTGCTTAAAGCACATGCATACAATCTGATGAAAAATGATCAAAAAGCCATGAGCTATTTTGATAGAGCGTTAAAATGTACACAGGATAGTGATCAAGAAGAAATGTTGACCAGGATCGGGTATTCATTTCAGCAACGTGGAAAATATCAACAAGCCATCAAATATTTTAACATGGCTTTTGAACGAAACACCGCTTCAACGGATCATATTTTTAATATCGCAATATGTTATGAAGAACTTCAGGATACAACAAACAGTATTGTATATTTTCAAAAATATTTAGATATTGACCCTTTTTCAGAAATTGTGTGGTTTAAACTCGGGAAAGCATTTGAATTACAAAATGAGCATGAAAAGGCCATTGAAGCATACGACTATTCGTTAGCTATAGAAGAATCTTTTGCCCATGTTTATCTCAGTAAAGGCTCTTTGCTGATGTCAATCGGAGAATATCAACAAGCCATCACGACATTTGAAACCCTTCTGGAAGTTGAAGATGATTTTCTCGAAGCTTATTGTTTTATAGGAGAATGCTATTCGCAGATGGGAAGGAAAAATAAAGCAATACATTATTTTTTTAAAGCATTGCGTATTGATAATGAATACTCTGAAGCATGGTTTAATATTGGCAATATTAAACTTGAGCAGAAAAAGTTTAAAGAAAGCATTCATTATCTGAAAAAAGCCAAAATGTTTGAACCGGATAATGCTGAATACTGGTTCATGTTAGCCGAAGCATATGCTTCTCATGGCGATTATGTTAATACAAGAAAAGCATATCAAAAAGCCTTATTTTTTGACCCTTATTGTGAAGAATATTGGTGTAAATATGCACAATACCTTTTTAACAAGGGGCATATTAACAAAGCCATTGATGTTATTGAAAAAGCAGGAGAATATCATTTTAACAGTAGTAACCTCCTGTTCTATCTTGCTGTTTTTTATTTTACTAAAAAGGATACTCAGACCGGGATTACTCTTTTAGAGACAGCACTCATGTCAAATCCGCTTCAACACGTGGTATTATATGATATATGCCCGAAAGTTATGGAAAATGAAGACGTAATCAATCTCATAGAACGGCACATTAATACATTAAAATACATCTGATAATGAACTTGCAACTGCCCCACATCCCCGAGAGAGACGGGAAAAAAAGAAATAAAGGCCTGACCATGGTTATGGATAAGGGCCTCAGCGTATCCCAGGCCGAACAACTTGTTGATTCATGCGCAGAATATATTGACATGGTTAAATTTGGATTTGGGACAGCATTGCTTACCAACAAACTGAATGATAAGATTAATATTTACCAACAAGCTAATATTCAACCTTATTTTGGAGGCACCTTATTTGAAATATTTCTTGTCAGAGGACAATACAAAGAATACAAAAAATTTCTGGATCAATATAATATGGAATTGACTGAAGTCTCAGATGGATCTTTGCCCATTCCTCATGAAAAAAAATTAGAATATATCCGTGACCTGAATCAGCACATGACTGTTCTTTCAGAAGTAGGGTCAAAAATTGCAGGTGTTGAGATTCCTATTGATGAATGGGTGAAGATGATTTTAAAAGAACTCGAAGCTGGCTCCTGGAAAGTGATTACTGAAGCAAGGGAAAGCGGAACCATAGGAATTTTTAATCATGATGGCTCTGCTAATCATGAATTGATAGAGGAAATTATCGAATACGTTAACCCACATAATATTTTGTGGGAGGCTCCCAATAAAAAACAACAAACATGGTTCATAAAACTTCTCGGTAGTGATGTGAACCTCGGAAATATTGCCACCGATGGTGTTGTTCCTCTTGAAACATTACGCCTGGGTTTACGTGGTGATACTTTTTTTGACTTTTTACCAGAACATTTGAAAGAATAATGAACAAATACGTCAGGTTTTTTCTCCTTCTAAACGGATCATTTTAAATCTGACAGTTCAAAGCCATTCATGCTTTAATAAGCCATTTATTGTGTTTTAGTACTTTCGTGTTAATAAATAAAATAATTAAAATGAAAAACAACATAAAACGTTATATCAACATAGGAATCAAGGGTATTGGCATGGGAGCTGCTGATATAGTACCCGGCGTATCAGGCGGGACCATTGCTTTTATTACCGGTATTTATGAAGAGCTGATTCATTCCATTAAATCAGTGAATTTTATTTCGTTAAAAGAGCTCATAAAATTACGTATTGCAGTATTTTGGAAAATGATTAATGGTAATTTTTTACTTGCCGTATTCACAGGAATCCTTTTAAGCGTAGTTTCGCTGGCTCATATACTTGAACATTTACTTGTCACTTACCCGGTTTTGATATGGTCATTCTTTTTCGGCCTTATTATTGCTTCTGCCATTTACATCACTCGAAAAATTTCTGGATGGAATGCAGGAAAAATTATTGCCCTTGTAGCTGGCATCGCATTTGCTTATGCCATTACCGAGATTACACCGGCACAAACTCCAACGGCTTGGTGGTTTGTCTTTATTTCCGGTGCGCTTGCTATATGTGCAATGATATTGCCTGGCATCTCGGGTAGTTTTATCCTGTTATTGCTTGGCAAATATCAATTTATCCTGGCTGCGGTCAATAATTTCAGGATAGAAGTAATTGCCACCCTCATGGCAGGTGCTGTAGTCGGGTTGCTTTCATTTGCAAATGTATTATCCTGGTTGTTTAAAAAATATCACGATATCACGATTGCCGTCTTATCCGGTTTTATGATTGGATCATTAAATAAAGTATGGCCATGGAAAATTGTTGAAAAAAGCATCGTGGATGATGAAGGTGAAATCATTCCATTGATCGAAAACAACGTGCTTCCATATCAATACCAGGAAGCTACAGGAAATGATGCTTTCCTGGGATATGCCATTTTACTGGCAATTGCAGGTGTGTTGGCCGTGTGGTTAATAGAGTATTTTTCAAAAAGTAAACAAACTGTATGAGAACATTCGGTCTGATCGGTTATCCCTTATCGCATTCTTTTTCTGAAAAATATTTTTCAGAAAAATTTAAGAAAGAAGGTATTACTGATGCTGTATATAAGTCTTTCCCCCTGGAAAACATCAATGATTTTACCCGTCTCAACGAGCAACAAGAACTTTCAGGACTGAATGTTACCATTCCTTATAAAGAAAAGATCATTCCTTTTCTTGATGAACTTGATGAACCGGTACAAGAAATCAAAGCTGTAAATACTATTAATTTCATCAAGAAAGACAATACAATCGTTAAAAAGGGATTTAACACGGATGTTTATGGTTTCACATCTTCAATAAAACCTTTGCTTGATTCAAAGCACACCAAAGCGCTCGTGTTGGGCACTGGAGGAGCATCTAAAGCCGTGCAGTATGGATTGCAACAAATGGGCATTGATGTACTTTTTATTTCAAGAAACCCCGGGGGCAAACAACATACCATGTCGTATGAAGAGTTAGATAAAGAAATCATACAACAACACCTCCTCATTATTAATACCTCGCCATTGGGGATGTATCCAAACGAAGAAACATATCCCGGCATCCCGTATCAATTATTAAGCCCTGATCATGTATTGTATGACCTTGTTTACAATCCTGAAATAACTAAATTTATGGATTTGGGAAAACAACGGGAGGCAACTGTAAAAAATGGATATGACATGCTGATCCTGCAGGCAGAAAAGGCATGGGAGATATGGAATAGTTAAGTTGGCAATCGGATGATACGGGCAATTAACAATTGCCTGGGTGGAGTAACAGATGTATTAATCCAATAAAATCCTGATACAGGAGCATTCGTTTATCCCGGAAACCTTGTAAAATGGTATAAACGCATATTTATTCTAACTTTCTTTCTACTTCCACTTCCTGGTATGCTTCAATGATATCGCCTGCTTTTATGTCATTAAAATTTTCAATATTCAATCCGCATTCATATCCTGATGCTACTTCTTTTACATCATTTTTAAATCGTTTTAATGATCCGAGTTTACCGGTATATACCACGATGCCGTCACGGATAAGGCGAACTATTGAGTTCCTGTGTATTTTTCCTTCTTTTACCATACAGCCGGCAATAGTACCGACTTTTGTTATTTTGAAGGTTTCCAGTACTACAAGGTTGGCTGTAACTTCTTCTTTAATTTCAGGTGAAAGCATACCTTCCATGGCTGCTTTTACTTCTTCTACTGCATCATAAATTACGTTATACAGCCTCATATCTATCTTTTCTTTATCTGCAAGATTTCGGGCTGCAGCAGAGGGCCTTACTTTAAACCCGACAATTATGGCATCGGAGGCGGATGCAAGGTTTATATCATTTTCTGTGATCTGCCCAACACCTTTATGAATAATATTTATCTGGATTTCTTCCGTTGATAATTTAATTAATGAATCTGCCAATGCTTCGACTGATCCGTCCACGTCACCTTTCACGATAATGTTCAATTCTTTGAAATTGCCAATAGCAATACGTCTTCCAATTTCTTCGAGTGTAACATGCTTTTGAGCTTTAATGCCTTGTTCACGTTGCAGTTGTTGACGTTTGTATGATATTTCACGTGCTTCTTTTTCGTTTTCTAAAACATTAAATTGATCTCCTGCCTGTGGTGCACCGTCTAGCCCGAGAACCATTCCTGGGTGGGATGGGTTAAGTTCATCAATCCGTTGATTTCGTTCATTTAATAAAGCTCTGACCTTCCCGCTATATGCACCAGCAACCATGATATCACCTGCTTTTAACGTGCCGGTTTGCACGAGTACAGTGGCTACATATCCTTTTCCTTTATCTAATGCAGATTCAAGTACTGCACCGGATGCTCTTTTATTTGGATTGGCTTTTAATTCGAGTATATCTGTTTCGAGCAATACTTTTTCCAGCAATTCATCTACATTGATTCCGTTTTTTGCTGATATTTCCTGGCATTGATATTTTCCGCCCCAATCTTCAACCAGGTAATTCATTTGAGCCAGTTCTTCTTTCACCTTGTCAGGGTTGGCAGCCGGTTTGTCTATTTTGTTGATAGCAAACACCATAGGGATTCCTGCAGCACTGGCATGGTTCATGGCTTCTTTTGTTTGGGGCTTCACCCCGTCATCAGCAGCTACCACGATGATAGCAAGGTCTGTTACCTTTGCCCCCCTTGCCCGCATGGCTGTAAATGCTTCGTGTCCGGGAGTATCCAGGAATGTAATTTCTCTTCCGTTTTCTATTGTTATATTGTATGCACCGATATGCTGGGTTATACCACCCGATTCACCTGCTATTATATTTGTCTGCCTTATATGATCAAGCAGTTTTGTTTTCCCGTGATCAACGTGTCCCATCACTGTAATAATGGGCGGACGTATTTTAAGGTCTTCCTCTTTGTCTTTTTCCTGATCTATTGCTTCCTGTACATCAACGGTTGTGAATTCAACTTTGTAATTAAATGCTTCGGCTACCAGTGATATTGTTTCTGCATCCAGACGTTGATTAATTGACACGAATAATCCAATATCCATGCATGTGGAAATGACCTCATTGATATCTACATGCATCATATTTGCCAATTCATTTGCAGATATGAATTCAGTAACTTTTATGATTTTTTCAGCTTCCAGCTCTTTTTGAATTTGTTTTTCCTGTTTTTCCTGGATGGCTTCTCTCTTTTCTTTCCTGTATTTGGAACCTTTTGATTTGCCTTTAGAGGTTAATTTTGCTAATGTTTCTTTGATTTGTTTTTGAACTTCTTCCTCATTTACCTCGTGATGCTGTGTTTTTTTCTTTTTAACAGTTTTTTTTGGTTTAGCACTACTACCATTGTATTTTCCTTTATTATCGTCAATGTCAACCCGTTTTTTCTCTTTCCGGATTCGTTTTCGTTTCTTTTTTATGGCCTGGTCATCATTGTCTTCATTTTTCTTATATTTCTTTTGTTCTTTCAGTTCAACCTTGCCCACAACTTTTGGGGTTCCTAATTCTTCTATATTGGTTGCAATATGTTCCTGTTTGAACGGACCTTTTTTAGGTGTTTCTTTGTCTGTTTTTTCAACAGGTTGTTTGGCTTTACCTTTTAATATAGGCTTGCTTTTTTGTTTTTTCTTGTCTTTTTCAGCTGATTTTTTTACAGGACGTGTTTGTTGATTGATCGAATCCAAATCTATTTTGCCGACTACTTTTAAATTATTTTTTTCTTCTTTTTTGGGTTTCTCTTCTTTTTCTTCTTTTTTCTCTTCTTCGGTTTTTGGAGCTTCCTGAACTTTTTCTTTTTCTGGTTTTTTCTCTGTAGTTTCTTTTTCTTGTGGCTCTTCCTGTTCCTCTTCTTTTTCTTCTTCTTTTTCAACAGTAGTTTTTTCTTCCTGGGATACTGGTATTTCTTTTTTGGATTGTTTTTTGGGTTCCTCAATATCAATTTTACCCACGATCTTTAAATTCACTTTATCATGTTGTTTTTCTTCTGTTGTTTCATCAATTTCAGGTTCTTCTGTACCAGTTTGTGTTTCTGCTTCTTCATCTTCAACAATTGTCAAGGCCTCTTCTTCTTCCAGGGAAATGGATTCTTTTTTCTTTTTTACTTTATCAAAATTAAATTTTTCAGATTCTTTTTTGATATCTATGTCTGAGCTAAACTCCTGGATAATGAAATGGTAGGCCTCTTCCGAAATTTTGGTATTCGGATTGGAATCCACGTCAATTCCCTTTTTACCGAGAAAATCAACAATAGTGGATATTCCAATATTAAATTCACGTGCAACTTTATTTAATCGTGTACCTTTTTTCTGCGTCATATATTTATTTCCTGTCTTTGAATTTGCTAAGATAAAATTTTAATTTTTTATGAACGCATTCAAGAGATTATTTTTCACTATTTATCTCTTTCAGCGTTCGCAT
>CAYFQI010000018.1:0-18919 GCA_964345135.1 uncultured Bacteroidales bacterium
CTTTATTCTTATGAATAATATTCATTTTTGCTAATTTATCAAGCATAGAAGACACTTTAGGATACATTTCTAAAGCTTCTTCCTTTTTTTCAGTATTCCTGAGTTTTTTTACAGCTGTCCGTGTTGATTTAGCATAGTAATTATTATGAACCTTTCGTTTAAGGCTTTGTCGTTCTCTCTTCTTTGCTGATTGGATATTAGCCATTTTTTAAGTATGATTTTATTTTATGAGTGCAAAAATATAGATATTTTTTTATTTATTCAATGATTTACTAAAAAAATAATCATTGTTTTTTGAAATATTTTTTTTGAAAGACCAGAATCATTAGTACTCCTGTTGTAATAGCAGTATCTGCAATATTAAAGACAGGCCTAAAAAAAACAAAATATTTATCTCCCCAGACAGGCAACCATCCGGGCAGATATCCTTTAAAGATAGGGAAATAAAACATATCTACTACTTTACCATGCAGGAAAGAGGAATAGCTTTCAGAAGGGTTCAATGCAGCTACCTGGTGATAACTGTCAGTAAATATCATTCCATAAAAAACACTGTCTATGATATTCCCCAATGCTCCTGCAAAAATTAATGAAACACTTATTATCAGCCCCCTGGCTTCACGGTGTTTGATCAGGTGCACAAGGTACCATCCAATGCCTGTAATGGCAATAATCCTGAAAATGCTCAGTGCAATTTTTCCCGGCTTACCACCAAATTCAAATCCAAAAGCCATTCCATTATTTTCTGTAAAATGGATGATAAACCAATTGCCAAGCACGTTGAATTCTTCCCCCAGCATCATATGCGTTTTAATGTAAACCTTTAAAATCTGGTCTACAATAAGTATGGTTCCAATAAAGAGTATAGCAAGTTTATCCCGGCTCATAAGTTTCAAAATAATATTTATTTTTGTTCCATTACATCTTCAAATACAGGTAACGGATTAAAAAAAATGTAGATGTGTTTTATTTTCTGTTTTCTTTTGCTTCAATACTTAATGTAGCATGGGGTACTGCACGCAACCTGTCTTTATTTATCAATTTACCGGTTTCACGGCATATTCCATATGTTTTATTTTCAATACGGATTAAAGCTGCTTCAAGGTGTTGAATAAATTTCAACTGGCGCTGTGCCAATTTTCCGGCTTCTTCTTTGCTCAATGTTGCTGCTCCTTCTTCTAACACTTTGAAAGTTGGTGCTGTATCATTTATATCATTACTTTCGCTATGATTAACAGCATTTTTTAATTCTTCATAATCGTTTTTTGCATTGTCTAATTTTTTGAGTATGATCTCTTTGAATTCAGCCAATTCCTGATCTGAATACCTGTTTTTTTCGTTTTCTGCCATATATTTATAATTTAAATTAAATCAAAGTTTTTTAACTTTAATATTGGTTTGAATATTGTCATCCAATTGCACAAAAATAGTATTATTTTCTTTTAAAGCATCAACTAATTTAATAGAATCGGATAAAGTCTGAGAACTTATGTATTTCATATGTTTTTTTACAGCCTGCTCAATCTCCGGCTGCTGTTGTATTTCAACTTCTACTTTATCTGTCACGTCAAACTGATTATCTTTTCGGATGTTTTGTATCCTGTTTACCAGTTCCCTTGCAATTCCTTCATATTTTAAATCATCTGTAACATTAATATCAAGGGCAATGGTCAGATTGGCGTCATTTGTAACAAGCCAACCCGGTATATCTTCAGAAATAATTTCCACTTCACCCAGGGTTATTTCCACCTGACTTCCTTCAATTTCCATTGTATATATTCCATTTTTTTCTAAAGCTGTAATGTCTTCTTGAGAAAATTGATTTAATACAGCAGATATTTGTTTTACCAGTTTACCATATTTGGGGCCTAATTGTTTAAAATCAGGTTTTATCTTTTTTGTAATAATTCCGGTTGTATCAAACACGTATTCAATATTTTTAATATTCACTTCATTTAAAATGAGAGGCTTAACGGCTTCAATTTTATTTTTAAAATCTTCATCCAGTACAGGAATTAAAATTTTATTCAATGGCTGACGAACTTTCAGGTTTACTTTTCTTCGAAGGCTCAAGACCATTGATGAAATCTTTTGCGCAATTTCCATTTGCTTCTCAAGGTCTTTATTTATAAATTTTTCATTATAAACAGGAAAATCGGTCAGGTGCACGGATTCTGTACTCAGCCTCCCGGTACTATTATTAAGGTCAAAAAAGATTTTCTCGGAATAAAACGGTGCAATAGGAGCAGCAAGTAAGGCCATGGTTTCAAGACATGTATATAAAGTCTGGTAAGCTGCAATTTTATCATTATTGTATTCCCCTCCCCAAAAACGTTTCCTGTTGAGTCTTACATACCAGTTGCTCAGGTTTTCAGTCACAAAATATTGGATACTTCTTCCGGCACGGGTTGCTTCATAATCGTCATAATATTTTGTAACTTCTTTTGTCAAAGAATGCAGTAAAGAAATGATCCATTGGTCAATTTCGGGACGTTCGCTAACGGGTATTTCCTTTTCTTCGAATCGAAAACCGTCAACATTGGCATATAAGGCAAAAAATGAATATGTATTGTATAATGTTCCGAAGAATTTCCTTTGCAGTTCCTGCAATCCGTCCATATTGAATTTAATATTATCCCAGGGTTGTGCGTTGGTCATCATATACCATCTTACAGTATCCGAACCATGTTTTTCAATAGTATCAAAAGGATCAATAACATTTCCGAGACGTTTGGTCATTTTCACTCCTTCTTTATCCAATACCAATCCATTGGAAACAATATTTTTATATGCAACATTATCAAATAACATCACGGCTATGGCATGCAATGTAAAAAACCATCCGCGTGTCTGATCAACACCTTCTGCAATAAAATCTGCAGGGAACCGGTGTTCAAATTGCTCTTTATTTTCAAAAGGATAATGCAACTGTGCATAAGGCATTGCCCCGGAATCAAACCACACGTCAATTAAATCAGGTTCCCTGTGCATGGGCAGGCCACTATCCGAGACGAGCACAATGCGGTCAACATGAGGACGGTGAAGATCAAATTGCAGGTAATTGGACTCGGAATTGTTTTCCGCTTCAAAATCAGCAAGTGGATTTTCTTTCATGATCCCTGCCTGTATGGATTTAATAATCTCTTCTTTTAGTTCTTGCACGGAACCGATACATTTATGTTCTTTCCCATCTTCTGAAGACCATATTGGCAAAGGGGTTCCCCAGTACCTGGACCTCGAGAGGTTCCAGTCCATTAAATTTTCAAGCCATTTACCAAATCTTCCTGTCCCGGTTGATTCGGGTTTCCAATGAATGGATTGATTTAATTCAATAAGCCGGTCTTTTACTGCTGTTGTTTTGATAAACCATGAATCCAGTGGATAATATAACACGGGTTTATCTGTACGCCAACAATGAGGATAGTTATGTATATATTTTTCTATCTTAAACGCCTTATTTTCTTTTTTCAATTTCATAGCTATATCAACATCCACCGGGTCTTTCTCTTCAGAATATGCAGGATCAAATTCATTTTTCACATATCTCCCGGAAAATTCTTCCATTCCCTCGACAAATTTCCCGTTTTTATCAACCAGGGTGAGTGAACCAATTCCATGTTTACGGCTTACTCTAAAATCATCTGCTCCAAAACTAGGTGCAAGATGTACAATACCTGTCCCCTCCTCTGTTGAAACAAAATCACCTGAAAGAATCCTGAATGCATCCCCATCAGTAGGTTGATGATATGGAAGCAATTGTTCATACTGAATGCCTGCAAGCTCTTTTCCTGAAAATTCTTCGACTATTTCAAAAGGTATTTTTTTATCTCCTGGTTTATATTCTTCTAATGTCAGTGCTTCATTTTTTTTATTAAAAAATTTATACAGCAGTTCTTTTGCCAAAATGACTTTAACGGGAGCACCTGTATATTGATTATATGACTTAACACTTACATAATTGATGTCTTCCCCGATCGCAAGTGCTGTATTAGAAGGCAATGTCCACGGGGTGGTTGTCCATGCAAGGAAAAAAGCACCACTACACTCGTCACCCCCGGGGAAATCTGTATTTTTAAATAAAAAATCACTTCGTGTATCATGTATGGCTTTGAATTGAGCCACTACAGTTGTATCTTTTACATCCCTGTAGCACCCGGGCTGATTGAGTTCATGGGTACTCAATCCTGTTCCGGCTCCCGGGGAATAGGGTTGAATGGTATAATCTTTATATAATAATCCTTTTTTATATAATTCTTTTAATAAGTACCAGACCGTTTCTATATACCGGTTGTCATATGTAATATAAGGATCATCCATGTTAGTCCAATACCCCATTTTATCGGTAAGCTCAACCCATATATCGGTATATTTCATAACATCTTCCCGGCATCGTTTGTTATAATCTTCAATACTAATGGTTTTTCCTATGTCGTCTTTTGTAATTCCCAATGCTTTTTCCACTCCTAATTCAACGGGTAATCCATGAGTATCCCATCCGGCTTTACGTTCTACACGAAAACCTTTCATTGTTTTATAGCGGCAATAGATATCTTTAATTGTCCTGGCAATCACGTGATGAATACCCGGTTTGCCGTTTGCAGATGGCGGCCCTTCATAAAAAACAAAATCCGGGGCTCCATTGCGTATGGATATGCTTTTTTCAAACGTGTTATGTTCTCTCCAATAGTCAAGGATATCCTTATTGATTTTCGGTAAATCAAGCTGCTTATATTCAGCGAATTCTTTCTTCATTTCAGGAAGTGGTTTTGATCTTTATTGCACATCTTTTTAAAAAATGCAAAGATAGTTTTTATGAATGAAAAATAATTGATTCAAATCAATTTAATAAATATAATACTATAAAATCACACGCTTGCAGGAAAGCATTTGATTCAATGATGATGATTATTCAAAAAATACTTTAAACGGTGCATAAATTTGAGTGACGTTTAGTTGTAAGGCCAAATACCGGGTTCTGTGCTTACTTTTCTGTCAACTTACGAAATATTTGCTCAAGATTTTTTTCTTTTTTTTGCAATGACAAAACAGATAAGTTGTTCTTAACCGCAAAATTAAACAGGTTATTGCGAATATCATAACTGGCATCATGTTGGATTAACCAATAATTATCGTCTGTCTTCATCACTTTATTAACACCTTCTATTGCTTCAAGCATTGCAACATCGGGATTTTCATTAAATTCAATAATAATTGTACTGTTCTTTAGTTGACCGGAAAGTATCTTTTCTTTAGAGTCATTGGCCACGATCTTTCCCTTGTCAATAATGATGATACGATCGCAAATTGCTTCCACTTCCTGCATAATATGTGTAGAAAGCATAACGGTTTTGGCTTTTCCCGCCTGCAAAATAAGTTCCCTGATCTCGACAATTTGATTAGGATCCAGCCCAGAGGTGGGTTCATCTAATATCAGTACTTCCGGGTCATGTATTAAAGACTGGGCAATTCCGACACGTTGCCTGTATCCCTTTGAAAGTTGATTAATGGTTTTGTGTTTTTCTGGCCCCAGTCCGGTTATATCAATTATTTCTTTGATTTTTTTTTCAGAATCATTCCCGAGTTTATACACTCCTGCTACAAAATGGAGATACTCTTTTACATACATTTCTCTATAAAGCGGATTATTTTCAGGGAGATAACCAATTTTTTTCTTTATTTCAAGAGGATTTTCAAGTACATCAATGCCAGCAATTCGCACTTCGCCGGAAGAAGGAGGGATAAGGCCCGTGATGATCCGCATCATGGTTGTTTTTCCTGCACCGTTGGGACCAATAAACCCTGCTATTTCTCCCAATTTGATTTCAAAACTCACGTCATCAAGCGCTTTTTGTGTATCAAATTTTTTATTGATATGTTTTACAGATACTGACATAGATAATTAAGTATTAAATAAAGTCTATAAATAAAATAACTTCAGAAAAATTTAGTTTATTATAACAGAACAAATTTAAAATTTTTCAACCAATGAAACTTATTTTATATCTTAATTTATATATTTGTAAGCATATTATAAACTAAAAATTTGTTGTAAAAATGAAAAAAATCAGTCTTTTCAAAGCGGTTATTGTTTTCTCCATTTTATTTTCTTTTTTAAATCTTGCCTATTCACAAACACAACAGGAAGCTGTTGATGCATTAAAAAAAGGGATGCAATTAAAAGAAAATGGCAACCTGGAACAAGCCATCAAGTATGTTGAAGAATCTCTTGAAATCGCTGATTCTGTTGGCCCAAGGGCAGAAGAACTAAAAATGAAAGCCGGTTTGCAAATTTCAAAATTATACTTTGATTATGGTGTGGAGTTAGCCGGGCAAAAAGAATACGATAATGCGATTGACAACCTATCAAAAGCAGAAGAGACAGCCATTGAATACAACAGGCCGGGTATTGAACAAAAAGCTAAAAACATAAAAGCAAAATTATACAGGATTAAAGGTGTAAAAAACTATTCAAAAGGTAATTATGACGAAGCCATAAAATATTATGACAAGGCAATAGCTTCCGACTCGAATTATGCTAAAGCATATTTTTATAAAGCGCTTGTATACAACAAACAAAAGAAAGATACGGAGTTTATTAATATTTTAGATGAATCAATCAAAGTAGCAAAAGAACAGGATGATACCGAAACCCTGGAAAAAGCTAATAAAGTTGGTAAAAACCACTATTATAACAAAGGTGTGAAAGCCAAAAAAGCAACTAATTATAAACAGGCCCTTGAATCATTTAAAAAATCCGTTGAATATCAAGAATACGAACAGGGATACTACCTTTTGGGACTGGTTAATAATGAATTAAAACAATACGACAAAGCTATTGAAGCATTGAATAAAGGACTTGAACTGACATCCGGTGAAGGTTCTGATATTGTTTCCAAATTTCATTTTGAAAAAGGGAGAGCTTATCAGGGAAAAAATAATAAAACTGAAGCATGTGCTGAATTCAAAAAAGTCTCAAGCGGCAGTTATCAAAAATCAGCTCAATATCAAATGAACCATATTTTAAAATGTCAATAACGTAATTTTTCTTTTGTTATATTACAAATAAATAAAAAATGCCTCTCTTTATTGATGAGGCATTTTTTTTGTTATAATTTTGCATGCTTTATTCGTTTTGATAAAAAACATATGGCCAATTCATATTTTTGTAGCCGTAAATGATTTAATTTCAATTACTAATTCATTCCTGCTTGTAAATTAGTGGTTAAAACGGGAATCTATCTTATTGATAAAAAAACAATAAAAACCTAATATTCAAACCATTAATACTTTTATACACGTAACTATAAAAATAAGTACTAAAAATTTCAAAATCCATATGAACATAAACGATATACTGGAACAACGGATCATGATACTTGATGGAGCAATGGGAACCCTGATTCAATCAGCTAAATTGACAGAAGAAGATTTCAGGGGGCATCGTTTTAAAAACCATCATAAGCGATTAACAGGGAATAATGATATACTGGTGCTAACGAAACCGCAAATCATTGAAAAATTTCATAATTTATACCTTGATGCAGGAGCAGACCTTATCGAGACAAACACGTTCAACAGCACTCCTATCGCACAGGCCGACTATGATACAGCTTCCCTTGTCTATGAAATAAATTTTGAAGCAGCACGTATTGCAAAGAAATCTACCCTGGGGTATACTGCAAAAACTCCGGATAAACCCCGTTTTGCTGTTGGAACACTTGGCCCAACAAATAAAACTGGTTCACTGAGCCCTGATGTTAATAATCCAGGGTTTCGTGACATTTCATTTGAAGAATTAAAATCTGCTTACAAAACTCAGGTTCAGGGCCTTGTTGATGGTGGCATTGACATTCTAATGATTGAAACCATATTTGATACGCTTAATGCCAAAGCAGCATTAATGGCAATAGAAGAATATTGTAATGAAACAGGCAAAAAACTTCCTGTAATGGTTTCAATGACAGTTTCCGATGCAAGCGGAAGAATCCTCTCGGGACAAACCATTGAAGCTTTCATGCATTCTGTTTCGCATGCGCCGTTGCTTTCTGTAGGCTTGAACTGTTCAGCAGGCGCCAAAGGGCTGATCCCTCACCTTGAAAAACTTTCATCCAAAGCTCCTTTTCACGTGAGCGTGCATCCGAATGCCGGGCTACCTAATGAATTTGGAGAATATGACCAGGCACCTCTTACCATGGCCAATATGATGGAGGTATATTTTCAAAATAACTGGATAAATATAGCCGGGGGATGCTGTGGAAGCAGGCCTGAACACGTTAAAGCCATTGCTGACAAGGCAGCCGATTATGCGCCGAGAAAAAAGAAACAAACAAAGAATGTTACATATTTAAGCGGCCTGGAAGCCCTGGATATACAAAATGACTCCGGTTTCATACAAATTGGGGAGCGTACAAATGTTGCAGGATCAATAAAATTTGCACGATTGATAAGGGAAGAAAAATATGAAGAAGCACTTGAAATCGCCAGGCAACAAGTTGAATCCGGGGCTGACATGCTAGATGTTAATGTAGATGAAGGTATGATTGATGCACGAAAAGCAATGACTGAATTTTTACATTTATTGAATGCTGAACCTGATATTGCAAAAGTGCCTGTTGTTCTTGATTCTTCAAAATTTGAAGTCATTGAAGCCGGACTAAAATGTCTGCAAGGCAGGTCGGCAGTCAATTCAATAAGCCTTAAAGAGGGAAAAGAGATATTCAAACAACATGCAAACACGATTAAGCGCTATGGTTCCATTCCTATTGTAATGGCTTTTGATGAAAAAGGACAAGCCGACTCATTTGAACGGAGAATAGAAATATGTGGACGGGCTTATCAAATTCTTGTCAATGAATTAAACTTTTCACCTGAGGAAATCATTTTTGATCCAAATGTATTAACAGTAGGTACGGGAATGGATGAACATAAAAATTACGCACTGGATTTCATTCAATCGGTCAAGTGGATCAATGAAAATTTACCTGGAGCTAAAATTTCAGGTGGTATCAGTAATGTATCGTTTTCTTTCAGGGGAAATCATGCTATCAGAAACGCAATTAACCAGGCGTTTTTACATCATTCGATTCAGGCAGGTTTGCATATGGGCATTGTTAACCCGGCTGCAAAAGGAACGTTTGAAGAAATTCCGGAAAAGCTCAAAGAACGTGTGGACGATTTATTGCTAAACAGGAGAGATGATGCTACCGAGCGATTAATGGAACTGGCCGATGAATATAAAGAAGTAAAAACAAAAAAAGAAAAAGGTGAAACCTGGAGAAAACAACACGTCAATGAAAGAATATCTTATGCCCTTGTAAAAGGGAACGAAAAATATATTGAACAAGATGTAGATGAAGCACGGGAACAACATGATGAAACATTACAGGTTATCGAAGGACCGTTGATGAGTGGAATGAACGAAGTAGGAAACTTATTTGGCGAGGGGAAAATGTTTTTGCCACAGATCGTGAAAAGTGCACGTGTCATGAAAAAAGCAGTTGGCTATTTAATGCCATTTATAGAAGATGAAAAACAAGCGGGTGAACAGCAAGAAAAAGGCAAAATATTGCTGGCAACGGTTAAAGGCGACGTTCATGATATCGGTAAAAACATTCTTTCCGTAATCCTAAAATGCAATAATTACGAGATCATTGACCTGGGAGTGATGGTGCCAGCAGAATACATTATAGAAGCTGTAAAGAAAGAATCCCCGGATTTGATTGGACTCAGTGGACTCATTACTCCTTCTCTTGATGAGATGGTGGAAATGGCAAAATTATTAGAAAAACATCAATATAAAATACCTTTGATGATAGGGGGCGCAACTACATCTGCCATTCACACAGCGGTAAAAATAGCTCCTGTTTATTCAGGCACAACTGTTTATGTCACTGATGCTTCACGAGGCGTTCCGGTTGCCAGTAAACTCCTGGGAAAAAATGCAGGCATTTATAAAAATGAAATAAAACAAGAGCAGGCAACACTACGACAGCAGCATCAAAAACATTCTTTAAAACAACAATATGTTTCACTTCAAGAAGCCAGATCAAACGCTTACAAAATAGATTGGCAACAATATACCCCGCCAAAACCTAAAATTTGTGGCATAAAAATGTTGGATCAAATCAGTGTAAAAGAGCTAAGAAGTTATATTGACTGGACTCCCTTTTTTCACGGATGGGAATTAAAGGGAAAGTATCCTGACATTCTGCATAAAGAAAAAATTGGGGCGGTAGCAAAAAATGTATTTAAAGAAGCTAATCATATGATTGATAAAATCATTGAAAAAAAAATGATACAGCCTAAAGGTGTTTTTGGCATTCTTCCAGCCAATTCAAAAGACGATAATATTTTAATTTATGATAATGATGAACGCAATAATATAAAAATGACACTGCCTATGCTAAGGCAACAATGCGTTCAAAATCCAACAGGTTCGTATCTTTCTTTAAGTGATTTCATAGCACCTGTTTCCTCGTTAAAAAGGGATTACCTGGGATTATTTGCCGTGACAACCGGTTTGGGAATAAACGAACATGTACAATCTTTTAAATCATCGGGCGATCATTATAACAGTGTTATGTTCAGGTTAGTGGCAGACAGGTTAGTAGAAGCATTTGCTGAACGATCGCATGAATTGGTAAGAACAAAATACTGGGGTTACGAACAAAATAAGAGATTGTCGAATGATGAGCTGATCGCTGAACAATATAAAGGAATACGCCCGGCACCCGGATATCCTGCATGCCCCGAACATTCGCTCAAAGGTGATATTTTTAAACTTATGCAGGTAGAAAAAAACACAGGTATACGGTTGACAGAAACCTTTGTAATGCAGCCTGTAAGCTCGGTGTGTGGAATGTATTTCAGTCACCCGGAAGCAAAATATTTTAGAGTAGGAAAAATAAGCAAAGACCAGGTTGAAGATTATGCACAACGTAAAAATATGATTATTAAGGAGTCTGAAAAATGGCTTAAACCAAATCTCAATTATTAACCGCGAATTGTTCAATTAACTTAGTATTTGTCTATAATGTCCGCTAACCCCGATACAGTCATTCTTTCACACGGGGGCAGGCTTCGTTACGCTTGCCCAAAAACTACCCATTTACACCAGCAAGCCGCACGTTTTCCGATATTCATAATCCTCATTATCGAATATTATGATCCAAACATTCGACTTTATGAACAGGCATTAATTAATAGAAGTCCCCTTAATTAAAATCGTTTATAGCTTCATCAGTTGATTCGTATATATCAAATACATGATCAAGATGAAGAAGTTTAAATAATTTAATGACTTCCGGTTTTAAATTACATAATTTTAAGCTTCCGCCATTTCTACCGGCTGTTTTCATTACTGATAAAAAAGCACCAAACCCTGAACTGTCGACAAACTCAATTCCTTCGAAATTCATGAGCAGCTTACATCCTTTCGTATTTTCAAATAAAGGATTTAACTCGTTTTTAAGTTCTTCCGAATTTATGGCCGTGATTTTATCTGTATCAGTAAATGAAATGATTGTTATTCCGTTTTTATCTTCCATACGTATCATAAATATACATTTATTACCGTGGGTTAATCTTTATAAAATTGAATTTCTACAAATATATTATTTTTTTTGATTCATCCTTCATTTTTTTATTGGTTGAATAAAGCTTGAGAGCAAAAAATAATCATAACAACGGGTACAAAAAATAATTATTTTTTCATGCCCGGTTCATCCGTTTAGAATTCAATTTAAATATTTAATAATAATTTCCAGGTATCAAATATTTTGTAATATATTCTTTCACACCTTTTTCAAGAGAAGTAAAAGACTTTTCATATCCTGCTTTCCTGAGTTTTTGGATGGATGCTTCTGTAAAATATTGATATTTATCCCTGATGTCTTCTGGTGTATCAATGAATTCTATTTTTTTTGATTTCCCCATTGCTTTAAAAGCACTATTAACAAGGCTCACGAAGGTTTTGGCATTTCCAGTGCCAACATTATATATTCCAGAATCAGGACGTTTCTTTAACATGAAATGTATCACGTTCACCACGTCCTTAACATAGATAAAATCCCTTAATTGTTCGCCGTCTTTAAAATCCGGATGATGTGAGCGAAACAACTTCATTTTACCGGTATCATAAATTTGATTATATGCGTGAAAAATAACAGAAGCCATTCGCCCTTTATGATATTCATTTGGCCCGTAAACATTAAAAAATTTAAGCCCTGCCCAAAAAAATGGCTTTTTTTCCTGTTTAATAGCCCATTTGTCAAAATCATTTTTAGAATCACCATAGGGGTTTAATGGTTTAAGTTTGGGAATGACCTCATGATGATCTTCATATCCCAATTCACCCAATCCGTATGTTGCAGCAGATGAAGCATAA
The DNA here is from genome assembly GCA_964345135.1 of uncultured Bacteroidales bacterium. GTDB lineage: Bacteria > Bacteroidota > Bacteroidia > Bacteroidales > JBBRXJ01 > CAYMKE01. The sequence continues at coordinate 12,386 of CAYFQI010000018.1, forward strand.
ATGAGGGGTATCCCGTATTTAACACATTTTTTCCATACCTGTTTACTATAATTGAAATTAAGTTCATCAAATACTGCTTTATTGAATTCCGTTGTATCCGTGCGTGCTCCCAAATGAATTACAAACTGTATAAACTTATGATTTTCAGTGACCCATTCAATAAAATCGTCCCTGTAAACTTTATTCGAATACGTCTTATTTTCAATATTTTTATTTTTTAATGGATTGGAAAAATCATCAACAAGTATAATGTCTTTATAACCTTCTTTGTTTAGCTTTTTCAATAAATTGCTGCCGATAAATCCTACAGCCCCGGTAATAACAATCATAGTATGAACATTATTAATTAATAAACAATTACAATAAAGTAAAAAACAAATATATAATTTTTTATTATTTTTAACATTTATCCGTCAAAAAAAATATACTATACATGATCATAATCTATCAACATACGATGTTCATAAGTTGATAATTATTGGGAGAAGACGGAAGACATACTTCAATAAAAAATAAGGAGCACATTATAAATGGATAAAAAAAAACAGAACAAACGGGCATTTAACATTTTCTTTTTGATTTTATATTGTATTCCCATTATAAATTATGCTCAACCCGAAATCCGGTTTTTTAAACAACAACATGATTTTGGCAAGATTGCCAACCTGGATTATCCACCTGCAATGTTCAGGTTCCGCAATACAGGCAATGAACCTTTAGCGATCTTAATTGTTGAGCATTCTGATGACCTGCGAGTGAAATATAGACGTCAATTTATTGAACCTGATGATACAGCAAGTATAAAAGTTAATCCATATTATGGACAAAGAGGTGAATTCAAAGAACAACTCAAGGTATTAACAAACGCAGGCCCTGATCCTGTAATACTGAATGTTACCGGAAACGTGATTTCTGTTGAAGAATGTTTTCCTAATCAGCAAAATCTAAATGTACGTGAAATTTACGTGATAAATAAAAACACGAGCCAGCCGGTACCAAATGCGACCATTGACTTTACCCATAATTTTTCCAATGAATTTGAAGACAAGGTAGGAGAAAAAGGTAAATTAATCCGTGAACTAAAAATCGGCCAATATCAAATTAATATTAATGAAAAAGGATATGAAGATTATACCAAATCGTTTTTCCTGAAAAAATCAGTACCTGTTTTATTTTTAAAACTAACTCCAATTGAAGATTATGAAAATGTATATATTGACCCTGAACCTGTAGCAGAGAGCAATCCCGGGCCACCTAAAACTCCGGTTTCTTCTGCAGGAGAAACCGGTAACAACATATTATCTGTTGATGAATATGCTGCCAATAATATTGTATTGCTTCTGGATGTATCGCTCTCCATGCGCCAGGACCATAAGCTTGATTCATTGAAAAGTGGAATCGAGAGCCTGGTTGATGTACTCCGTTCAATTGATAACGTGTCGATTATCACCTATGCAGGAGAAACAGATATAATTATAGAGTCAGTTACAGGAGATCAAAAAAACCGGATAAAACGAAAAATTGAAAAACTCGAACCCGGTGGCATCACAAATGGGGTAAAAGGGTTAACCACTGCCTATGAAATCTCAAGAAAAAAATACATTCCAAAAGGAAACAACCAGATTATCGTGGCAACCGATGGGAAATTTACCGGCAGGACGTATAAAAGTGGCGAACTAAAAGAAATGGTACAAGGATACAATCAAAATGGTGTTGTAATTTCCATTATTGGGTTCGGTGTGGATGAGACGGCCATTGAATTAATGAAAGACATGGCAAAATACGGCGGAGGAGATTATATTCATGTATCTGCTGGAGATCATATCAGATCCGTGCTGATTGATGAAATCAAGAACCGTTCACGAAAACAATATTGATATTAACCTGTAATGAATACTTTTCACTTTAAGAAAACTTCTATTAATTCTTTTCCTGTTCTCTTTCTATTCCTGTATCCGGGTATTATTAAAAGAATCAGTATAAAGGTTTAAAACCAATAAACAAAAAACAAAAAATGCTCAACTTTTATCAAGTTTATTTTACCTGTTAAAATATTTATTCTTTATAATCTGTATGGTGTCAGACGCCCCCATCATTTTACGTATAACCCTGAAATATAGCATGATAAACAACACTCCCGACAACAACCATATTACCACGAGATTTACCCAAAACGTATCATAATAAAAACCAAAAAGTTTTTTACGTGGCGCATAAAAATGTGATTTAATAAAATTATGCCGTGGTTCTAAAAACACGGGATCAATTTTTTGATACAAGCGGTTATCATATTCAATGATGCGTTGCATTTCATTGCTATTTGTTACAAAATCAGCAAGTTGTTTGTTATGGTAATCCCTTTTTAATTTCAAAAATTTTTCCCGCCCGTTTTCCTTTTCGTGAAATGCGGAAATAACATCATCTTTTTTGCGGTTTGCCTTATTGTATAATGCAATATAATACGTGTTAAGCAAATCAAGATATGCATATATTTCATCTACTACTTCTTCTGTCATTTTTTCAAAAGACACTTGATCCAAATAATTGAATTTGAATTTAGGGTTTTCATCCATCTCTTCCTGTATTTCAGTTTTTACTAACTTTAAACCTTTGCTAATCTCTGATTTATATTCGGGTTGATCATGTTTTCTTTCATAAAGTCCAATTTTATTTTTCAATACCGGTATCCAGTATTGTTTTTTAAATTCAGCTTCGGACATGGCTTTTTCGAATGGATAGAACATTTTTTCATATTCATTTTCTTTGAATTGATGAACTGCCAATGCTTCATAGGCCCAACGTGCAGTTATTATTTCTCCATAAAAAGGAATTTTATTTGGAGAAGATATCATCGGATTCAATTCATCATATTTCACGATGACTCCGCTTAAAAGCAGTTGTGGAATCACTAAGAAAGGAATTAATATGTATATTGTAACAACAGTTTTAAATGTATCAGATATTAAAAGTCCCATAATATTAGAAGAAACCCACGCACTGAACAATATTAGCCAATATTCAAAAAACATCCCCTTGATTTCAACAATACTGTTTGCAACCAGTACAAATGTAAATGCCTGGATAGCAGATATAATAATTTGAACACCTGCTTTTGAGAATAAATAACTTCCCCAGCTTAAATTCAGAAATGCTTCCCGTTGCAATATTTTCCGGTCACGTATAATCTCTTCTGCACTCACGGTAAGTCCTATAAATATTGCTACAATGACCGACATGAAAATAAATACAGGAATATTGTTATTGCTCAATAATGTATATCCAGTTTCGCTGGTGACTTTATAATATTTAACAATAAATGAAAGTAAAAACGCCAGTATAGGAGGCTCTAAAAAATTAATGAATAAATATTGGGTGTTCGTGAGTTTAGATAAAACATCTCTTTTCGCATATAGTGCAAATTGTTTCAGTTTATTTGGAATCTTAAAATTGATCTTTGGAATATAATCGGGGTTTTCAATTTTTTTCTGGTTGTTTTCATTCTTTTCTTTGTGCTCGTTAAAATACCTGTACCATTCTTTTGGTGCAATTTTTCGTTGTTGCGTGAGGTTCCCGTATTCATCCACTACATTGGCTTCAACAATGTTGAATACCTGTTCGGGATTTACATTTCCGCAGCAATGGCATTCGCTTTCACTCCAGTTCGCATGGTGTACCTGGGATTTAAAGTAAATCATTGATTCAATGGGGTCTCCGTTATAGATCAAATATCCTCCCGTGTCCATGATCAGCAACCTGTCAAACATTTTAAAGATATCTGAAGAAGGTTGATGAATGACAACAAAAATAAGCTTTCCTTTAAGTGAAAGCTCTTTTACAAGGTCCATTAGGTTTTCTGAATCCCTTGAAGAAAGTCCTGACGTGGGTTCGTCAAGAAACAGTATGGATGGTTCCCTGATCAGCTCCAATGCAATGTTTAATCGTTTACGTTGCCCGCCGCTGATTTTTTTATTCAACGGGGTGCCCACCTGAAGGTCTTTAATTTCAAATAACCCTAAATTGCGTAGCGTGTTTTCTACTGTAGAAACAATCTGTTCTTCTGTATAATCATCAAAACAGAGTTTCGCATTATAATAGAGGTTCTGAAAAACCGTCAATTCCTCGATCAGGAGGTCATCTTGTGGAACATAACCAATTAATCCTTCCAGGTTATCATCTTCCTGGTCATTCAAATCATAGCCGTTTATCAATATTTTACCTTCAGAAGGTTTATATGTTCCATTTAGGACATTGAGCAATGTCGTTTTACCGGAACCGCTTGCTCCCATGATCCCGACCAGTCTACCAGATTCTTCAGAAAAATTGATATCATAAAAACCAACGCCCCCATCTTTAAATCGGTAAAGAATATTATCTACCTGGTATACAATTTTTGAAGTGATTTTATCTTCTATAAAACTACCAACAACATCGCTGTAATAAATAGGCCTGACACGGCTGTTTCGAATAGATGTTCCGGTTTTAAAGACAAAGACTTTATCATGTTCCAGCAACTGGCTGTTGAGATACATCTCATTCCCGCCAATGTACCTGATAAGATAAATATTGGCCTGGTCAATGTTGATAACACGGATTTGTCCGGCTAAATTTTCAGAATAGATATGTTTGGCTTTTTGGGTCGAAAAATCCTTCTCTGAATTAATGATTAAAATGTTCTCTGAATCAGGTATGCGTTCAAACGGGTATAATACAAATTGCTTAATCTGCTCAAAATGTTCTTTTGAGATAAAAAATGTATCCGCTACTGTTGCAATAAATTCTTCTTCCTGTGCTGTTATATTTTCTTCTTCATCATCAGATTTAACATATTCAAGCAATTGAACTAAAACGACTATTTTTTGTTGCTGTGTTAATTCTTCATTAATTTCCGTGCATATTTTCAAGACTCTGACAGAACTGAGCGGAATAACTCTTTTTCCTTTTTCTCTTTGTTTAGCCTGGTGTTTTGTATAGTAGTTTTCAAATATTTTAAGATATTCATTCACCAGATCTTCATTGATCTGTTTTGCAAGAAATGAATGTACAATTGATTTCTTATCCTTCAGGTTACTTTCAGGTTCTGCAATTATTGCAAATAATTGCATTAGTGCCTTTAAGATTTTTTCACTCATCTTTTAGTTCGTATTAACTTTTTTTTTACAATCATCCAAGCCAAAAAATATCTATTCGTTTTTTTTAATAAAGACAGCGTGCCTATATTCATGTTCATGGTTTTCCCCCTGTTATGTATACATTTTGCGATCAATCTGCAAAACATATTAAAAATTATGCTAATATACTAAAATTGTATTTATTAACACTAAAATTTCAATAACAATTGATTAATATCATCATTGATTTTGTTTTTTGTTTTACAATTAAAATACTGAAAGAACAAATGACGCTACAACCGGATGATGATCTGAATATTTAAAACCTAAATCAATTGTTTGTACATGCATTATTTCTACATTGGGTGAGGTCAGGAAAAAATCCAAAACAGATGTTTTGGTGTAGATTTTATCAAAGGAAGTTTTCAGGCTTCTGTTTGTTGGTATACCAGAATCATAAGCCCATTTCCATTCATCAGGAAAATAATTTTCAGGAACGTGTTGCAGATTTGTTTCCTTCAGGTAGTTTTTAAAATTTGATTGAATACCCGGTGGAGACTGGTTCCAATCTCCACCTATTATAATGTAATGGCCTTTGTTGTACATTTCATATGTATAATTTTTAATGTATTCCATCTCTTGCTTTTTAAGTACCCCCTGATCAAAAGCAGAAAGATGTGTATTGATGATAATTAATTCTTTTTTGTTTGTAAGCTTATAATGACTGGCCAACATGCATCGTTGCGGCATAAATAAGCGTTTAGGCCATGGATATTTCCCGGGAAGATTATGTCGTACTACCGTTGAGGGCATATTGCGGCTTAATGTCAACAAACCCGAATTGACTCTCCCTAATGGTTTCCCCAAGGGAAGCGGAACATACCAGGTTTTATAATTCATGGCAAAAGCGCTATAGTATTCCAAAAATCTTTTGCTTAACATATTTACCTGATTCGTGTAACGTGATCTTTTTGAATTTTTATCAATTTCCTGCAACAGGTATATATCTTTTTTTTGATCGCAGAGAAACGAAATAATATTGTTCATATTTTCATGTACACGTTTCTTGGAAGTCCTGACCTGTTCTCCCCCATCATAAAAAAAATCCATTGTTTCATCTAACCCGGCATACCCAATATTCCATGACATTACATGAATTGTGTCAATCGAGGAAACATGGTTTCCCGGGCTTTTGAAAATAATTTCTTCCCGTGCATAATCACTTTTATAAAAAGATAATATGATAATAAAAACGAGCAATACAAAAAGAATTCCTGCTAATAAGAATCCGGCTGTTTTCATCTGTTTATTTTTTTAAGTTTCTAAGTTTTTAAGTTTTTAAGTTTCTAAGTTTCTAAGTTAATTGAGTTGATTAAGTTAATTGAGTTATTGAGTCGACGTATGAACAGGAAGAGAAGCGAGCAGC
>CAYFQI010000019.1:0-18836 GCA_964345135.1 uncultured Bacteroidales bacterium
GTTGTGGGATATAATAAAATGTTGAAATTTGTAGTATTTTATAAAAGAAATATTTAAGTTTATATAAAATAATTCATTATAAAAAGCTATAAAATATTTATTTCTTTAATTTTAAAATGACTCTTATAAAGAATATTTTACTTTTAATTTTTTTTGTGATAATTACTTTAAAAGGTTCTATCGCAAACAATATAACTATTGATTATCACAATATTATTTTTGAGCATATCACTCCGGATGATGGCCTGCCTTTTCCAACCATTAATGATATTCTACAGGATGAGCAGGGGTTTATGTGGTTTGCTACTGAAAATGGGCTTTGTCGTTATGATGCATATAACTATAAAATCTATCAATATGATCCTTTAGATACTAATAGTTTGCCAAATAATAATGTTTATTGTTTATTAGAGGACAGGAATAATAATTTATGGGTAGGAACAAGCTATGGATTATGTGTATTGAATAAACATACAGGTGAAATCACCAGGTTTTTTAATGAGCCGAAAGATCATCAATCTTTATGGAATAATTCTGTGAATGACATGGTACAAGATAGAGAGGGAAATATATGGATAGGAACAAATAAAGGGTTAAATAGTTATAATGAAAATTCCAGAACCATTGAGCGCTATAATTTTGATATAAATGCATTAAAAGGAGAAGATCAAAATATTTCCTGTAAGATTTTGTATAAGGATCATGAAAATAATATATGGATAGGAACCTGGGGACACGGATTGATTAGATTAGACAATGAAGAGAAAAAAGCAGAACAATATTTTTTAGCTAAAAAAGCTCACCAAAACCCTGTATCTTTTATTGAACAAGATAGTGATGGAAATTTACATGTAGGTTATGATAATAATTATTTCTTGTTAAATATGAAAACCGGGATAATAATTGATACATTAACGACTTTTCAAGGCAATATTCGTTCTGTAATGATTGATGCTAATAAGAACTTATGGATAGGGGGAGATAAAGAATTGTTGATTTATACAGATAAAACTTTTCATACCCCAATAAGATATGTACCGGATGATGATAATCCATATAGCATATCCGAGGGGAATATAAATAAAATTTACCGGGATCATGCTGGTAATATCTGGATTTCATCTACAGGTAAAGGGGTTGATGTATATTATAAACATGAAAATAATTTTAATCAATATTATTATGCAATAGAAAACTCTGTGCATCGTGATTATGGTAAAGAATTGTTTATAGATAGCAGGGGAAATTTGTGGTATGGCACATTTGGAGATGGATTACTTTTATTTGACAAAGAACTTCGATTAGTAAATCGTTTTTATAGTAATGAATTGTCTAATAGGAGGTCTTTGGCAGGAAATTATATTTGGTGTATTAAAGAAGATAGACAAAGGAATATCTGGATTGGTACTGATAATGGAATATCTGTTTATAATCCGTATACGAAAGAGTTTATTAAGACAATAAGGAAAAATGATACGAAAGAAAATACAATTACACATAATTTAATACAGGATGTTTTGTTTGACAATGCCGGAAATATTTGGATTGCTACCCAGGAAGGCCTTGATGTAATAGAGCCGGAAACAGACAGTATTCGTCATATTACAGAAGAAGACGGGATATGTCATTATAAAGTTATTGAAATGATTAAAGATCGAAGTGGAAAAATATGGTTAGGAACATATAATGGTTTGTCCTGTTATGATCCGGATAAACACAAATTTACAAATTATGTTTATAATCCAAGAAGCAGGGGTGAATTAAGTAATCAGTTAATTAATGCTATTTACCAGGATAGAGCAGGGTTTATTTGGATTGGAACAGATAATGGATTGAATAAATTAAATCCAACCACGGGCAAGGTTGAATATATTTTTGAAAAAGACGGATTGATCAATAATCATGTAAACAATATATTTGGAGATAACAGGGGGAATTTATGGATTAATACTCCTTTGGGTATTTCTAAAATTAGTGTTAAAAAAGGGATGATTGTAAATTATGGAAGGGATGATGGATTAAAAATAAACCATACAGGAATGTGTATGCAAGATGATATTTTATATTTAGCAGGAGAAAATACAGGATTTTATAAATTTAGTATTCATGAAATCAAATCCAATCCTCTTGTTCCACCGGTTTATATTATAAAAATAAGAGTCAATGGAACACATTTTGAAAAGAATTATAGTACGATTTTATCCAACGGCCAACAAAAGAAAGAGAAAATAAAGTTTACACATAATCAGTCATCATTTGAATTTAAATTTACTGCTTTAAACTTTGTTTCGTCTTCTAAAAATAAATATAAATATAAATTAGAAGGATTTGATGACAGGTGGATTGAATGTTCTGCACAACAGCGTTATGCTGTATATAATAATTTGTTGCCCGGAGAATATATGTTTATAGTTAAGGGTTCGAATAATAATGCTGTATGGAATGAAGAGGGAGCCTCGTTTCAATTTACAATATTATCACCGTGGTGGAAAACTTGGTGGGCGTATCTTTTATATGTTATAACATTCATAAGTTTTGTTTATTTGTTTGTTTATATCAGAAAGAATTCAATGCAATTAAGAATTCAAAAAGAAAAAGCGAGGATGCAGCATGAAATGGATGAAATGAAATTGAATTTTTTCACTGATATATCACATGAACTAAGGACACCACTTTCTTTGATTAAAGGTGTTGTGGATAGGTTATTTAACATAGAGATAAAGAATATCACAAAAGATAATATAAAAAAATATTCAGGGTTGTTAAAACGAAATACTGAGCGATTACTTTTGCTGATTGATCAAATAATGGATATTCGTAAGTTAGATAAAGGAAATATTTCGTTAAGTGTGCAGAAAATAGAAATTGTACAATTCATTAAATATATTGCAGTAGATTTTCAGGAGACCGCTCAAGCACAAGGGATTCGGTTTACATTTGATAATGTTTTTTCTACCCGTGAAGGATGGCTCGATAAGGATAAAGTTGAAAAAATTATTTTTAATTTGTTATCGAATGCATTGAAATATACAATGAGTGACGGAACTATTCGGATGAAAATCAAAACACCTGATTTTCCGTTATATGAGGATGAAAATAAAGACGATTTTATATCAATTTGTGTTTTTAATTCTGGTGAGCCCATCCCGGAAAATGAATTATCCCGGATTTTTGAACGGTTCCATCGATTACCTGACATTAGATACACAAATCAACAGGGGGCCGGTGTTGGATTGTCATTGGTGAAAAAACTTACGGAAATTCATAAAGGGAAAATTCATGTTAAAAGTACACCCGGGGAAGGGAATAGATTTGAAATAATAATACCTGTGTCAAAACAATTTTATGATGATAAGGAAATTGAAAAATGTTCAGGGAAAACATTTTTATCCGGGAACGATATTTCCTTTAAATTATCAGAAAATAAAATAAAAGAACCCGGGAAAACAATTACTCGTCAAAACAAAGAAGGTAAAGGTTTCCCGGAATTATTAATTGTAGAGGATAATCAGGATGTGAGGGAATTCATCAAAATACTTTTCAATAAAAAATTTAACATATTTGAAGCTTCCAACGGAAAAGAAGGGATAGAAATAGCTCGTGATATTATTCCAGATATTATTATCGCCGATATTGTAATGCCTGAAATGGATGGCATTGAGTTAAGCAAATTATTAAAAGAAGACATTAACACATCTCATGTTCCTCTTATTTTGTTGACTGCCCGCACGCATACTGAATCTCAAATTAAAGGTTTCCGTGCAGGTGCAGATGCATACATTACAAAACCGTTTGATGAACAGATTCTTCAAACCAGGGTATACCAGCTATTGGAATCCCGGCAGAAATTGCGTGAAAAATATGGGAAAAATTTTGCTGTACTACCTGTGGAATCAAACAAAAAACCTGAATCAGCTGATAATGAATTTTTAGAACAAGTAATTTTTAATATTGATAATAATATTTCCAATGCTCAACTCAGCCCCGATTTTCTTGTTGAAAAATCGGGAATGTGTAAGACAAATTTTTATAAGAAGTTTAAAAGCCTTACAAATTATCCTGTTAATAAATTTATAATGATTTATCGCTTAAAAAAAGCTGCACAGTTAATACAGGAATCGGATTTAATAATTTCTGAAATATCTTATTCAGTAGGGTTTACATATATTTCTCATTTTACACGTAATTTCAAAGAACATTTTGGCATGTCCCCATCTGAATTTAAAAACAAAAATAATGACAATAGCATATAAAAAAAGGAAGGTAACGATATAATGGAGTATAAAAGAGGACATATACAAAGATTGACGTTTGATTTTTTTAACCGGGATGTATTGGATGTTGCTCCCGGCCTTCTTGGTAAAATATTGGTCAGGGCATTTGATGATGGAAGAATAGAACAATTCAGAATTACAGAATTGGAAGCATATCGTGGAGAGGATGATCTTGCATGTCATGTAAGCAAAGGCAAAACTTCACGGAATAAGGTAATGTATGGTCAGGCGGGATTAATATATGTATACCTTGTATATGGTATGCATTGGATGTTTAATATTGTTGTAAATGATATTGATATACCCCAGGCTATTCTTATCAGGGGATTAGAAAATTTGAACGGCCCGGGGAGACTCACCAAAAGGTTAAACATTGATGCTGGTTTTTATGGAGAAGATATCTGTAACTCATCACGAATACACGTGCTGAATGCACCGGATGTTAAGCATTATGAACAAAAACCCAGGATTGGTATTGATTATGCAGGGGATTTATGGAAAAATAAACCATGGAGGTATATTTTAGAAACATAATAGATCGGTTTATAATAATATTTATTTGAGAATTTCAAATGAAACCGTTACTTTTATCAAAAAAAAATATGAACCATTCTTATAAATTTGAGACATTGCAATTGCATGCCGGCCATAAGGTTGATGAAGACACCCATTCCAGAGCTGTTCCTATATATCAAACAAGCTCATTTTTATTTAAAGATGCCTCCCATGCAGCGAATCTTTTTCAATTAAAAGAATTTGGAAATATATACAGCCGGATTATGAATCCTACTGTTGACGTATTTGAAAAACGAGTTGCCGCATTAGAAGGAGGTGTTGCATCACTTGCTACATCATCCGGGCAATCTGCACAATTTATAGCGCTGACTACTTTGGCCGAAAGCGGCGACAATATCGTGTCATCTCCATATTTGTACGGGGGTACCTATAATCAGTTTAAAGTACAGTTTAAAAAACTCGGTATTCATGTAAGGTTTTCCAAAAACCTGGAACCAGGTGAAATAGAAAAACATATTGATGAAAATACAAAAGCCATATATGTTGAAACCATTGGGAATCCTGCATTTGCAGTGCCGGATTTCAGTGTCATTTCTGAGATTGCAAAAAAGAAAGGCATTCCTTTGGTAGTAGACAATACGTTTGCAGGTGCCGGCTATTTGTGTCGTCCAATTGAACATGGGGCAAATATTGTTGTAGAATCTGCTACAAAGTGGATTGGAGGACATGGCACTTCAATAGGAGGAGTGATTACAGACGGGGGTAATTTTAATTGGAATAATGGAAAATTTCCACAATTTACAGAACCTTCAGAGGGATATCATGGATTGGTTTTTTGGAATCAATTCGGGGCATCTTCTCCTTTTGGGAATATTGCATTTATTGTTAAAGCAAGGGTCGAAAACCTAAGAGATTATGGTAATTCAATGAGTCCCTTCAATGCCTTTTTATTTTTACAGGGTTTGGAAACCCTTTCATTGAGGATGCAAAGGCATGCAGAAAACACGCTTCATATAGCACGATGGTTGGAGCAGCAAGAGTGGGTAGAGAAAGTAAACTATCCCGGGCTTACTTCAAGCCCTTATCATAATATTGCTGCCAAATACCTTCAAAATGGCTATGGTGGGGTGTTGACTTTTACAATAAAAGGAGGAAAAACGAAAGCACGCAATGTTGTCAATAATGTAAAGTTGATAAGCCACCTTGCTAATATTGGCGATGCCAAGACATTGATCATCCATCCCTCCTCAACCACTCATGATCAGTTAACAGAAGAAGAACAAATTGTTGCTGGCATTGATCCTGCAATGCTTCGGTTGTCGGTTGGGTTGGAACATACAGATGATATAAAAAATGATTTACTTCAGGCATGGAATGCCTGACACGAACAAAGTATTCAGAGGTGTAAATATGGTATTTAACTAAATTTAAATAAAAATATGATCATTCATATTTTAGAGCAAACCCTGGTAATTACAGGATTTGTATTATCAATGATGTTGATTATTGAATATATTAATGTACAAACAAAAGGTATATGGATTAAAGGATTGAAAAAGTCTGGATGGCTTCAATTATTCATCGCATCTGCTTTAGGGGGTATCCCGGGGTGTTTGGGTGTATATGCTGTAGTTTCAATGTACACCCATAATGTGATTGGTTTTGGAGCACTTGTTGCATCAATGATTGCTACTTCCGGTGATGAAGCGTTTATTATGTTTTCTATGATGCCCGGAACAGCCCTAAAAATTACCATAATACTTTTTGTAGTTGGAATGATTACAGGGGGTATTATTCATTTTGTTACGAAGAAAAAAAAGTTTCAACCGACTAATTTTGCATATCCTCTTCATGAAGAGCATATTGAATGCAATTGTTTTATATGGAAAGATATTCCCGGTTATTTCAAACACATTACTTTTCAACGTGCTGTTTTATTATTTTTTATGGCATTGTTTGCTTTTCTTATTGGTTCAGGGTATATTGCAGGGCATGATCATGGAGAAGAAGGTCATTATTTAAAAATCACATTATTGATTGTGATGTGTGTAGCATTTTTTATTATTGCTACAGTACCTGAACATTTTCTTGAAGCTCATATTTGGGAACATATTATCAAAAAGCATTTTATTCAAATATTTCTTTGGATATTTGGAGTTTTACTGGTATTACATTTTGTATTAGATGCAATAGATATTGAGCAGTGGATACAAAATAATCAGCTTCCTTTATTGGTATTAGCTGTATTAATTGGTATTATTCCTCAATCCGGGCCTCATTTGATTTTTGTTACGTTATTTATTAGCGGACATTTGCCTTTAAGTATTCTTTTAGCTAATTCTGTTGTACAGGATGGGCATGCTTCTTTGCCCCTGTTTGCGGAATCTAAAAAAAGTTTTTTATTCGTTAAGTCTGTCAATGTTGTTATCGGGATGATTGTTGGTTTATTGGGTGTGTTGGGGGGGTGGTAACAGGAATAAGAGTTAATTTTTTATTCCTGAATAAATAATTACATTTACATATAGAAATCTAAATTATACCAAAAGATGGAAAAAGAAATTAAACTTGACGACCTGGATAAAAAAATTATTTCTTTGATCTCTAAAGATGCACGTATTCCATTTCTTGAAGTTGCAAGAGAGTGTAATGTGTCCGGAGCAGCTATTCATCAAAGGATTCAGCGGTTATCCAAACTTGGTATTATCGCTGGATCAGAATATTTAATTAATCATCATAAAATTGGATATCATACAAGAGCATATATCGGTGTGTTTTTGGATAAAGCATCTATGTATGAGGATGTTGCGGGAGATTTAGAGAAAATACCAGAAATTACCGAATGTCATTATACTACGGGGAATTATTCAATTTTTATAAAAATTTTTGCTAAAAATAATGAGCATTTAAAAACAATTTTGGTCGAAAAATTGCAATCTATAAAAGGCATTGCACGAACAGAAACCTTTATTTCTTTAGAAGAACGATTTAAAAGGCAGTTGCCCGTGATTGATGCATAAAGGAGAGCCTGGGTTTAATAATGTCTTTGTCTTACTGCTTCATACATAATCACGGAAGCAGCAACCGAGACATTCAAAGATTTTATATTTCCAATTAATGGAATTTTGACTATTTCATCTGACATTTCCAATATATCATTTGAAATTCCTTTTTCTTCGTTTCCCATGATCAATAAAAAAGGAACCGTGTAATTAGATTGATATATACTTGATGAAGCTTTTTCGGATGCACTTATAATATGTAGCCCGCTGTTTTTTAAGAATGTTATGGTTTTTTTAATATTAAAACTTCTGCAGACAGGGATGTGCTGGAGAGCACCTGCAGATGTTTTGACAGCATCTGCGTTGATTTGAGCAGACCCTTTCCCGGGAATGATTATGCCATGCGCCCCGGAGCACTCGGCAGTTCTGGCTATAGCTCCAATGTTTCTCACGTCTGTTATACCGTCTAAAAAAAGAAAAAAAGGGTCTTGTCCTTTTTCATAAATGCCGGGTAATAAGAGTTCAATATTTTGATATGTGATCAATGAAACAAGAGCAATAATCCCCTGATGGTTTTTATTACCCGATAATTTTTGAAGTTTAACAGGTGGAACCACTTGTAACGGGATTGAATTTTCCTTTGCTAACCTGTATATATCTGAGGCGATATTGTTACGGAATCCGCTTTTCAAGTATATTTTTTCAATGCTTTTGCCACTATTCATTGCTTCAATGACAGGCCTGATACCGTAAATATACAGGTCTTTTTCTTTTTTTGGACGTTTATGATTTTCGGAAAATGTCAAATCGATTTATTTTTTAATGGCTCAAACCCTAACACCGATAATTAAGATATCATCAACCTGTGAATAGCCGTTACTCCATTCTTTCATTGTTTGGTCAAGGATTTGATATTGTTCTTTCATGGGTTTATTATGAATAGTCAGAAGCATTTCTTTAAACCGTTTTTTAAAGAATTTTTTGCCTTTATCACCACCAAATTGGTCCACATAACCATCAGAAAAAATATATAAGCAATCGCCTTTTTGAGCCTTGATTTCATGATTAGTGAAACGATCATTTTTTTCATGATAAATCCCAATCGGCATTTTATCTCCTTTATATTCAGTTAGTTCTCCGTTTCTTATCATGATTAACGGATTATAAGCTCCGGAAAAATGTAGTGTGTTGGTTTCCTGGTCTAAAATACAGAGTGCAATATCCATTCCATCTTGTGCCTCACCGGATTTGCCTGTTTGATGTAGAGAATCAACCACATATTTTCTCAATTCATTTAAAATTTCATTGGCTTTAATGTCTTTATATTTGTTTACAATTTCATTCATGAATGCAATACCCAGCATGCTCATAAAAGCTCCGGGCACACCATGTCCTGTGCAATCAGCAGCAGTAAAATACGTTTTGTTGTCTTTTTTGTTTAACCAGTAAAAATCACCGCTAACAATATCTCTGGGCCTGAAATAAATAAAATGGTCAGGTAGCTTGTCATCTAGAATATCTTCGGGGGGGATGATGGCTTTTTGGATGCGGCTTGCATATTGAATACTGTCTGTTATTTCTTGTTTTTGTCTGAATATCTGATCTCTTTGTTGGCTGATTTCTACATTTTGTTCTTCTAATAATATATTGGCTTTTCGTTTATCATTATATTGTTTAAACAGGAGTAAAGAAAATATAAGAATCAACATTAATCCACCCATTGCCGAATATATTAAAACCCGCTGGCGTTTATTTTCAGCTTCCTGGCGTTTATTTTTTTCGTTTAGGTATTTGATGCGCTCTTCTTTTTTCTCTGTTTGGTATTTGGTTCTTTGTTCTTCTATATTTTCCAGGTATTTATCTTTTAAAGTAGAGTCTTTTAATTGAGAATAATTTTTGTAATAATCAAGCGCTTTGCTATTGTTTCCGATTTTTGCATGTAATTCTGAAAGTTGTTTATACGTATCCAATAGCTCTTTGGGTAGATCCATTTCCTTTAATAATTTGAGAGCTTCTTTATAATAACTGAGCGCTTTTTGAAACTCTTCTGTTTCCATGTATATCTGGCCAATTTGCATATGGGATAAAGCAATTTCTTTTTTATCTTTTAGTTCTTTGAATTTTTCCAGGGCATTGAAAATATATTTTTTTGCCAGTGAATATTGCTTGTTCTCTATGTATATGGCACCCATATTTGTCTGAGATTTTGCAATCGTTGTTTTATTATTAATTTTTTTTGCATGTTCTAATGCGAGTTTAAAATTTTCAAGGGCTTTGGGATATTTTTTCTGTTTTTGATATACAATGCCTATACTATTCAATAAGTTGGCCATGTTTGTCGTGTCATTAATGCTTTTAAACAGTTTATATCCTCGTTTATAATAATCCAGGGCTTTATCGATATCAACTTCAAAATAAAAATATACATTTCCAATATTGCTTACTGATCGTGCCATCCCTAATGTGTCGTGTCTGTGTTCCTGTATTTTAAGGGTGTTTTGATAATTTTCAATGGCTTTTTCATATTTGCCCCAGTTTTTATAAATCACGCCGATATTAAGATATACGGTAGCAAGATCTTCTTGGTTATCACTTATTTTTAAAATTTCCAGTTGTTGCTTCCAATGGTCTAAAGCTTTTTTATATAATCCTTTTCGGTAATAATATAAACCCAGATGTTGTAAAGCTATAGCCTCCATTTCCTGGTTTTCTAATTCCCTGGAAAGTAATAAAGTTTTTTCGGAGTATTCTTTGAATTTATCATAATTTTCTAAATAGTAATATATAATTTCCATACTATTATATGCCTTGAGAATTTCTTTCCTGTAATTAACTTTTTTAGCAGATTCTATTGCTTTTTTATGATTTTTCAAAGAACTCAAATAGTCTTTTTCTTCTCGATAAATAAACCCGATCCTGTTATATGCTTTGGCTACCTGCTCATGATTTTTTACCTCTTTGGCAAGTGTAAGAGCCTTTTTTGCGTGGGTTAAAGAATATTGTATTTTATTTTCATTATAATATTCCCTGGCTAAATAATTATGAATAGCCGGTTTTTGTTTTTTATCTGATTGAAGTAAAACATTTTTAATGCTGTCATAATTCACCTCTTGGCCAGCAGTTAAGTTAGGGAATACAAGATATAATAAAAACAGGCTTGTATATAAATGATATAACTTCTTAAGCATTTTCATAACTCAAAAATACTAAAAATTTAGTCTTTTTAATTGATCTTTTAATTATTAATTTTTTGCTCACGTGATAATATATCTTTTATTGCAAAATAATAAAGTACAAAAAATCATCCGTGCTTGTAATTTTCCATTTTTAGTGTTAATTTAGTGCTTTAATATAAATTGTCTGTTTATAGGCAATGGTTGGTTCATAAGGTTGAGGGGTTTGCAATGTATTTGTGCAAATGCGATTACGTCAGCGGGTATTATGGATAAACCTAAATTTAAAAACTAATGTGTATGAAACAAATTATTATTTCCCTCCCGTTTATCCTTTTTATGTTTTCATGTAGCATGTTAAAAAAAACAACATTGGACATACCCGCTGAACGCTTGGATTCAGTTGTGGATAAACGAAACGGGCATGTATACAAAACAGTAAAAATTCTTGACCAGTGGTGGATGATGGAGAACTTAAATATTGGGGAAAAAATAAGTGGAGATGAAGAACAAACAAATAATGATGAGATAGAAAAGTTTTGTTATAAAAACGATAGTTTAAATTGTCAAAAATACGGGGGGCTTTATCAATGGGAAGAAGTCATGCAATATCAATTCAATGATAAAGATAAATCAATAAAAGGGATTTGTCCTGATGGATGGCATGTTCCTACAGATAAAGAATGGATGGAAATGGAAATATGGCTTGGAATGCATAATACACAGGCTGATGATATTGGATTCCGGGGAATTACAGAAGGAGATAAATTAAAAGTGATTGAAAAATGCAACCAGGAGAAATATTGTAATATGTCAGGGTTTAGTGCTTTGATGGGAGGCCGGAGAGATCATAAAGGATATTTTTTTGGAATCAATGTCACGGGCAATTTCTGGACAGCTACATCAACGGATGAAAATAAAGCATGGTTCCGGCAATTATCATCCAGTTCGCCCCAGGTAAAACGGGATAAAGAAAAACAATCATCAGCATATTATGTACGTTGTGTTAAGAATGAATAAAAACATTCATATATTAACATAAGTGCATTTTTTATTTGATGATGCAATAATAATTTCATACATTTGTTGACTATATATTTAATATCCATCATTTGAAAAGACTATCCGTATGAACAAAAATAACCGATTCGTCAAGCAATTTATATATCCCTCAATATTTATTTTTTTAGCATTTACCATAGATGTTCAGGAAAAGGGAAAAGAAACAGAGGAGGAAAAAGTCAAATGGTATTCCATCCAGGAAGCACTTGAATTGCACAAAGAAAACCCTAAAAAAATATTTATAGATATTTATACCAATTGGTGTGGATGGTGCAAAAAAATGGATGCAACCACATTTTCCAATCCTGTTATTGCAGAATATCTGAATAAATATTATTATCCTGTTAAATTTAATGCCGAATCCAAAGACTCTGTGATGATTGGTGATAAGACTTTTGTTAATCAAGGCCAAGGGAGGAGGCCAACACATGATTTTGCAATCGCTTTATTGAATGGCCAAATGTCATATCCTGCTTTTGCTTTTATGGATGAAGAATTAAAACCCCTTATTTCTCCTTTAAAAGGATATAAAACGGCATCGAATTTTGAGCCCATCTTGTATTATCTTGGAAATGAGATATACAAAGAAAAAAAGTATGCTGAATTTGTAAATGATTACGAAAGAAGAGTAAAAAGTAATTAATGCCTGTCCATAAAATCAGTGTCCAGTTCCTACATGTACGACTTTAAAGCCCAACGGGCTTTCAGCATAAATACAGGGCAACGCCATGTTGGCAACATAACGTGACGATCAAATTTGCCTTGAATGGGTAAATGCGATTTAATAAACGTTATTTACATATTACAGGACAGTAAACAGGTACTAAGCGGCCATATTGATGAATTAATAGATTTTTTTCGAAAAGTATTTGCTCCTCATATTTTATTATCACCCTTGAGTTAACCGGGTATCTTGTATAAAGAATGTTTTTCTTTTTATTTCCTTTTATATATATATTATTATTGACTTGCTCGTCTGGAATTATAATCATCCAGACAGGGTTCCCGTTTATTTTTTTTTCAGAACCAATACCATTTTTTTTTGAAAAATAAAATAATAATGTTGTATCTGGTTTATTAGAAGCCTCTGGGGTTATTTCAAAATCATATGTATTGATATAATCCATTTTTTGTCCTGTAAACATATTAAGATATTTTTTTTCAATTTGTTTGATCTCGTTTAAAGCAAGTTTAAACGTATGGGGGTTTTTATTTCCATCATCAAAATCAGTGATCAATTCAATGCGCCTTTGCCTGAGTTTTTTTAAAAAATCAGCAATTTCTTTGGCCTGGGCTTCCCGGTCTTTTTCGACCCATTTTTTTCTGTAGATGGGAATCTTTACAAAAACAGAATCTTTTAATAATGTTTTGTATAATGTATCGGTTGTTAAATATAATTTATCTGATAAAAAGATTGGATTATGATGCAATGAGGTATCTGCAGATTGATAAAACCGGCCGGTTTCGTTTTTGCAAATTGGAGAAGCATCCGGAAAATTTAACATCCACCCGTGGTTTGTTTTGATAATTGTATTGTTTTCAAGACAGGCTGTATTTTTCTTTGTATTCATAAAATAACATTGCTCAGGATTTGGCTTTGAACAATTTTTTATGCTTATGTTTTGGATTATGCTATTTTGAATGTTTTGAGTTTGAATGTTTTCAATACCAAGATATTTTTGAGAATAATCTGCAAAGGGGCCGCTTTTTATAGTGGTATGTTTAATGTCGAATTGTATCTTCAAAGATGTTTGGGGTAATGAATAGATGATTCCGTGTTTTTTTATTCGTGCAGTATCAGAAAGCGGGGTAACAGAAATTTTTTTTGCACAGCTGTTGAAAATAAATACAGGTAGCAGTATCAAAGCAATTAAACACATGTTCAGTATAAAAGAAAATAAAAAAGCTGGGTTTGTTTTGTTCATGATGAAAAATAGTTTAATAAATACATGTCTGGTTAGTATCCGGGAGTTGTATTTTTCGGAAAGCATCGCCCACGTGATCAATAATATCGCCTGCAATCATGGCTTGCTCGCCCATTTTACAGCATGCCAGGTCACCGGCACTGCCGTGTAGGTAAACCCCCAGGATGCTGGCTTGTAAGGGAGAATAGCTTTGCGCAAGCAATGAAAGGATTACCCCGGTTAATACATCACCACTTCCGGCGGTTGCCATGCCAGGGTTCCCTGTAGAATTAAAATAGCAATTTCCCTGTGGATCAATAATACAGGTGTTTGCACCTTTTAAAATAAGTACAATAGTGTATTTTTGGGCAAAGTCTTGTGCGCTTTTTAATCTTTCATAGTCTGAATTGAATTTTCCGGCTAACCGTTCAAACTCTTTTGGATGCGGTGTCAGAATAGTATTGGTTGGAAGGTTATTTAACCATGATTTGTTTTGTGATAAAATATTCAATCCATCGGCATCAATTACCATCGGAATCGTTACTTCATTTATTAGTGTTCTTAATGCATTTTCTGTTATATCTGCCATACCTATTCCCGGCCCAATGCCTATTGCATTAAATATTGACAGATCAGGAATATGACTGAATAGTTTTTCATTTTCATCAATGCTTACCATGCTTTCGGGCAAAGCAGTTTGCAATATTTCACAGCCGGATTTAGGAACATGACATGTATGTAAACCAACCCCACTTCTTAAACATGCAGCAGAAGACATCACTGCTGCTCCCATTTTTCCATAACCTCCTGATATCAAAAGAGAATGGCCATAAGTGCCTTTATGTGAGTGCTTTGTTCTTTTTTTTATAAAAGGTTTAATGTCTTCTTTTGTCGTGAAAAAATAGGTTGTTTTAGTTTCTTTTATTATTTGTGAATCTAAGCCAATGGGGAGAATATGAAATGTACCTGTAAATTTTTCATTTTCCCTGAAAAAGAAAGATAATTTCGGGAACTGCAACGTGAGGGTGTAATCAGCTTGAATAATATGGTCGAAATTGTTTTGGTCATTATTCTCTCCAAACAATCCGGAAGGGATATCAATAGAAATTATGCGTGCCCGTGAATTATTGAGGTACTTTATGATTTGGGCAGGTAATCCTTCAACAGGCCTTGTTAAACCCGAACCAAATATGCCATCTATAATAATATCATCTTGATGAATAATTGGGAGTTCATTTTTATTTTCAATAATATGCAGGGGGATTTGTTGTATTTGTTTTAAACGGGAATAATTGATCTGGGCATCTGAAGATAGTTTATTTGAGAATTTGACAAACCATACACTAAGTTGATATCCTTCATTGAATAACAGACGAGCCAGAGCCAGTGCATCTCCCCCATTATTTCCCGGACCTGCAAATATTTTTAATTCTTTTTTGATATCAATATTTTGTAAAATCCAGGATTTCAATCGATTTGCTGCCCGTTCCATTAAATTTACCGAATGTATGGGCTCGTTTTCAATTGTATACTTATCAATATCTTTAATCTGACTGGTTTTAAATATTTTCATCTTATGCTGTATAGTAATTATATAAAAGGATATATACTATTCCAAAATTTATTCCACAATCATTAAATAAATACAAAAATATAAATCTTAGATTATTAAACGATAATTTAAAAATGATTTTTATGATATTTAATGATACAAAGTCACTAAATTCTTTATAATTTAGCATGAATAATTAAAATCTATAATTAGAATGAGTTCCGGAACGGAATTAATATATAATCTTAAAAAGAGGGGAGGCTTTTGGAGTTATTCAGAAGATATATTGGATACAATACCGGATTCAATATTGATAGAGGAGGCTCTTCGCAGAGGGGAGGTAAAAGATATCAAGTTACTTTTTGATTTGTTTTCTGAAAAAAAAATTAAACAAGTATGGAAAGAAAAGATTATCCCGGATAAAAGAGTATATGGACATAATTATTACCTGGCAAAGATTTTTTTTAATATTAATGTTCCTGGCCGCTATATTAAATCTATCCAAAAAAAAAATAACAGATATGAACGGATTAAAAATGCTACTTCCTGATACAGAAAAAGTTCTTCAACAATTATCTACACTTACGTTGTTGGATAATTATTCTTTTGTTGGAGGTTCGGCATTAACTATATACTTATCTCATCGTTATAGTGAAGACATTGATTTATTTACCTGGGACACACAAATTAACAGTGTTTATATTCAACAGCAAATTGAGAAAGCGGGATTTAAACAAGTTCAGATAATAAATTTGTCAGCAAACAAAGCAGATTTTATTATTGACAATGTAGATGTGACATTTTTTGCCAGTGGTTGGAGCGAATTGAAAAAGAGGAAATCAATAAAACATCATTTATTTATTGCCGATTTAAATACTATTGCTGTTATGAAAATTAATACTTTGTTTATGCGGGCTAAATTCAGAGATTATTATGATCTTTATGTGCTGAATTTAAATTATTTTACATTAAAAAAACTATATGAAATGACATCCGAACGAATGAAAAATCTGAGTAAAACATTATTTCAAAAAGCCATTGTTTTTACAGAAGATATTGAAGATGAAAATATAAAGCATTTATATCCAAAATACAATGTACCATTAAAACAAATCGAGGATCATTTTGCCAAAGAAATAAAAAAATGGAATAACGAATAAATTCAAAATTATAGTATGGATCAAAATCATAAACCCTATATCGGGTCTGACAAAAAACTTCCTGAAACCACGTTTAAAGCAGTCATTTTGGGCATTCTTTTGGCTGTATTTCTTGGAGCTGCCAATACCTATCTTGGGTTGTTCGCGGGCATGACAGTTTCGGCTTCAATTCCGGCAGCAGTTATATCCATGGCCATATTCCGGCTTTTTAAAAAACAAAACATTCTTGAGAACAATGCTGTACAGACAGCAGCATCAGCCGGCGAGTCATTGGCAGCAGGGGTGATTTTTACATTCCCGGCCCTCGTGTTAATGGGTTATTGGACAGAATTTAATTATATCGAAACGTTTTCTATTGCCATATGTGGTGGTATCATGGGGGTTTTATTTACCATCCCGTTGAGAACAGCATTGATTGTTAAACAAAAATTGAAATTTCCGGAAGGGATAGCAACTTCAGAAGTTCTGAAATCGGGCGAAAAAGCTGAAAAAGCAACCAAATATCTATTATACGGGGGGATGGCCGGATTGGCAATAAAATTGATTGACTCCGGGCTTAAATTATGGGATAGTGTTTTAGATAAAGCAGCATTGCTGGGTGATAAAGTGTATTTGTATTTCGGCATGAATCTGTCTCCTGCATTAATTGGTGTAGGGTATATTGTAGGTGTTCGGATTGCATTACTTGTTTTTTTAGGAGGCGTTATCAGTTGGTGGATAGGAATACCGTTGTATATATCATTATCAGATACAGTACATTTGAACACGGACCCCGTTACCCTTGGCTATGAACTTTGGAGTTCTCAAATTCGGTTTCTTGGTGTTGGGGCCATGGTTGTGGGCGGTATTTGGGCATTGATTAATATGCGAAAGGCCATTTCATCTGCTATTGTCCAGGGAATTGAATCAGTGAAACGTAAATCTTCAAAAAACTCGTTTCAACGTACAGAATTAAACCTTCCTATGAACTATGTATTATTGGCTATTTTGTTGCTGGTCATCCCCATTACTATCATTTATATGAATGAAACCGGTATGTTTGGAATATCTGGATTGATGGCAGTGTTGATGATTATATTTGGTTTTTTATTCTCTGCTGTTGCTGCTTATATGGGAGGATTGGTAGGAAGTTCAAACAACCCGATATCAGGAGTAACAATTGCTACAATCCTTACCACTGCTTTAATATTATTGCTTTTGCTTGGAACCGGGAGTGCTAAAGGGCCTGCAGCGGCTATATTAATAGGTGCTGTTGTTTGTTGTGCAGCTTCTATAGGCGGTGATAATATGCAGGATTTGAAAGCCGGGTATTTATTGGGTTCTACTCCTAAAAGGCAACAAATTATGCAGATCATAGGAGTTGTTTCAGCGGCTTTAATATTACCATTGGTCTTGAATTTACTGAATAAAGCATATGGTATTGGGCCGGCAACTCCTTCTAATCCTGATTCTCTTACTGCACCCCAGGCTACATTAATGAAGAGCATGGCCCAGGGAGTATTTGGGGCAGGATTGCCCTGGGATATGGTATTTACAGGTATGGGTCTCGGTATTGCAATTATTATTCTTGATAAATACCAGGAAGCTCGTAATGCCTCTTTCAGGATACCTGTATTAGCAGTAGCTGTTGGATTGTACCTGCCTTTTGAACTTGACAGTGCAATTATGCTCGGAGGGCTTGTGGCCTGGCTTGGTAATAACGTGGCAAAGCGGAAACATAAGATCATAAAAAAGGATGATACACCAAATAAAGCAGGGGTGCTATTCTCTTCCGGATTAATAACAGGCGAAGCAATTATTGGCATTTTACTTGCAATACCTATCGTGTTATTTGAAAATCCTAATTTTATGGCTGTTTTTAAACACCCCGGAACGTCTTATCCAGGGGTTGTGGTAATCCTCTTGATAGCTTATTTTCTGTATCGTATCGTGATAAAAAAAGAAAATGTAAAATGATATTCAGGATATGAAATTTAAATACATTATTTGATTTCGATAATTTGTAAGTTATGTATTTAATAATTATTGATGCATTGTGATACCAATCTATGAAATTGTGTATATTTTCAGCCCTCATCATCTTTTATTAAAATAGGAATTTGATCACTAAATAGTGTCTGTCCATAATGTCAAGTGTTTGTTCTATAAAGTTCAAATTCGAGGCGTGTGAACCGAACGAAGTGAGTTCATGAACAC
>CAYFQI010000020.1:0-18795 GCA_964345135.1 uncultured Bacteroidales bacterium
CCGCAGAATACTTGTGGTATTTGAGGATTTAAATTTTGAGCAACAACGAAGAAGTCGGACTTTAGAGACAAACACTAAATAGCGCTACATCTTCCCTCCTAATACACATGCTTTCTTGATTTTTTTCACATCCCCGTTTTCATGAAATGCTTTAAAAAGTATTATGTAAATTCCCAATCGTGCACGTGCCTGTTCATTTGTTAACCCGTCCCAATACATTACACCTTCTTTAGACAATAAATCATTCCGTAAAAGGTTTCGTATCTTCCTGCCCGATACATCAAAAACATCCACTGTTCCTACATACCCGGGTTCATTCATCTGGTAACGTATGGCAAGCACATCTCTATAGCCATCATTATCAGGAGAAAACACTTCATAATCCAGTGAAATTGTTTGTTCGGCTACCTCTGCACTATTAAACTGGGCATTTTCATACCCGGGAGTAGCCCAGCCATTAGAATAAGATGAAGAATGCCAATTGGATATATCATTTGTAGGATTATCATAATGAATTCTTTCAAGTGATACACGTTCCATATCATCTAATAAAGAAAAATGCATGTTTTCAGAATATGTAAATTCATCAATGACAAAAAGATGTTTATCGTGTATCACGACACATCCCTTATCATTATTTAATGAAGGTAAAGCACTGGTTTCTATTATTCTATCAGGGTAAGGCACATCATGACAATCCAATAATGCTTCTTTGTCTGATGTGATTGCCACGTATTCTCCCGGCAAAAACTGATAACGTGTCGTTACAATATAATCAGATGAGGTAATCTCATATGTTTCATTATCTCTTGAAGCGATTCGCAAATCGTTCAAATCAATGGCTTTACCAGAACGGTTATATAATTCAACAAAGTCAACACAACCGGGTTCAGGGTTAAACAGGACTTCATTAATTACAATATCAAAACTGTCCGGGAATTCAGGAAGCTTGAAGACAAATTCATTATCGGGGTCAAGCATATTCCCGACACAATCTGACAAACCCGTTGAAACAATTTCTAAAGAATAGTATACTTCAGGAGAAAAAGGGTTCACGTAAGATAACAAGAGCGTGTTAAACCGTGGTGGTTCTAATTCTGCTTCTTGTAATGTTCCCGGATTTGGCGTTATAGTTGAATGAAATGATTTACTCAAGGTAGTACTATCAAGCGTTTCACTCATAAACAAACGCAGGGAAGAATCATTGACTGGTGCGATCCGATCAACAACAGGTGGCGTAATATCAGGATTATCGTTATACACTGAATTCATCAACCCGGGGGTGCCACCTTCATATGCAGTTGATGCTTCCCAATTTTTTATCCCTCCACATGGATTGTCAGGATCAATTCGTTCAAGCGACCAACCTCCTTCAGATTTAACAGGATTCCCAAACCATGTATTATCAAAATAAACATGAGAAATTCTGGTGCCGTGCTGGTTTTTCAATGTAAGCAGTTCTCCACTGTTATTAATGGATGAAGTAAATAAGCCAACTACTTTATCATATTGATTAAAATAATGTTCTTCTTCTTTTCTGCATAAAATCATCAATTCATTAGCATTAATGATTCTATCAGGAAATATGCATTTATCGGAACCAATATGTAATTGCCATCCCACCAATTGTATATTGTATTGCGTATTATTCAATATCTCAATATATTCAGCTTCGGGTAAGCTAACCCGTGGTTCAGGGTCAGCCATGATCTCGTTAATAATAATATCAAAAGGTTTAGGTACATAATAATTAAAAGATATGGAAAGCGTGTCAGCCCTGTTTCCAGGTACATCAGAAATCCCATAAACAAGCAATGTCAATGCATCTCCATCCTGAAACGCTTCAGGAAACAATAATTGAGCAGTTTCTGAACCGGCTTTTGTAACCTCGATTGGTTGTTTGCCTAAAGGACTGATCATGTAATAAGAACTCTTGAGCATAGAGGAATCTGTAACAGGTTCATTAAAATATACAATGATTGTGTTTGAATCAATCACTTTAACATCAATAACCCGGGGTGGCACGGTATCAATAATAAACATTCCATGAATGAATAAATCATCAATCCATAACTTTCTATCTTGGCTTGAAGAATACGAATAATAAATACCAAAATAATTCCCCGGTATATTTGACGTATCATAACCTGAGCCACTTAACTGATAATCACCATCCAAATTTGTTGACGTGTCTGATTTGAGGTGCCATTGGCCTGCACAATGCATTATTTCAAAACATACAGGTTTGTCAGTTCCGATTTCATCCTGCCAATTGATCGAAGATTTTAAAATTTCCATGACTTTACCATCACATTGCTTCCATATTTTCACGATATCATCATATGAATCAAGATTCACTCCTGCAATATATCCATTGGCTTTACCTCCCGGTGTCATATGCTTACTTCCCATATCCGATAACAAAAAAACTCCCCAGTGATTCTGGCTTGAAGGGTTGTATCCATGCTTTATACAAAATTGCCATACTGTTGTATCACTTCCTGGTGTCAATTGATCCATGAAAAAAGATATTTGATCATTCCCGGATTCAGGGTTATCAAATGCATGATGCAGAGAATATGTTCCACGTATGGGATTCACTGATGATATTTCCCAGGAAGAATCAGATGAGGATGTCCATTCATATAGACCTTGTCCCTCGAAATCTATACTTATTTGACCAAAACAAGTACAAAAGAAGAAAAAAACAATTGGCACCGACAAAACACGCTTATCCATTTATTTCATCTTTAACAGAT
Organism: uncultured Bacteroidales bacterium; assembly: GCA_964345135.1. Lineage (GTDB taxonomy): Bacteria > Bacteroidota > Bacteroidia > Bacteroidales > JBBRXJ01 > CAYMKE01. The sequence continues at coordinate 2,760 of CAYFQI010000020.1, forward strand.
TAGAAAATACAATAATCATAAATACATTTTTTTGTGGTTTGTATTTCTTTATTCGATAAATAATTATCAATTTTACATTTTAAAAATATTAATTGTTGTTTGAAACAACAAACTTTTCAATGAATTAAATAATTAATTAAAATGAAAGTTGCAGTTGTAGGCGTAACAGGTTTAGTGGGCAACGTAATGCTCAACGTGTTGGATGAATTCAATTTCCCTGTTTCAGAATTAATCCCGGTAGCATCCGAGCGATCGGCAGGGAAAAAAATTTCATTCAAAGAAAAAATCCACGAAGTAATTGGTTTACAGGATGCTGTTGACATCGCTCCTGACATTGCACTATTCAGTGCCGGTGGTTCTGTATCCAAAGAATGGGCTCCAAAATTTGCAGAAAAAGGGACCACGGTAATTGACAATTCTTCTGCGTGGAGAATGGACCCCACCAAAAAACTTATAGTCCCGGAAATCAATGCACATGTATTAACCAAAGATGATAAAATCATTGCCAATCCAAATTGTTCTACTATTCAGATGGTAGCCGTGATAGCCCCTTTACATGAAAAATATATCATAAAAAGGATCGTGGTTTCCACGTATCAATCCATTACCGGCACCGGAGTAAAAGCAGTACAACAAATGGAAAACGAACGCAATGGGGTTAAGGGTGAAATGGAATACCCTTATGTAATTGATAAAAACTGCCTTCCACACTGTGATTCGTTTACTAAAAACGGGTATACAAAAGAAGAAATGAAGCTGGTCAATGAAACCCGGAAAATATTAGATGACCAATCGATCCTGGTCTCTCCCACTGCTATAAGGATACCTGTTGTAGGTGGGCATTCCGAATCAGTCAACCTGGAATTTGAAAAAGATTATAAAATTAATGATATTCGAAAAATCCTTACAGAGACCAAGGGTATTATTGTACAGGATGACCCTGAAAACAACATTTACCCAATGTGCCGTTTTGCCGAAGGAAAAAACGAAATATTCGTGGGACGTATCCGAAGAGATAATTCAATGGAGCATGCTTTAAATATGTGGATCGTGGCTGATAACCTTAGAAAAGGTGCTGCAACAAATGCTGTTCAAATTGCTCAATATATTGCTGATCATAAGTTAATATAAAAGATCATCATACGGATACCGTTTAGTATGGATATCTTTCGCTTTCTGATAAATCAGATTCCTTAATTCTGAAAGATTTTCTTTGGTCTTGGCTGATATGAAAATAGTATTTTCATTATCAGCCATCCAACTCCGTTTAAAATCGTCCAATGTAAAATTTTCTTTGGTCTTAGGTGTTAGGTCGTCTTCATCCTTTTTAGTATACCGATATGCATCAATTTTATTAAAAACCAGGTGAGTGGGTTTATCTCCGGCTTTCAATTCATTTAATGTCTGGGTCACCACTTCTATTTGATGTTCAAATTCAGGATGTGAAATATCTACTACGTGTAATAAAATGTCGGATTCACGTACCTCATCAAGTGTTGATTTAAATGACTCGATCAGATGATGCGGCAGTTTTCTTATAAACCCTACTGTATCAGCAATTAGAAGAGGAAGGTTTTCTATCACGACTTTTCTTACCGTGGTGTCCAGGGTGGCAAATAGTTTATTTTCAGAGAACACGTTGGTTTTTGCCAACCGGTTGAGTAAGGTTGATTTACCTGCGTTGGTATATCCCACCAGTGATACCCTCACTAATTTACCCCTGTTGCTTCGCTGTACTTGTTTTTGTTTATCTATTTTTTTAAGTTGTTCTTTAAGTTTTGTAATCCTGTCACGGATAATCCTCCGGTCTGTTTCGATTTCCCGTTCTCCGGGGCCTCTGAATCCAATCCCTCCTCTTTGCCGTTCAAGGTGTGTCCACATCCGTGTTAACCGGGGAAGAAGATATTGATATTGTGCGAGCTCTACTTGTGTTTTAGCGTGTGCTGATTTAGCACGTTTGGCAAATATATCCAAAATCAAGTTTGTCCTGTCAAGAATCGGGCGTTCAAGCTCTTTTTCAATATTTCTTAGCTGGCTGGGTGATAATTCATCATCAAAGATCACCAACTCTATATCATGCTCTTCAATATAGGTTTTTATTTCTAATAGTTTACCGCTACCAATAAATGTACTGGAATTAGGTGTTTGTAGTTTTTGTATAAATGTTTTTTCAGAAAAAGCGCCTGCTGTTTCTGCCAAAAAAGCCAGCTCATTTAGATATTCTTCAACCTGGTGTTTTGTTTGACCGTCAAAAATAACACCTACTAAAACCGTTTTTTGCCTGTTTACTTTATACTTTTTATTTTCTCTAATCATTATTCAACTATTTATTTTATAATTTTTAATCGTCATATAGAGCTCGCCCTGATTTAAATTCATTAACCATGTAACACGTGAGAATACGTTTAATAATTATAATCGTTTATATCTCAGTATTTTAGTCATGTTCTGGCGTGTTATATTGATGTAGCTAAATCATTTTAGGTTCATCCATAAAAAAAGCTGTTGCCCATCATGAAAAAAGACAACAGCTTACAATATGTTTTATTTAAATAATTTTAATAAATACTTAATCACTTAATACAAAGCTTATAGGGAAGGTAAATTTTACACTAACCGATTTCCCTCTCTGTCTCCCGGGTGTCCAATCTGGTGCATTTTGCACGACTTCTCGGGCTGCTTTATCTAATGAAGGATGCACTCCGCGTATTACTTGTACATTGGTGATATCTCCATTTTTATCAACAACAAACTGAACATACACTTTTCCTTCAATTCCATTATCTCTCGCAATCACTGGGTAATCAACATTCATTTGAATATATTTTCTAAAAGCTTCTTTTCCTTCTCCCTGGAACTTCGGCATGTCTTCTACAATGACAAATACTTTATCCTCTACTTCTGTTTCTGCTTCCATGGCAAACTGTGAAAAATCCACTTCCATATCTTCTTCAGCGCCTGCGTCTATATCCAGATCAGTCTCCACTTCAACATTATTGTCAACAAGTACTAATTCTTCTGTTACTTTAGGGGGCTCCGGTGGTTTAGGTGGTTCCGGTGGTTTTTGCCTGGTGATCGGTACACGTTCTGTACTGGCTTCTGCCTCTTCTGTCATAATAAATGCTTTACTTCCCTCGGGGCGACTGGCCCATTCAAATAAAATCAAAATCATCCCCAATGTTGAGATCAACCCGATTTCAAATAAAATACCCCGTGATTTCTCCAGGTCAGCTTTAGAATTTTTTTTCTTTTCCATGAGTATGACGTTTTTACTTTTTTTAGGACATAAAGATAATAAAATGAAATATGAAAATAAAAAATATACGTTAAAAACAAGTTATATTTATAAACGAATTCATGGGGAAAAATATTTTAAGGGGTTATATTTTTAAAAACGATAATACAATAAAACAAATTATATATTTTTATTTAATAATCATTTATCACCATAACAAATAAATCGCAACCTTCTGTTTTTAAGAAAAATAAAAAAACACTATCCTCGTAATTAATAATAAATTTTAAAGCGGGATGAAATTTAAAATATCTTTTGTTCTTTATTCATGATTATTTTTTATTTTTAAACTCTATAAAATAGTATTTGTTAAGAATAAGTTAGTACTTAAACATTTCTGTTTTGATAAAAAATTTCAATATACAGAACAACAAACACGCCAAACGGGGTATTTCAACCTGCTGGAATATTTTGCAAAGAATTGTAATTATATTTGGGTATATCTCGTTGATTTTAGTCATCCTTTGCTTCACCGATTATCCCTTTTGGACTTACTATTGGATGGGTACCCACCAAACAGAAATTCATCAGGACCCCGATGCAATTATCGTGTTAGGAGGCGATGGGATGCCAAGTGGTTCCGGTTTAATGCGCACATTTTACTCATCAAAGCTGGCGAATGATTTTCCAGGCACCCGTTTATTTATTGCTTTACCCCATCATTCTGATGACATTACACAAAGCGATGCCTGGAAGATGAAAAAAGAAATCATGCTAAGAGGGATTGATTCAACCAGGATCAGACTGGAAACGAATGGGCACAATACAAGAAAACAAGCAATGAATATAGCCGGCATGTTAACTCCCGGTTATGATTCAGTTTTTATTGTACTGGTCACGTCCCCGGAACACATGTACAGGGCAATAAAAACATATAAAAAAGCCGGGTTTGAAAACATTGGTGGGTATTCATCTTTTTCCTCCGACCTGGACCCCCGTTCACTTAGAGACAAAAGCTTGAAAAAAAAAGAAAAATCATTTACATGCGAAACCGAAACAAGTCTAGACCTCCGGTATAATTTATGGACACAGCTTAAATATGAAATACTTATTATACGTGAATGGTTTGCTATCGGGTATTATAAATTAAAAGGCTGGATTTAGCCCTGAAAAAATCATCAAAACATCCGCATGATGTATAATTTGATATTATCTTTACAAAAAAATTAAAGACTAATAATGAAAAATGTACGTGTTCGTTTTGCACCAAGTCCTACAGGCCCTTTACACATAGGAGGTATCAGAACTGCCTTATTTAATTATTTATTTGCCCGGAAAAATAACGGTAAATTTATATTACGCATTGAAGATACAGATAGAACAAGGTTCATCCCAGAAGCCGAAAATTATATTATCAGGGCACTGAATTGGTGTGGATTAGAACTTGATGAAGGCATTATAGAAGGCGGACAATACGGACCGTACAGACAATCAGACAGAGTCGATATATACCTGCAATATGCACAGGAACTGGTTCAAAAAGGCCATGCATATTATGCATTTGATTCAGCTAAAGAACTTGAAAAAATTCGTGAACAATATGAAAAACAAGGCAAAAAGTTTAAATACGATGTCTCAATACGAAAGCAACTAAAAAATTCAATATCATTAAGTCATGATGAAACACAAGAATTGTTAGAGACAAAAAATCCTTATGTAATCCGGTTTAAAATGCCTTCTAATGAAGACATCACCCTGCATGACATGATACGCGAAGGGATCAATGTAAATACTGCTGAGCTGGATGATAAAATCCTCATCAAAGCCGATAAAATGCCTACATACCACCTGGCTAACGTAGTTGATGACCATTTAATGAACATCACTCATGTGATACGCGGAGAAGAATGGCTCCCCTCCACCCCTTTGCATTATTTATTATACAAAAGTTTTGAATGGGAAAAAGAAATGCCACAATTTGCTCACATTCCTTTGATATTAAAACCCACAGGAAAAGGAAAATTAAGCAAACGCGACGGTGAAAAATTGGGATTCCCAGTATTCCCAATAAATTGGAAAGACCCCAACACAGGTGAAACTGCACAAGGATTTTGTGAAGCCGGCTACCTGCCAGAAGCATTTTTAAACATCCTGGCTCTTCTGGGATGGAATCCGGGAAACGAACAAGAGTTTTTCAACAAAACAGAACTGATCAATGCATTTTCTTTAGACAAAGTTGGTAAAGCAGGCGCACGTTTTGACCCCGAAAAGGCCAAATGGTATAATCATCATCATCTCCAAAACAAATCTGATGATGAATTGTGTAAGTACTTTCAGCCCATTCTTAGAGAAAAAAAACTTCAATTTGATGATAAATATGTCAAAAAAATCCTCTCCCTTATCAAAGAAAGAGCTTACCTGGTCAACGATTTATGGGATCATTCGTTTTTCTTTTTTACAGCCCCTTCTGAATATGATAACAAAGCTGTAAAAAAGAAATGGAAAAAAGGAACAGGAAAAACAATAACAGATATTGCCGAACTCTTAGAAAACCAAGATGACTTTAAGGCTGATAACATCAAACAAACCATTTCTGCATACGCCGAAAAAAATGAAACAGGTTTCGGAAAAATCATGAATCCATTGCGAATTACCTTAACCGGTGGCAGTTATGGGCCTGACCTGTTCCAAATGATGGAAATTTTAGGCAAAGAAACGTCATTAAACAGAATCCGAAAAAGTGTAGAACAAATTGAACCTCAAAGATGAACTAAAAATCTGGAACAATGAATTTTAACATGGCAAGAACGATTGGCAGTATAAAATAGTTGGGGATTGCGGGCTATTTTCCTGTCCAATTACACCGAACTTCTGAACTCACCTTATTTGAGGATTTATCAAAAACCTAATCGCAAGATAAAAGAGTGGTTTGTATTATTGCTTGTTTCAGGATCAGGATTATCTTTTTCATGTGTTTCCGGGAACGTGAACCAGTTGAATATTTTTCCTAATACTCATAATTGAAAATTTTAACTAAGATAACAAAAGTCATTCACAATTTAGAATAGAGCGATACACATTAAATATATTTTCTATCAAATATTGAATTAGCCCCTTAAATCATCAACAAAGCAAGCTCCATATTTTCAATTGGATAAAACGAAACAACTATATAACTGAACAACTTGGCATTGACCAACTTAAGGAAGTAGTTCTTGCTCGTTGTTGTCTAAAAACTTATGCCCAAAAATATGATAAGCAAAAACCGGAACCACTTTAATATTGCAATTGTATTGCCTTTTCCACTTTCTCCTGATAGAAGGAAATCCATGTTTAAGGTATGCAGCTATATATGGATGAACAAGCAGAATAACTTTTTTAAGCTTTTTGTTATTATCCAGTATTTGCTTTAATTCTTTTTCTATTTCATCAATAAATAATATACTTGGAATAATTTCTCCACTTCCTTTGCATGTAGGGCATTTCTCAACCGTCTTAATATTCATTTCCGGCCTTACTCGTTGACGTGTGATCTGCATCAACCCTATTTTGGTAAGTGGTATAATATTATGCTTTGTACGGTCTTTAGACATGCATTCTTTCATTTTGTTATACACCTTTTTCCTATTCTCTTCATTATGCATGTCAATAAAATCAATCACTATAATGCCTCCCATGTCCCTTAACCTGAGCTGTCTTGCTATTTCAGCAGCAGCAGCCAGGTTCACGTCCAATGCATTGGTTTCCTGGTCATTTTTAGGAACTGTTTTTGCCCCGCTGTTCACATCAATTGAATGCAATGCCTCTGTATGCTCTATAATCAGGTATGCCCCGTTCTGAAAAGGCACCAATCGTCCAAAAAGCACTTTTATTTGTTTGTTGATCCCAAAATTTTCAAAAATAGGTGCTTTGCCCGTGTAATGTTTAATGATTTTTTTCTTTTCAGGGGCTATTTCTGCAATATATTCCTTAATATCCTGGTAAACCGTGGTATCATCAACATAAATATTGTTAAAAGAACCTGTCAGCATATCCCTGATAATCGTGGAAGTTCTTGCCAACTCACTCTGAACAAGCACAGGCGGCTTTATTTCTTTTTGCTTCAATTGCATTAAAGCGCTCTCCCATTTTTCTACAATTTGAGAAAGCTCATTGTCAAGGACTGCAACTTTTTTCCCGGTAGCAGCAGTTCTCACGATAACACCATAGTTGTTTGGTTTTATACTTTTAATTAACTGCTTAAGCCGGTTTCTTTCTTCTGTTGAATCAATTTTTTTAGATACAGATATTTTGTCAGAAAAAGGAATGACCACCATATTTCGCCCGGGCAAAAATATTTCCGCACTCAAGCGTGGGCCTTTGTTGGAAATAGGTTCTTTGGCAATCTGTACAAGGATGTTTTTTCCTTCTTTTATTACTTCTGTAATCTTGCCTTCTTTCTTAATGTCAGGCTTTCCCCTGAATTTTTGAAAAAATGGTGCCCGTCCTTTCCTATTGATTAGATAATTTAAATAAAGGTCAAATGTTTTAAATTGACGGCCTAAATCCTGATAATGTAAAAAAGCACCCCTTTCATGCCCAATGTCTACAAATGCAGCATTAAGCCCGGGGAGTATTTTTTGTACACGTCCAAGATAAATATCTCCAACTGAATACCTGAAATCCTGTTTTTCCTTGTTTAATTCAACAAGTTGTTTGTCCTCAAGAAGTGCTATGCTTATTTCATCATGAGTAACATTGACTATTAATTCTTTACTCACGAGCTTGTAACTATTATAAAGGTGATAAGATAAAAAGCATAATATCTGCTCATGATATTATGCTTGTAAATATTTAAAAGAAGTTTGAAAAGAAGAAAAAAAGTCATCTTTTCTTCTTGTGCCTGTTCTTCCTTAATCTTTTTTTCCGCTTATGTGTAGACATTTTATGTCTTTTTCGCTTTTTTCCGCTTGGCATAATATAAATGTTTTAATTCAATAATTTCTTTATTTAGCCTACATTATTTTTAACTTTTTGCATAAAAGTTTTTGATGGTTTGAATGCAGGTATGTTATGTGCAGGAATAATAATAGTTGTATTCTTTGAAATATTCCTTGCTGTTTTCTCGGCTCTCTTTTTAATAATAAAACTGCCGAATCCTCTTAAATATACATTCTCATTTTTTTCCAAAGAGTCTTTTACTATATCCATAAAAGATTCAACAATCTCTTTGATTTTCACTTTTTCAACTCCTGTTTTGGTCGAAATTTCGTTAACGATATCTGCTTTAGTCATTTTATTATATATTTTTAGTTTTTAAATTAATAATTTCAATTTATAAATAGATATTTAAGGATTGCAAATATAGTTATTTTAAATAAATATGCACATGTTTAAATTTTAATTTTTTATAAAAAATTATCTAAATACATCAATCCATTGAATATTTTGATTTTTTACACTAAAAATTTATATGTTTTTTTTAGTGTTGACGAGTTAATGATTTATTCACCCTTAAAAAAGTAATTAATAATACATTAAACTATATTATTAATTACTTGCCCCCGGCCTCACTTTCATCAGGTTTAAAATAACTTTTTGAAACAAAGATACTGCTAAATATCCTGCCCTGTTTCCCGCTAAAAAATGCATCTTTATTCATAGACGAGTGGACGATGTATTGATGTACGCTATCAGCCGGTGCGGCAGAAATTTGCACAGGAGACGGCATATTCCCTTTGATTATAAGTGTATGGGATACCTGGCCCAATGAACCATCAACAAATTCAGACCCACTTATTCTTTTAATTTTGTTAAAATACCCAGATACCATATTCGAATCAACGGGTTCCCGGCCATCCACCAACCATTGCATATTTTTTTTAACCAGTGTAAAAGAGCTGTCACCTGGGTAATTAAATTGCAATGAAGACCATTTTGCCGGCTCTGAATCAATAATAGTTTTATCACGATAGCTGTTAATTTTAGGGTCAAATGACATTTTCAAAAATCCTTCGACCATATATACTTTTTCATCGTCTTCCGGCCTTACATACGACATCATTTTCCCCCTGGGCTGATTATACTGCATAGGCTGACGTACCTGCCGGGATTGATTTTTAAAATATTCAAATTTCCCAAGAACAATCTCCCTGGCTGGTTTACCATCATACAATATCTGAACCCGTGTCCCGGATGAATCCGTCACTTCAAATTCTGTCCAGCTTGATTTATCAAGCCCGGCAATGCTTTCCGTTTTGAGCCCCTGTAACGTATGGATCATTTGTTCAATCCGACCGTCAAGAGCATTATATTCATCTTCTCCCTGTTTTACTTTCCAGTTGCCCTGTTCTTTATACAGTTTCAACGCATTCTGCTCTTGATGTTCGATTCCCGGGATTATAACAATCCCTGAAATTTTAGAAGTATCTATTTCAATAACATATTCTTTAAACGTCCGTTCACCTTGTTTTTGTTTACTATATTGTACAACAGCAAACACGACAACCAAAACGATTAAAACGATGAGCAGTATTCTTGTTTTATTTTTTCTATACATAGCCTTCCATTCTTTTAATTCGTAGATTTTTATTACGCTGCATTCTAATGATTCCATATATTACAATCAACAAAATGGGAAGAATAAAGTTTAAATATTTCAGGATTGATTTTTTTGTATCATCTATTTCCTCAAGAGGCCTGAGGGTAATTCCTTTGGTTCTCAGTTCTACCAAACCTGTCTCATCAGAGAGCCAGTCAATAGAATTAACCATCAGGTTCACGTTGTCTTCATGAACCTCGCTTTGCCCCATTCCACCCTGGTTATCCGGTTCAACAGGAAAATCCCCGTCTGCAAAGACCACCATTTTTGAAGGGGTCCCGTTTAGAGAAAACGTTCCTTCCACTGCTCCGCCTATAGGTATAAAAGACATTCCATAGTCACTTGCCCCCCAATCCTTGTTGATATCAAAATAAGTGGGGCACGGTTGCACCCCGGATTTTTTAGATGTCTTTGCCAGGGGTGTAAATGCAAGCTTCGTGGTATCACCCTCGAACCGGAGTGGACTGGCAAAGGTATGAATAGTTATTTCCAGGCCTTTGGTAATGGGATGGTTTTCATTAAAATTTTCAATTAAAGGGATGTATGGAAATTTTATTTGTGCTGGCAACTGGAATGGCCCCTGTTGTTGCAAAACAGTAACCGCTCCCGCATTATCATCCACTACAAATTGGTCGTCCAATACAATGCCTTTATTGCTAAGCCATGTTCCGAGACCGGTAGAATTTTTCATTCCCATTGCGCGCTGCAGGTCTCCTTCTACATTGTTCAATGCGATAAACAATCCATGCCCCTTGTTCAGGTAATCATCAATCATTCTAAGGTGTGATGCCGGAAAACTGTCAGTTGGTGCAACAATGGCCAATATTTTATACTGATCAAGATTCGTGGATTCATCCATCCTAATGCTTTCAACATTATACAATACGTCAAGCGCCTGGCGAACCTGTCGTAATTTATTGATAACCGGTTCTCCATGTCCCTGGACAAACCCTATTTTTGGTTTTTCTTCAACAATGAGTTTTTTTATACTGGATGAAAGCAAATGTTCGAGTGCAACTGATCTACGCAATACAGGAATAATTTCTTGTTTTCCTCCTGTTTTTATTACAGCACCCATGTAAGCTTTCTTTTGAGTCACTTCATCCTTTTTTCTAATAGGAATTAACACGGGCCTAACGCCAGCTTTATTCGCTTCATTTTCAATTTTTTTCTCCTCATTGGGATTTTTAAATTCATACATTAATTTCCCTTTGGATCTTTTCCTGTATTCTTCAAGCAATTCCCTGAACCATTTCTTATTTTTAGCAAATTCAGGCGGCATGTCTTCTGAAAAATATGCAGTAACCGTAACAGGTTGCTGTATTTCTTTCAGAATTTTTTTTGTCGCATCGCTCAATGTAAAGCGATTATCATCGGTCATATCGAGTCTCAATGAAAGTCCCGAAAACAAAATATTAATCAAAATAATGATTCCGATGACCAGAAGGAAATAATTGATCAGAGTGCTTTTCGTTTTCATAAGTCCCTTATTTTTTCGATTTATTATGCATGTAAAACATTGCGTTTAGATAAATATACTTCAGAGGCAATTAAGCCCATGAATATGACAGAGAGGAAATAAATAATATCTGATAATGTAATAACTCCCCGCGTGAGCGATTGAAAATGTGTTTGAAGGCTAAGATAATCCAGTATTTGCCCGGTTAAACCCGTGAAACTGGAACTAAGTAATCCAAAAATCAAGTGAAAAAATATGCCAATAAATAACGTGATTAAAAATGCCACGATTTGATTATTGGTAATGCTGCTGGAGAACATTCCAATGCTAATGTAAGCAGCGCTCATCAAAGCAAGTCCCAGGTATCCGGAAATGGTAGCACCAGCATCAAGGTTTCCCAGTGAGCTCACTGTTATAACATACGGAAATGTAAGTGCCAATGCTATGACAATCAGCATGAATGAGGCAAGGAATTTGCCTGCAATGATTTGCCAGTCGGTGATGGGTTTTGTAAACAGCATTTCTATCGTCCCCAACCGCTTTTCGTCTGCAATCTGCCCCATAGTAATAGCAGCGATAAAGAAAAGCAGGGTCCAGTATGTAATATTAAAAAACACGTTCAGGCTCGCCTGGTCCATGAAAAAGATATCATTTCCAAAGAGCCATGTAAAAAAACCACTAAATCCAAGGAATAAGACTATTAATACATAAGCCATTAACGAATCAAAAAATGACTTTAGTTCCCGTTTGGTGATAATCCATATTTTGTCCATATACAAAAATTTTTTATGATTGGTTTTGAGTTAAATCCCTGAATATATCTTCAAGTTTGGTTTGTATAGGTGTTAATTCAGATACAAGCCAATCTTTTTCAATGCACATTTTTGATATGTCTTTTTTTGATGACATGTCTTTTTTGCCAGTGACTTTAAAAAGATTTTTACTCCCTTCTTCTTCAATAAAATCAACTTCTGCTACTGTTTTCAATTCTTGCAAGGCTTTATAGATGTCATTCCTGTCTCCTTCTTCTATACCGACACGTAGAACTTCTTCACCCCGTGTTGCCTTCCTCAGTTCCTGAGCTGTTCCGTCAGCTACAATTTTTCCATTATTAATGATCAGGATACGGTCGCATGTTGCTTCTACTTCGGCCAATATATGTGAACTAAGAATGACGGTTTTTTCACGCCCGATGTTTTTTATCAGACCACGAATCTCAACAATTTGGTTAGGGTCAAGTCCTTCCGAAGGTTCATCCAGAATTAATACATCGGGGTCATGAATCATTGCCTGTGCCAGTCCAACACGCTGCTTATATCCTTTCGAGAGCTCCCCGATCTTTTTATGTTTTTCTTTATCAAGCCCGCATAATCTGATTATCTCGTAAATCCGTTCCCTGACCTTTTCTTTAGGAATGTCATGAAGTGCAGCAATGAATTTAAGATAATCAATGATATACATATCCGGGTAAAGGGCATTGATTTCCGGAAGATATCCTATATGTTTCTTCACCTTTAACGGATCTTTTACAACTGAATAATCACCGACCTGTACATTTCCTGAAGTCGGTGCGAAAAAGCTGGTGATGACTTTCATGACAGTCGTTTTACCAGCTCCATTAGGCCCTAAGAAACCAAGTATCTCGCCTGTTTTTACACGGAAAGAAATATCATCAACAGCAACCTGTAGCCCATATTTCTTTGTAAGGTTTTGGATCGTCACATTCATAGTAACATTGTTTTGTTTAATATTAAAATTTGGCACAAATGTAAAAATATTAAGAAATTTGCCAAACAATATTTATACCATTTTTTAAAGATCATGAAAAATTGGCTGACTTAATGCCAAAATGTTATTCGTCCCGGTCAAAATGACGGTGTTTATTTTTAAAATATTCACAATTATTCATGTATACAAAGAAGAAGCAGGGCATCTAAACCTGCAATTTCAAAAATTCAATAACAAAGCAGAATCGTTTAATAAAAATGACAAACCCATTCTTTTCATGTCAGCATTGAATATTGGCACACGTGTTGTCACGACACACATCACCCGTGTTCACTCATTCTTTGTTTGCAATACTCACTTGTTCAAGAAAAGGGACAAGCACTTCATAAAAAGCCTGGGGCTGGTCTACATGGATTAAGTGGCCGGCATCGGGAATGGTCTCAATGTTCGAGTGGGGAAATAATTGATTTATACGCCCGGAATTTTGAGGATTGATGAAATCTGAATTTTCTCCTTTAATAAATAAAATTGGGATAAAGCATGGTTCCGGGTGTTCATCATCAAGACTCTCTTTTATGCTAATATTGAGTTGATTGAGTTGTTGTTTAAGTACTCGTGCATTTACCTTCCATGCAAATTTATTATCCTTGTCTCGTTTGATATTTTTGCTCAATAAATACCTGAGGACATTTGATGATTCTTTTTGTTCAAGGTACTGCTCTATTTCTTTTCGGCTGGAATACTCGGACAGGTTGCATTCCAAAATAGTGTTCAGAACTTTGTGAAACGTGTTCAGTGTTTCTTCATCCAGGTAAGAATCAGGAGCTATATCCACAATCACCAGTGCTTTTACCATCTCGGGAAAACGCATGGCAAAATGCATGGCGACTTTTCCTCCCATGGAATGCCCCATCAAGACCGGCGTTTTTAACTGCAAGTCATTGATTAATTCATGAACATCGTCTGCCATTACCCTGAAATCATGTTCATTCGAATGCATAGATTGCCCGTGGTTGCGAAGATCAGGAATAATCACATGAAAAAGTTTGCTTAATTGCTTACCCAAAGAAACCCAATTATCTGATAATCCTAAAAGGCCGTGCAATATAACAACGGGATGACCTTTACCATATTCTTTGTAATGTAATTTCATAAATAGTTTCAAAAATTTTATAGTTTATTCATCCTGAATTCTGTCTTCAAATAATACTATTTCCAAGAAAATTGCAATAATACCATGAATTTTAATGTTTCAATTCTCTCGAATACAATTGAATTGTATTTTCCAATCCATAATATAATGCGTCAGCTATCAATGCATGTCCAATGGACACTTCTTTTATATATGGTATGGTTGTAACAAAAAAACGGAGATTATCAAGGTTAAGATCATGCCCTGCGTTGATTCCAAGTCCTGCTTCTCGAGCTGTTTGAGCTGCTTTAATAAAGGGCTCTATTGCTTTTTCTTTATTTGAATTATAATGTAAAGCATATGGTTCAGTGTATAATTCAACCCTGTCTGTTCCTGTTTCAGCAGCATGATTTATGAATCCGGGATTCGCATCAATAAAAATTGAAGTCCTGATGCCCGCATCCTGGAACGTTTTAATAATATCTTTTAAAAACAATTTATGCCGGATGGTATCCCATCCTGAATTGGAAGTAATAGCATCGGGTTTATCTGGCACCAATGTAACCTGTGCGGGCTGAACAGATAAAACAAGGTCACGAAACGGTTCAGAAGGATATCCCTCAATATTAAATTCTATTTGAATAGTCTTTTTAATATCAATTACATCCTGGTAAAGGATATGTCTCCCGTCCGGACGGGGATGAACTGTTATTCCCCGTGCCCCGAAACGCTCACAATGCACGGCTGCTTCAGTAACATTGGGTATGTTTCCTCCCCTTGCGTTCCGTATCGTTGCAATCTTATTTATATTTACACTTAATCTGGTCATATCATTTATTTAAAATTTAATTTCACAAAAGTATACAGAAAAAATATTATTATTCACTTCAATTTCGTTAAATTATACATACTTTTGTAAAATATAATTTATGCCTATGTGGTCAAAAGACATTATATCAGAAGTAGCTCCGCCTTTAAGAAATTCAGACACAGGAATTCAAGCGTTGAATCTAATGGATATTTTCCGGGTATCGCATTTGCCAATCGTGCAAAACAAAGAATATCTGGGATTAATATCAGACAGTGATATATATGACCTCAATGAGCCCAAAGAACCTGTAGGCAAACATCAAATATCGTTAAGCAAGCCATATATAAAAGAACAAGACCATATTTATAAAGCATTGGAGCTATACAGCAATAATCACATTACTATCATCCCTGTATTAGACAAAAATAAACAATACAAGGGACTCATCCTTCTTCCCGATCTGGTTCAGAATATAGCTGAACTATTTGCACTCAACTACCCGGGAGGAATTATCGTGCTCGAAATCAATGCAAATGATTACTCTTTAAGCGAAATTGCTCAAATAGTGGAAGGGAATAATGCCAAAATATTGAATATGAATATTTCACCGGTCAAAAAGACAGAAAAAATTCTCATTACATTAAAAATCAACCAGGATGATATTGACTCCATTATACATACATTTGAACGATATGAATACCATATAAATTTGTATTATTCTTCTGCTGAAAATAAAATAGAAGGGGTTTATGAAGATCATTATCAATCCCTGCTCAGGTATCTGAATATTTAACCAATTATTGCTTAATATAACTATTGTCAGTCTATCATGTCAGGTGTTTAATCTATAATGTTCGAATTCGAAGCCCGCAAAACCCAAAAATGTACAATATCCTGATGTACATAAAAAAATTTGGGGTATGCGTGGCAAACTTAGCGTACAACATGGACAAACACGAAGCAAACAAAATCAGGGTAAACCTTAAATATTAATAAAGAAATCATTAATATCTATGAACCGAGCCATGACAAATTCTTTAACACACTATTTATCCCGTATTTTAATCGGGATGCGCATGATTATAAAAGGT
>CAYFQI010000021.1:0-18696 GCA_964345135.1 uncultured Bacteroidales bacterium
GGTGTTCATGAGCTCACTTCGTTCGGTTTACACACCTCAAATTTGAACTTTATAGAGCAAACACTTGACTTTAAAGAAAGGCACTAATTAGTGTCTATAAATTCTGGTTTTTAAATCATAATGTCCGATAACGAGGCTTACGAAGTTCCAACCACACGGTTTACTGACGTAAATAAGCAATTTTGAAGCAAGCGTAACGAAGAAATCGGACTTTAGAGACAAACACGAATTAGTCTTTTCACAACACTGTATAGTTTTAATTGCAGACAATGAATAAGATTCAATTACAATCTCACGATGAATTATTTATTTTAATATTATTAACAAAATGAATGCAGTAATTACAGGAATAAGCGGGTATGTACCCGACGACATCTTAACGAATGATGAACTGAGCAAAATGGTTGATACCAATGATGAATGGATCATGCAACGTATCGGGATCAGGGAACGAAGGATTTTAAAAGAAAAGGGCAAGGGTACATCTGACATGGCTACTGAAGCAGTTAAGCAACTACTTGCAAAGACACATGTATCACCTGATGAAATTGACCTCGTGATTTGCGGAACCATTACTCCTGATATGCCTTTTCCTGCAACAGCCAATATAATAAGCGATAAAACAGGTATTAAAAATGCCCTGAGTTTTGATATCAATGCCGCATGTTCAGGCTTTCTTTATTCTCTTATTGTTGCAAGTAAATTTATTAAATCAGGTAATTATAAAAAAATCATTGTCATAGGGGCCGATAAGATGTCTTCTATCGTAGATTACACGGACAGATCCACGTGTCCTATTTTTGGTGATGGTGCAGGAGCCGCTTTAGTTGAACCAACTGAAGAAAACCTGGGTATAATAGATCACATTGCAAAGGTAGATGGCATTGGACGACAATTCCTGCATCAAAAAGCCGGAGGATCAATAAAACCACCTAATCATAAAACAATAGATGCAGGGGAACATTATGTTTATCAGGAAGGCCAACCCGTTTTTAAATTTGCCGTGTCAAAAATGGGAGACACATCTGTTGAACTTATGAAACGAAATAATATAGATGCCAATGATTTGGATTGGTTTGTACCTCATCAGGCAAATATTCGAATCATAGAATCTACAGCCAGAAGGATGAATATCAAAAAAGAACAGGTAATGATTAATATTGAACGTTTTGGTAATACAACCGCAGCTACCATTCCTTTATGCTTATGGGAATGGGAAAAGAAATTAAAAAAAGGAGACAATCTCATTTTATCTGCTTTTGGTGGAGGATTTACATGGGGTGCGATATACCTTAAATGGGGCTATAATGGAAGCAATTCTTAAAAAAACAGCACCTTTATAAAATCCAGGTATTTTATGGCGAATGAAAACAAAAAAAAAGTTATTGTATTATATTCCGGAGGACTGGATTCCAGGTTAGCTGTTAAATTATTAAAAGAACAAAATTATATTGTAGAAGCCCTCTACTTTAAATTACCGTTTGCTCCTTCTTCAGAATTGGATAATTTTACTGAAAAAGAAAACATACCAATAACAATCATTGATTGTACAAAAGGAGAAATGCTCCTAAAATATCTTTATTCTATTGAACATCCCGATCATGGTAGGGGAACAGGCTATAATCCTTGTATAGATTGCAAACTATTCATGTATGAACATGCAAAAGAATATGCCAGAAAACATAATATAATGTACATTGCTTCCGGTGAAGTACAAGGCCAGAGGCCTATGTCCCAGAACAAAGATGCGCTCGAATTAATAAAGCGAAAAACGAATTTTAATATTTTGAGGCCGCTGAATGATGCTGGAATACGGGGAAGAAACAGGAAAGAACAAATAGCAATGGCAAATAAATATAATATTCAATTCCCGGGTCCGGCCGGTGGATGTTTTTTATGCGAAAAAGGACTTGAAAAACGATTCAGGATATTAATTAAAAATAATCTTATCAATGAAAATATATTGCCTTTGATAAATACCGGGAGACATTACTATATTGATGAAAAACAATGGTGGATAGTTGTTGGAAGGAACGAACAAGAAAATAAAATTATTGAGCAATTTACAAGGGTTATAATATCAGGAAAAGGAAAACCTGCTGCTTATTTTCATTCTATAAACAATAATAATTGGAATACATTGAATGAAGAAGCCAAAAAAATTCAAACCGCATATCAAAATAAAGATAAAAATTTTATTGATTCACTAATTAAATGGAAAATATAAAAAATAAACCGTTATTATTTAAAAATAAACTTATTACAAACATAAAAAAACATACAAATTGATGAATATCATCATAAACGTAAAAAAAATTTACTTAATTATTTCTATAGTTAGAATAAATATTTTACTTTTGCATCCTAAAATAATATATATTGTATAACCCATTAATTTTTAACTAATTTAAATGATAGACAAGCAAGAGAATAAAATACAAGAACAGACTCAAAATGAAATAGAGGAAAACAGCACGCAAATTGAACAGGAGAATGTTACAGAAGACACTTCTGAAAAAGTTGAAGATTCTACTGATGATGAAAATCAAAATGATGATGTCAATTCTGATGATTATATAGACGCTAAAAATCAAGTAGACAAAAACGACGAAGAATTTGAAGAGACAGATAATTTTGTATTGCCTCAAAACCAACAAGAGGATTTTAACTGGGAAGAATATGAAAAATCGCAAAAATTAGAAGAAAATCCTGATCTTACTGAATTCAGCCAAATGTATAATGAAACGCTTTCAACAATAAATGAGAAGGAGATTGTTGAAGGGACTGTCGTTTCTATCGGTAAACGTGAAGTAGTGATTAATATTGGTTATAAATCCGAAGGAGTTGTCAGTCTTAATGAATTCAGATACAACCCAGATCTTAAAGTAGACGATAAAGTAAACGTATATATTGAAAATAAAGAAGACAAAGAAGGCCAGCTAATACTTTCTCACAAAAAAGCCAGAACATTAAAAGCCTGGGAGCAAATTAACAGGTTGCATGAAACAGGAGAAATTGTAAAAGGATATATTAAGAGTAGAACAAAAGGTGGTATGATTGTAGATTTATTTGGAATTGAAACATTCTTGCCAGGCTCTCAAATAGATGTTAAACCTATCAGGGACTATGATGCTTATGTAGATAAAACAATGGATTTTAAAGTAGTGAAAATAAATCACGAATTTAAAAATGTTGTGGTATCGCATAAAATACTCATAGAAGCAGAACTTGAACAACAGAAAAAAGAAATCATATCGAAACTTGAAAAAGGACAGGTTCTTGAAGGTACGGTCAAAAATATCACATCGTATGGTGTATTCATAGACCTTGGTGGTGTTGACGGATTAATCCATATCACGGATTTATCATGGGGCAGAATCAATCACCCCGAAGAAATTGTGCAACTTGACCAAAAGCTTAATGTTGTAGTACTTGATTTTGATGAGGACAAAACAAGGATTGCACTAGGTCTTAAACAATTAACTCCACACCCTTGGGAATCACTTGATGAAAACTTAAAGGTAGGTGATATTGTTAAAGCAAAAGTTGTTGTTTTAGCAGATTATGGTGCTTTTGTTGAAATTAAACCAGGTGTTGAAGGATTAATTCATGTTTCCGAGATGTCATGGTCTCAACAATTAAGAAGTGCGCAAGACTTTCTGCAGATTGGCGACGAAGTGGAAGCTAAAATTTTAACGCTTGACCGGGAAGAGCGCAAAATGGCATTAAGTCTTAAACAGCTCAAACCAGATCCATGGGAAAAGATTGAAGAAAGATATCCTGTTGACAGCAAGACAACTGCAAAAGTCAAAAACTTCACTAAATTCGGAATATTTGTAGAGATAGAAGAAGGAATTGACGGCTTGATCCATATTTCTGATTTATCATGGACAAAAAAAATTAATCACCCGGCTGAATTCACTTCAGTCAACGATGAAATTGAAGTAGTTGTACTCGAAATCAACAAAGAAAACAGAAGACTTCGATTGGGACACAAACAATTAGAAGAAAATCCCTGGGATGTTTTTGAAAACATTTTCAACGTGAATTCAATACATGAAGGGACCATTATTGAACTACTTGATAAAGGAGCCAAAGTATCATTACCTTATGGTGTAGAAGGATTTGCTTCTAAAAAGCAATTGGAAAAACAAAATGGTAAAATGCCTGAATTGGAAGAAAAATTGCCTTTTAAAGTCATAGACTTTTCCAAGGATGATAAAAAAATTATCTTAAGCCATATAAAGGCTTATAAAGATCAGAAAAATGAACAACAAGAGGAAGCAAGAAAAAAAGAAGATGAACAAGTTAAAAAAACAACTAAAAACATTAAACAAAAGCTTGAAAAAACAACGCTAGGTGATTTATCAACTGATCTAGAAAATTTAAAATCTTCTATGACTGAAGAAGCAGCTAAAAAATCGAAAACTGCTTCTAAATCAGAACCAAAACAAAAAGAAGAAGCAGTTGATAAAAAAGAACCCGCTAAATCCGAAACAAAAGCATCCGAAGCTAAAAAAGAAAAAAATGTAACGGAAGCTAAGGAAGCAGCTGGAAAAGATAAAGAAGCTGGAGACGAAAAAAAAGAAGACAACGCAACTAAAGCTAAAAAAGAAGAAACAACAAACATCGAGGCTGATAAAACGAATAAAGAAAAGAAAGACGAAAAACAAGAAAACGATTCAAATGAAGAATCAGAAAAAAATAAAAAAAAATAAAATAATTTAAAATTTTCTTCTCAGATTAATTTTTTTACATTATATTGGTACTATGGAATTTAAAATAGAAAAAAAGGATAAATATACTTTAGTCAAGGTATTAGAAGAAAAACTTGATACTCACATTGCCCCTACATTAAAATCTGAGCTTGTCATCATCTCCGGCAATAATGAAAGAAATATCGTGCTTGACCTTGAAGAAGTACGCTATTGCGATTCATCCGGATTAAGTGCTATTCTTGTAGCAAACAGGCTTTGTAGAAATGTAAATGGTATATTTGTTCTAACCGGGCTTAATGAAGCTGTTGAACGCCTAATTACTATTTCTCAGCTCGATACTGTTTTAAACATTACAGATTCTGTCGAAGAAGCTGAAAATTTCATCATCGAAAACAACGAAGAAAATAGCTAATTAAAACACTGGTATTACCGTGTCCTTTATTCTTAATACCCTGGGAAGTAGTTCAGCACTACCAACCTCAACGAGATATCCTGCCGCTCATGTACTCAATGTAGATGAGCGGTTTTTTTTAATTGATTGTGGAGAAGCTACACAAATACAATTGCGTAAATACAAAATTAAATTTGGACAGATTAATCATATTTTCATATCTCATCTTCATGGCGACCATATTTTAGGATTGCCCGGCCTTCTATCAAGCTATAGTTTACTTGGCAGAAAAAAAGATATACATATTTATGCCTTCAAAGAAATTGAACAATTTATATCATGCTATTCCGGTTTAATCGGTAATTATCTGCCGTTTAAAGTTATTGTTCATAATTTAAACCCTTCTGTCCCGGAAATCATATACGAAGACAATAAATTAACTGTCAAAAGCTTTCCTCTCAAGCACAGCACCAACACATGTGGTTTCTTATTTAAAGAAAGGTCAAAAGAACGAAACATAAAAAAACAATATATAGATCAATACAATATTTCTATTAAAGAAATACTCAATATTAAAGAAGGTGCAAATTATGAAACAAATGAAGGGAATGTTCTTAAAAACAAAGAAATTACACTGCCACCTTATAAATCAAGGTCTTTTGCATACTGCTGCGATACAGCATATAGTGAAAGCATTGTACCAGTCATTAAACATGTTGATCTGTTATACCATGAAGCAACTTTTGGAAAAGAAAATAAAGATTATGCCAGGGAAACATTACATTCTACTTCTACAGATGCAGCTTTAACAGCTAAAAATGCACATGCGAATACATTAGTGATCGGTCATTTTTCAGCCAGAAACAAGGAAATATCTCATTTATTAGACGAAGCACGAGAAATATTTCCTAACACGTATGCAGCATATGAAGGAGCTGCTTTTGAGGTAAAACAAGAAAGAGAAAAAGAATAATAAATACTCAATATGACAACCATTTACAAGCACGAACATGTATATTTAAAAAATGGATTTCAGAAGACACCAGTCAGAACAATTTAAAATAAGATTGCAAGCGTATATCTTTTAAATTCTAATCACTAACATAATTTTTTAACAAATGAATGAAAAACTAATCATCATTGATTTTGGTTCACAGTATACCCAATTAATTGCTCGAAGAATAAGAGAATTAAATGTATACTGTGAAATATTTCCATTTAATAATATCCCTGCTATTGACACAACAACAAAAGGCATTATTTTGTCAGGAAGTCCCTATTCTGTAAACGATCCCAATGCACCAAACATTGATACAAACCAATTTAAAGGAATAGTGCCTATCCTGGGTATCTGTTATGGAGCCCAACTCATGGTTCAAAACTCGGGAGGAACAGTCATCCCTCACGAACACAGGGAATATGGAAGAGCATTATTATCGTCTGTTGATAAAGACACTGATTTATTAAAAGGGATAGCACCTGGATCCCAGGTTTGGATGTCTCATGGTGACACCATCACATCATTACCCCCCCATTTTAAACTCGTGGCGAGTACTGAAAATATTAAGACAGGGGCATATGCTAATGAGGATAAAAAAATATACGGCATACAGTTTCATCCTGAAGTATATCATACCACGGAAGGGAAAAAATTATTAAAAAATTTCATTCTTGATATCTGTAATTGTAACCAGGACTGGACACCGGAAGTATTTGTTGAAAACACTGTAGCTGAACTTAAAAAGCAACTTGGAGATGATCGGGTTATCCTAGGCCTCTCGGGAGGAGTTGATTCCTCTGTTGCTGCTGTATTACTACATCAGGCCATTGGGAAAAACCTGACATGTATTTTTATTGACAATGGATTGCTCCGAAAAAACGAATACCAAAACGTATTGGACTCATACAAAAAAATTGGTTTAAATATCATTGGCGTTGATGCACATGATATATTTCTTAAAAATTTAAAAGGAATTATTGATCCGGAAGAAAAAAGAAAAAGCATTGGCAGGGATTTTATAGAGGTATTTGATAAAGAAGCACACAAAATAAAAAATGTTAAATGGTTGGCACAAGGAACCATTTATCCTGACGTCATTGAGTCTATTTCTGTAAACGGTCCGTCTGCAACGATTAAATCACATCATAATGTTGGTGGACTTCCTGAAAAAATGAACCTTGAAGTAGTAGAACCTCTGAATGCTTTATTCAAAGACGAAGTAAGAAAAGTAGGAGAAACACTTCAAATACCGCCAGCGATTTTAAAACGCCATCCATTCCCCGGTCCCGGACTTGGAATTCGAATTATTGGAGAAGTCACCCCCGAACAAGTTCATATATTACAAGATGTTGATGACATTTTCATAAACGGCCTGGTAGAATTTGGTTATTACGACCAGGTATGGCAAGCCGCTGCAATTTTGCTACCAATACAATCCGTTGGAGTGATGGGCGATGAAAGAACATATGAAAACGCAATTGCTTTAAGAGCAGTTACTTCGACTGACGGGATGACTGCAGATTGGTCTCAATTACCATATGATTTTTTAAGTACGATATCAAACCGTATCATTAATAATATAAAAGGAATAAACAGGGTTGTTTACGACATTAGTTCAAAGCCACCTGCTACAATAGAATGGGAGTAATATAAAAAGCTTTTTCGAAACATAAACAATTTTTGTCCATCTTGAGTGTTTTTTTATAAAAAAAGTATATATTCGCAGAGAATATAATTGATTGAATAATTATTTTGCCGAAGTGGCGGAATTGGTAGACGCGCACGACTCAAACTCGTGTACCTTTATGGTGTGTGGGTTCGACTCCCACCTTCGGTACAAATCATACTGCCGGTTTAATATCCATCAGTCATATTTAAAAATGAAAAACAAATCACAGGCAAACCCGTATGGTAGTAAACAAACTCAATTTGATCAACGATATCTTGAGATGGCACATATATGGGCTAAAAATTCTTATTGCAACAGAAGAAAAGTAGGTGCACTTATCGTTAAAAATAAAATGATTATTTCAGACGGTTATAACGGCACCCCTTCAGGATTTGAAAACTACTGTGAAGATGAAGAAGGGCTCACGAAAGCTTATGTATTACATGCAGAAGCAAATGCCATTACAAAAGTAGCTAAATCCAATAACAGCAGCGATGGAGCTACTCTATATATTACTACTTCCCCGTGTATGGAATGTGCAAAATTAATCATTCAGGCTGGTATCATCAGGGTAGTTTTTTCAGACCCCTACCATATAGATGACGGGGTAAAATTATTACAAAGAGCCGGAATAGAAATTATTAAAATGAATATATCAATGAATTCAATCAATAATAATGAGAAAACGTAAAAACATACAAATATATATGCCTATATTTCTTGCCCTGATGTTGGTAATAGGCATATTTATCGGGAAATCACTAATTCCTGAAAATCAAAAATCGAATAGTTTTAATATATCACGATGTAAAAATAAAATTGACAAAGTATTATCATTAATAGAGAACAATTATGTTGATTCTATATCTAAAAACATGCTGGAAGAAACAGCTATTTTTGCTTTATTTGACAGTCTTGACCCCCATTCTACTTATATTCCGGCTAAAAAATTAAAAAAGGTCAATGAACCCCTAAAAGGAGAATTCAGTGGCATTGGCATTCAATTTAATATGATTGATGATACAGTGCGGGTCATTGAAACGATTGCAAACGGGCCTTCAGAAAAAGTAGGAATTAAACCCGGAGATAAAATAATAAAAATTAATGACACCACAGTGGCCGGTGTTAATACTTCTACAAGCACAATTGTAAGCCGGCTTAAAGGCCCTAAAGGCACAACAGTAGAGGTTAGTATAGCTCGCAGGGGAATTAAAAATTTAGTTAATTTTGAAATCACCCGTGATAATATTCCTCTTGAAAGCGTGGATGTTTCCTATATGATAAATGACTCGATAGGGTATATCAAATTAAGCAATTTCTCCCGCAAAACACCTGATGAATTCTTTGAAGGAATCAAAACTCTTAAAGACAATGGTATGCACAAAATCATACTGGACCTACGAGGAAATGGCGGGGGATACATGGGTACTTCTATACAATTGGCCGATCATTTCCTGGCCGATGGAAAGTTAATTGTATATACAAAAGGTAAATATACCAAAAGAAAAAACTATTTTGCCACTTCTGCAGGAATTCTTCAAGATATTGATATTGTTATATTGATAGATGAATTCAGTGCTTCTGCCAGTGAAATTGTAGCCGGTGCAATACAAGATAATGACAGGGGAACCATTATAGGACGCCTTTCTTTTGGTAAAGGACTTGTACAACAACAAATACCTTTAGAAGATGGATCAGCCATAAGACTTACCGTAGCAAGATATTACACACCCACAGGTCGCTGCATTCAAAAATCATACAGAAATGGCAAAGAAGATTATTATAATGAATTAGCCAGACGCTACACGAATGGTGAAGTGTTTCACCCTGACAGTATTCATTTTAACGACTCACTAAAATATATCACTCCAAATGGAGATACTGTATATGGAGGTGGCGGAATCATGCCCGACATATATGTTCCTAAAGACACATCGAATATGTCTGCATATATTTCCAAGGTGATAAGAAAAGGATTAATTTATAAATTTGCTTTTGATTATGCAGATAATCACCGCAATCAATTAAATGCATTTGACAATTGGAAAACGCTTTTTGAAGGCCTCGATAAAAAAGAGATATTATCCCAATTTTATGATTATACAACAGAGAAAGGGGTGAAATTAACTAAAGAGCAAACACGAGAAGCCAAATATGAGTTAAATATACAACTTAAAGCAAATATAATCCGTCATATCTATGGAAATGAAGGGTATTACCCGGCTATTAAAGACATAGATAAAACACTGGAAAGGGCTATCAGGTACATGGGAAAAAATGATTAATCGCGTTGTAAATACTGCCGGTTATAGTATTTTTCATATTCTTTGTTTATAACATTCTCTAACCATTGCTTATGCAGGATATACCAGTCAATGGTTTTCTCAATTCCATTTTCAAAAGAAGTTTCCGGTATAAAGCCTAATTCATTTTTAATTCTGGAAGAATCAATTGCGTACCTGAAATCATGGCCGGCCCGATCTGTGACATATTGAATAAGCTGAACAGAGGTGCCAGGATTCTTTCCCAATTTTTCATCCATCTTTTCACAAATCAATTTAACCAGATCAATGTTTTTCCATTCATTATTGCCCCCAATATTATAAGTGTTCATATTCTTACCATTATGGTAAACAACATCAATTGCTTTTGCATGATCTTCTACATATAACCAATCCCTTACATTTTCTCCTTTTCCATAAACCGGTATTGAGATATTATTTTTTATATTATAAATAATTAAGGGAATTAATTTTTCCGGAAACTGGTTCGGCCCATAATTATTAGAACAGTTTGATATTACTATCGGAATACCGAATGTATATCCATATGATCTTACAAGATGATCTGCAGATGCTTTAGATGCAGAATAAGGACTTCGTGGGTTGTATGGGCTATCTTCATGAAAATAGCCTGTATCTGACAGGCTGCCATAAACTTCATCTGTTGAAATGTGATAAAAGCGTTTACTATCTAAGTTCTTTTTCCAATGTGCACGGGCTGCTTCAAGTAAATTGGTTGTTCCAAGAATATTAGTATTGATAAATGATAAAGGCCCGAAAATAGAACGATCGACATGCGACTCTGCAGCCAGGTGAATAATTCCGTCAGTCTGATGATGGTTAAAAAAATGATTAAGAAAATTTAAATCATTAATATCTCCCTTAACAAATTGATAATTTGAACAACCTTCAATATCAGAAAGATTCTCAAGATTTCCGGCATATGTAAGCGCATCAAGGTTGATGATATTATACAAGGGATACTGTGTTACAAAACGTCTGACAACATGCGAACCAATAAATCCTGCTCCTCCTGTAATTAAAATTGTTTTGTTCATGCCTTTTATTTATGGTTGTCACGATAATTTTTTTCCCATTCCCATGCAGAACGTAAGGTTTCATCAAGAGGCTTTCGTGCATGCCATCCCAATTCCTCATTTGCATAAGTGGTATCAGCAAATACCTGTTCTACATCCCCCGGGCGTCTTCCGACAATTTCATAATTCAATTGTTGGTTTGTCGCTTTTTCAAATGATTTTATGATTTCCAATACCGACACCCCCTTGCCTGTTCCAAGATTAAACACCTCAAAATGTTTCTCGTGTTTATTTTCAAGTAACCGTTTTATTGCGATGACATGGGCCCTTGACAAATCGACAACATCAATATAATCTCTAATACAAGAGCCATCGGGTGTATTATAATCATCTCCAAATACCCTTAACTTTTCTCTTATCCCGTATGCTGTTTGCGTAATGAATGGAACCAGGTTATCAGGTACTCCCAAGGGAAGTTCACCAATTTTGGTAGACGGATGTGCCCCGATGGGATTAAAATATCTCAACGTAATGGCTTTATATCCTTCATTTATGGATAAAAACTCTTCAATAATTTCTTCAGATATTCGTTTTGTATTACCATAAGGTGAATTAGGACGTTTCACGGGAGCTTTTTCAGTTACCGGTAATTGATCAGGTTCTCCATATACTGTACAGGAAGAAGAAAATACGAAATTTTCGACACGATGTTTGGGCATGCATTCCAATAAATTCATTAATGAATTTAAATTGTTCCTGTAATATTTTAGAGGATGACTGACAGATTCACCAACTGATTTGAATGCAGCAAAATGAATGATCGCATCAATATCCGGGTATGTTTTAAAAAATTCTTCTACTTTATCCCTCTTGCGTAAATCAAATTGTTCAAAAGAAGGTCGTACTCCTGTAATTTGTTGAATACCATCTAACATTTCTATTCTCGAATTAGATAAGTTATCTATTACAACCACTTCATATCCTTCATTAATTAACTCGACAACGGTATGAGACCCAATATAACCTATTCCCCCGGTGACTAAAATTTTTGCTGCCATAATTTATATAATTTAATAGTTTATAGGCTCCAATAATTCATTTGTTTTATTTTTCCATTGTATATTCCTTTAATATCAACAAAAATACATTGTTTAGTTGCATGCGACAAAAAGTAATTTTCTTCGCAGCCACAATATTCATCATGGTTTACAGCTAAAATAATTGAATCATATTCACCGTTCGGTTCTTCAACGAGGCGAATTCCGTATTCATCCTGCATTTCTTCAGAAGAAGCCTTGGGATCAACAACATCAACGTGTACACCATATGATTTTAGTTCATTGATTACATCAACAACCTTGGAATTTCTGATATCACTTACATTTTCTTTGAATGTAATACCCATTACAAGTATTTTTGATGATTGAATGTTTTTGCCCAGGGCAATAATTTTTTTCACGATCTGCTTGGCAATATATCCCCCCATCGAGTCATTAATAAATCTTCCTGCATTGATAATTTGTGCATGATAACCGAGTTGTTCTGATTTATATGAAAGATAATACGGATCAACACCAATACAATGCCCACCAACCAACCCGGGTGTAAACCTTAAAAAATTCCATTTAGTATTTGCTGCTTTTAAAACCTCGTAAGTATTTATATTAAGGCGATTAAAAATAATTGAAAGCTCATTCATGAAGGCAATATTTATATCCCTTTGAGTGTTTTCTATCACTTTAGCAGCTTCTGCTACTTTAATGGTGCTGGCTGAAAAAATCCCTGCATCAACGACCAATTCATATATTTTAGCAACATTTTCAGCTGCTTCCTGATCACATCCTGAAGTTACTTTCGTGATGGTTCGAAGCGTATGTTGTTTATCTCCAGGATTAATCCTCTCGGGAGAATAGCCAACCTTAAAGTCTTGTTTAAATTTTAACCCACTTTCCTGCTCCAGCACCGGAACACAATCTTCTTCCGTGCAACCCGGGTATACTGTAGATTCATAAATAACATAATCTCCTTGTTTCAATACTTTGCCAACAGTCTTAGTTGCCATTAACAACGGGTTAATATCCGGTAAATTATGGTCATTCACAGGAGTAGGGACAGCGACGATATAAACTCGTGCTTTCTTTATATCTTCTTGATTATCAGTAAACAAAATATCACATCCTTCAAATGCTGTAGAATCCAATTCATTGTTCGGATCAATTTTAGCTTTTAATTTTTTGATGTTTTCATGTTTAATATCAAAACCTATGGTAGAAACTTTTTTAGAAAATTCAAGAGCTATAGGTAGTCCGACATACCCTAACCCAATAATTGCGATTTTTGCATTTTTATTCAGTATATCCTGATACATTGTAAATATTTTATGGTTTATTTATAATTTTACACAAAAGGGATGATACATGCCTTTTAGTCCGACAGGTTCAGCATTACGTATGGTAAAAACGGTTTCAATAGATTTCCTTGCATCTTCAAGAGTAAAGCCATTCCCTTTGAATATTTCTTTGTATAATTCTGTATGCAAATCAGTAAATCCGCTGCTAAATTCAATTTCTTTGCCGTCTATTTGAATTGAGCGGTACGTACGCTGATTTTGCTGTTTTATATGAGCAGGCAATGTTTTATAATCAAGACTCAAAAACCAGCGGATACGGGCTTTTTTCAGCCTGAGGTATCCGGCTGTGGTATCCGGTTTAGATACATGAATAACATTCTCTTCAATATCTCCAAAAATCCATGTTAGCATGTCAAAAAAATGAACTCCTATGTTGGTGGCTACACCTCCGGATTTATTCATATCTCCTTTCCAGGAGATATAATACCAATTGCCGCGACTGGTAATATAGGTAAGGTCTATATCATAGATTTTATCTCGTGGCCCGTTGTCAATTTTTTCTTTTAATGCTTTAATACTCGGATGCAGTCTTAATTGAAGAACAACATTCACTTCACGCTTTGTTTCTCTTTCAAATACTTTTAGTGCATCAATATTCCATGGATTCAGTACAACCGGTTTCTCACAAATGGCATCAGCTTTGTTCCGCAGTGCAAATCGAATGTGAGAATCATGCAAATAATTAGGTGAACATATGCTTACATAATCTACCTTTGTCCCCTGTCGTTTTAGTTTATCAATATGCCGGTCAAATCGTTCAAATTCGACAAAAAAATCTGAATCAGGGAAATATGAATCAATGATCCCTACACTATCTGAAATATCCAGCGAAGCGACCAAATTATTCCCAGTATCCTTTATTGCTTTTAAATGCCGGTTGGCTATATAACCACCTACACCGATCAAAGCAAAATTGTATTGTTCGTGTTTCATGTATCTTAGATTGGAAATTTCAATGCAAATTTAATCAATTATTTTGGTCACCTGTTGTTCTTGCAATAAATATTTCTCTTTGCTTTCAGGGCATATGGCTATTCCCTTGTCATCAAAATGCAGTCTGTGTCCGTATTCACTCATCCAGCCAATTTGCCTGGCCGGATTGCCAACGACTAAGGCATAAGGTTTTACATCTTTTGTAACTACAGCACCAGCACCAATAAAAGCATATTTGCCAAGGGTATGCCCACAGATAATCGTTGCATTTGCACCTATAGAAGCACCTTGCCTGACGAATGTTTGTTGGTATTGGTCTCTTCGGACAATGGTGCTGCGAGGATTTGTGATGTTAGTAAATACCATTGAAGGCCCTAAAAAAACATTATCTTCACATATAACACCGGTATAAATAGAAACATTATTTTGAACTTTTACATTATTTTTTAAAACCACCCCGGGAGAAACTACAACGTTTTGTCCTATATTACAGGACTCTCCTATTATACAGTCGGGCATAACATGAGTAAAATGCCATATCTTTGTCTTCGCTCCAATCTCACATCCTTCATCAATCACGGCCGTTTCATGTGCAAAATATTTGTTTTCCATACTATTATTCATTTTCCTTTTTAAATTCATTTTCTCTAAAAAAGTCGAAAATTTTTTCACAAATATATTCTTGTTGATCACGTTTCAGCTCTGTATGCATTGGCAATGATAAAATATGATTTGCCATATACTCTGAAACAGGAAAATCACCAATTCCATAGTTTAAGTAATAATAAGCTTCCTGCATATGAAAAGGAATGGGATAATATATCATTGAAGGAATATTATTTTTTTTCAGATAATCTTTTAATTGATCACGTGTTTCATTTTTGGTAACAATGCTGTATTGATTGAATGTATGAACTGTATTTTTAAGAGAAACAGGTATTTTTATATGATCGTTTTTATTCAACAACTTATCATAATACAATGCGGCTTCTTGCCTGGCTTCAAGATGTTTGTCAAAATATTGTAATTTAATATTTAATATTGCTGCCTGTATGGTATCAAGCCTTGAATTAACTCCAACACGATGAGCAAAATATTTACGACTTGAACCATGATTGATGATACAACGAATTTCTTTTTCTAATTCACTATCGTTTGTAAACAGCGCTCCACCATCGCCAAAACATCCTATATTTTTAGAAGGAAAAAAAGATGTACACCCGATATGTCCTATTGTCCCAGCAAATTTGTCTTCCTGATTATTCACTTTATATTTAGCTCCCAACGCCTGGGCTGCATCTTCTATCACCCAAAGGTTATATTTTCGGGAGATTTCCATAATTTCATCCATATCAGCGCATTGTCCAAATAAATGAACAGGTACGATCGCCTTGGTTTTAGAAGAAATTTTGTTTTCTAAATCCGATATATCTATATTAAAGGTATCGTCTTTGATATCACAAAGTACAGGCTTGCCCCCTAATAAAGCAATCACCTCAATGGTTGCAGCAAAAGAAAAAGCAGGTGTAATTACTTCGTCACCAGGCTTCAAACCAATTGCCATTAAAGCAACCTGCAATGCATCTGTTCCATTGCCACAACCTATTACATAAGAAACATTAATTTTTTCTGCTAAATTTTTCTGGAAAGTTTTTACACCAGGCCCATTTATAAACGCACTCGATTTTATCACGTCTTCAATAGACTGGTCTATTTCTTCTTTCATTGTTAAGTATTGACCGTACAAGTCAACCATTTTGATGTCATTCATACGTATAATGATTTATAAAACACTTGACATTATAGACACACGCTAAATATTTAAGGGTATTATTCAACTTTATCATGAATAATACAGAATATATATTACCGTTTATAATTAAAATATTTCTACGAAAATAAACAAATTACTTAATGTAAAAAGAAAAATAATACATGTTTTCGTGTTTTTAAATACAAATACCCAACCATTCGGTAAATGAAGTGCACTTGTATTTGTCTGTAATATCATCATTTATCAAGGAAATAACCAGTACTTAAGAATATTTTATAAATTTGTTCCGGTAAATAAAAAAAATCTATGTCAATCGAAAAACTAATTAAATTTTTACTTCTTGAAAAGAAAAGCATAATTATTCCAGGGATCGGGGAGCTGGCAACTTTATATCATCCTGCTAAACAAAACAATACCAGCCAAACAATATCACCGCCTTCTCAAAGTATAATATTCAGGAATAATATAACGAGAGATTTCAATGAAGTACTCGTTCATGCCATTGTGCGATACAAAAAAATGTCTCAGGAGGAAGCAAGAGATTTACTATATCAATATATCAAGAATTTCAAAAATCTCGTTGAAAAAAAAGAATATGTTCAAATAAATGATTTAGGTCATTTTTTTTTAAATGATCATAATCAAATAGACTTTAAAGATCAGGGGCATGACAATCTTTTTTTTGAAACATTTGGTATGGAACCGGTCAAATATACCGCTAAACGTGAACCACATCAAGCGTATAAACAGAATACAAACGATAATATAAATAAAATGGCATCAAAAAAATCACCACCTGAAAAAAATAATTTAAAAAAATTTAAAATTTGGGGCCCGATTATAGTCTCAGTAATCATTATAGTATTGATTATAATTTTTTATAATCAGCATGAAGTTAAAAGAATAGAAGATGTATCGTTTTATCCCACTGAACAGCCTGATAAAAAAATTAAAAAATCGGATACAAAAAAAACAGACAGACAAAAAAAAACCGGAGAATCAAATGTTGAAAATAAAAAGAGCAATGAAAACACGAACATCCAATCAGAAGAATATATTGCACAACAGCTAAAAGAAAAGGCTAAAAAAGAAAATGCCCTTAAATTACAAGCTCAAATGGACCAAAAAGATACCATTGAAGATTTATCTCAAAATAAATATTATCTGGTAGCAGGTAGTTTTAATGAATATCAAAATGCTCAGGAGTACAAAATAAAGCTTGAGAAAAAAGGATATGAAGCAAAAATTTTAGATGATATAAAAAACAACAACAATTACTACCGTGTTTATATCGGGAGTGCGTTTGCTAATAAAAAGATTGCTATGGATAAATTAAATCAACTTCGTCAAAAAGAAAATGATGATTTTGCCTGGTTACTTTCAAAATAAATTTCAGAACATATAATGAATCATGTAAAGTGCCATCAACACCCTAATCTTCATAATATTGAAATTCCCGTGTTGTAATTCTGACAGGTTTTTTATTCATGAATTCAATACGTTTGATCCAATTGTTATGTTCATCTTCATCAGTATATATATACGTTGATTTATAAATCAGGTCTTTTCCACTTTTTGTCTTTTCAACCAATAATCCATTTTTATTATACTTGTAAGTAAATGTTGTAACTACTTCATTATCTTTGTTATAATTTTTCTTTCTTACTATTTTACCTTCTTCATCATACTCGTAAGAGACTCTGCTTAATAAAGATGTTGCAGGGTTGTAGCGGCTTTCTTCAATAATTTTATCATCTTCATCATATCTGAATTCATATTTATAACCAAGACTGTCGTTTCCAAAATAAAGCTTTTCAGTCACTTTATTTCCCTTTACATCATATTCATATATGTATTTTGAACTCAAATTACCATTTTCATTGTATATTTCTTTTTCAATCAGCTTGTCATCTGAATCATATTCAAAAACATATCGTGTATTTACTTCTCCACCTGATCCGCATATTAACTTTTCTTGTTGTTGACCGTTTTTATTATAATTTATTTTGTATTGAGAAACCATCTCACCATTAGGATAATACATTTCCTGGGACAGAAGATTTCCGTCATCATTGTATTCATATATATATTTATAGCTTAAATTATTGTCGGAATCATAAATGTTCTTTTTAATCAAATCGCCTTTATCATTGTATTCAAATACATACCTGTAACTCAGGCTGTCATTAGAATAAAACAGGTTTTGTTCAAGTTTCTTTCCTTCTTTATCAAATTTCGTGAGGTAATTATCATAAAAGCTACCTATTCTTCTTCCTTTAGCAATCTCTCCATTTTCTGTAACAGCTTCATAGGTTTTTTCCCTGATTGTTTTAACATCACCATGAAATTTGCCAATATCTTTTTGTTTTTTTTCCTTACAAGACATTGCAAAGATAAACAGGCTAATTGAAAGGATTATAGCTATTTTTTTCATCTGTTTATATTTTTAAGTTTTTAAGTTTTTAAGTTTCTAAGTTTTTAA
>CAYFQI010000022.1:0-18502 GCA_964345135.1 uncultured Bacteroidales bacterium
AGAGGACTTCTATTAATTATTTTCTTTCAAAAAACAAAAATAAATAAAAAAATACAGTGAAACAGTAAATATCAACGCACTTTTCTTCCTTTCCACTGATAATGCCGGGCATTCCCGATAATACCGATCATTGTAGCATAAAAAGGATACAACAATTGACCTAAAACCAAATATTTTAACCAATGCATTTGATTAAAAAAAGAAGTTACCTTCCGAATCAATATGATATCTGCCAGCATTTTCAATCCCATCAAAACACAAAACAAAATAAACACAGAGCTGTAAAACAACCCCACAATGAAACTGACAAAGATTATCACATTCATCACCAAAACAATGAAGGCTATCAATAAAATACCGGCATCGTCATATCCTTTATATTTTGAAACCCATCGCTGTTTTTGTAACATTATTTCCCTGAAACTCTTTTTAGCTGAACCCCATACTACAGCATCAATAGATTTTAAATAAGCAATTTTCTTTTTTGCTTTTTTAAATGCAATAAGTAAAAACATATCATCTCCCGATGCCCACTGATTGTTTTTAAAATATTGAATATACATACTCTTTTTAAAAGCAAGATTGGCTCCATTACACATCAGGGGGCTTTTATACTCACAACTTCCTCCGTTTACACCTGCCAGTGCAAACATCTCCAATGCCTGGAACATCTCCGGGAAATACCGTGATGATTTAAACAATACCGGGGCAATAACCAAATCAGGTTTTTGTAATTCATAAAATGAAAGAAGGGTTGGCAACCATTTGTTTCCTACACTAACATCTCCATCTATGGTAATAATAAGATCAAATGAAGCATGTAAAACCCCCTTTTTCACCGCCTTTTTTTTGCCTTTCTCCTCATCACCCAATTCAATCAATTTGATTTGTTGCTTATTTTTAAAATGTTCAAAAACAATATCATTTGTCTTGTCCGTTGAATGATCATTAACAACAATTATTTCATATCGTTCATCCGGGTATTGCTGATTCAGAAGATCGTATAAAAGTTGAACTATATTTTCCTGTTCATTTCTTACAGGTATTATGATTGAAGCTAAAGGGGCATGCACGGGGACAAATGCTTTAAATGCTTTCATCCGGCTCCAGCCGTTTGCATAATAAACGATCATAAAAAAATAGATAAGGCCAATAATGAAGGAAAAGACAAAAAAAATCTGCATAGCCAAAATAAATAAGAATATCTAATATGTCAAATATAATAATTTATCCTGATGATACGGTTAACCAATGAAACCTTTATAAAATCGTTATCCATTTTAATAAAATATCATTATCTTTACAATTTAATTCGTATCTGTCTATAAACTCAAGTGCCTGGTTGATAATGTTCGATAACAAGGATTGCACAGCCTGAAAATACACGGTTTACTAATGTAAATAAACAATTTTTGGCAAGCATAACAAGGTTAACGGACATTATGGGCAAACACCAATTATATTATTGAATGAATCTAGTCATAGATATTGGAAATACATTATCAAAAGTAGCTATATTTGATGAAGATAACTTATTGAAGCACAGGTTTTACCATGCCATAACACGAAAATGCATAGATAACCTTATTGCTGAAAACCCGGGCGTTAACCGTGCTATCATTGCGCTGACAGGCAAATCAAAGACTACTTTAACGACTTACATTCATAAAACATTTGATACAACCATAGTTTTAAATGAAACCACATCCATTCCCATTACAAATCTTTATAAAACACCGGAAACTTTAGGCCCGGACAGGATTGCAAATGCCTGTGGTGCCAACCATATTTCACCAAACACCAATATTCTTGTCATTGACGCCGGAACGGCCATTACATTTGATTATATGAGTCAAAACAATGAATTTCTTGGTGGAAATATATCTCCCGGAATTCATTTACGATTTAAAGCATTAGCTGCCAATACATCAAAACTCCCTTTACTTGAAAAAGATGACACGTATCCGGACATAGGGGCCAATACAAAAGAAGCTGTATTGGCAGGGGTTTTAAATGGTATTGTATTTGAGACAGAGAGATACATGAATCATTTCATTGATTCTCAACCCGGGGGAAAAATATTTTTAACAGGTGGTGATGCAAAATTCTTGGAAAAGAGAATAAAAAATCGCATATTTGTAGTACCTGAATTATCTTTAATTGGTTTAAATTATATTTTAAATTATCATGTCAATAAATAAAAAACTTTTATTGGTTTTTGGCTTATTATATTCATTCAATGGTTTTTCCCAAACCATCAATTCTCCTTATTCTCAACGGGATATTGGGAATCTGGCAAGAGAAGGATACAGCCAAATACGCGGAATAGGAGGAACAAGCCTTGCAATAAGATCTTCAAATTATATAAATTACGTGAACCCTGCATCATATACATCACAGGATACCAACACGTTTTTATTTGATGTAGGTTTGATCGGAAAATACAAGAAACTATCATCTAAAACAGGGAATTCAACAGATCAATTCCTTAATTTAAACAATATAGGACTGGGGATCCCGGTATACAAATGGTGGAAATTTTCATTGGGAATGGTGCCATACAGCAGGGTTGGTTTCAATATTAAAGACGAATCTGAGCAACAAGGTTTTGAAGTGACTGATTATTATGAAGGCATGGGGGGGATCAATCAATTTTATTTCGGAAATGCTTTTTCTTTTTGGAATAAAGTATCAATCGGGTTAAACATTTCTTATTATTTTGGAGAGATAAATCATATAAGTGAAAAACATGCTGATACCCTAAGGGTTGAGCGGACCAAAAACACGTACATTTTAAACGGGCT
This sequence comes from uncultured Bacteroidales bacterium, assembly GCA_964345135.1. Lineage (GTDB taxonomy): Bacteria > Bacteroidota > Bacteroidia > Bacteroidales > JBBRXJ01 > CAYMKE01. The sequence continues at coordinate 2,805 of CAYFQI010000022.1, forward strand.
CCGTTTTAATGGCGGAATCCAGTATCATGACAAAATAAATGAAAACATGGGCATTACAATTGGTGTAATCTATGGCAACAAAACAAGCATGAAATCAACACGTGATTACATCCTGGAAACAACGCCTTCATCATTATCTAATCAAACTTTTACACGCGATACCATCATCAATAAAACCAATATTAAGCAAGATGTAGATTTACCAATGAAATATGGAGCCGGTATTGCAATTACATATAAAAACAAATGGCTAATCGGGCTGGATTACAAACAAGATAATTGGAAAACCTTATCAAATCAAGGGATATATGAAACATTTGGAGATATGTCATCCATAAACTTCGGGGTTGAATTGATCCCTGAACGATATTCATTAAAATATTATTGGAAGCGTATGCGTTATAGAATTGGAGCCTTTTATGAAAAAAACAGAAGAATCATAAATGATACTCAACTGGAAAACAGAGGCATAAGTGTAGGATTAGGATTCCCTTTAAAATATTCCAGTACAACATTTAATATTTCGTATGAATTTAATAAATTTGGCACCACGAAAGAAAATTTAATTTTGATGACTAATCATACAATTGTATTCAATATTTCATTTCATGATGTATGGTTTGTCAAACCTAAAATCAGGTAATCATTAATTTCAAAAAACATTTTAAAAATGAGGTTTCAAAAAAAATCATTTATTGTATTATGCATTGCTGTGGCAACAGCAATAAGCAGTTTTGCTCAAAAAGGAGTGGAAGACGGTTCTAAATACGGACAAGGGAAAGATAGTGCAAGATGTATTAAAAATTTATCCTTATACAGGGAATATGCTAAACAGAAAATATATATTTCTGCCCTCCCGTATTGGAGGGTTGTTTATAATGAATGCCCCAAGGCAAGCCTAAACATATACATTGACGGTGTTAATATTTACAAGACACTTTTAAAAAATGCCAAAACCAAAGAAGAGAAAAAAGCTTATCTTGACACGTTGCAAATGGTATATGATCAGCGAATTGAATATTTTAATAAAAAAGCCAACGTACTTGCCCGTAAAGGCATTGCTCTCATGCAATATGGAAGCAGTTTCCCGGAGATAGTAGAAGATGCTTACAATGCATTTAAACAATCCATTGATATTAGCGGAAACAGCACTCCCCCTCCTGTTTTGGCAGGGTACATCACGGCTTCTCAATTGTTATTAAAAGAAAAGAAAATCACCAACGAAGATATGGTAAATAATTATTCTTCATCCATTCAAATCATTTTTGCCCAAGAAAAAAAATATCCTTCGAATAAGCAAATACAACAAATCAAAGAACATATCAATAAGATTTTTGCCAGCACGGAAGCTTCATCATGTGATGCTTTGAAATCCATATATCAACCTAAATTCGATGCATCTCCCAAAGACACATCATTGCTCAAATCACTCACTGATATTTTAAGTACAAATAATTGTGAGCAAACGGATTTATATTATAAAGCCCTGGCAAATTTTAATGAATATTATCCTTCTGCTAAATCAGCCAGTAAATTAGCACAATTGGCTGAAAAGAATAATAATTATAAAGAAGCTGCTGAATATTACACGAAAGCCATTGAACTCGAACAGGATAATATTAAAAAGGCTTCATTATATATCAATCTTGGCCAGGTCACATATAGTGAACTAAACAACTATCCCCGGGCGGAAGGCTATGCTGAAAAAGCTGCCCAGTTGAACCCAGATAATGGGAAAGCATATATATTACTCGGCAACATTTATACATCTGCTACAAACTGCGGTGAGAATGACTTCCAGAAAAAAGCTATATATTTATTAGCTGTTGACATGTATAAAAAAGCAAAATCAGTTGACCCCTCAACAACAGAAACAGCCAATAAATTCATCCAAATGTATTCTAAATATTATCCGGATAAAGAAACTGCTTTTTTCCATGGCTATGAAGAAGGAAGCTCTTACACGGTGGGATGCTGGATCAATAAACAAACAACCATCAGGTTAAGAAATTAAACAAGCCATTGAAAGCTATACACGGGAGATTTGGCATCTTTATATTTTTCCTGTTGGTTGGTTGCATTTTTTGTGTTTCCTGTAAAAATGATATTGATACGATCAACCTATACAAAAAAAAGGAAAAATTTGCAGATGTTTCAGTAAAAAACGCCAAAATTGTATTCACAGATTCAGCGAAAACAAAAATTAAAATTGTAACGCCCCTGTTAAAACAATACAAACTCGAGAAAGACCCCTATACAGAATTTCCAGAGGGAATAGAGGTATTCTTCTTCAATGCACACGAGGAAGTCAAATCCAAAATAAAAGCCAATTACGCCATTTATTACGAAGACGAGGAATTATGGGAAGCCAGGGACGATGTTGTAACAGTAAATAACAAAGGTGAAAAATTAAACACGGAACAAATGTTCTGGGATCAAAAAGAACGAAAAATCTATTCCAATAAGTTCACGAAAATAAAAACTGAAGATGATATTTTTTATGGCCAAAACGGATTTGTTGCCAACCAGGACATGTCAAAATGGAGGCTTAATAAATCAAAAGGAACAGTACAAATAGAAGACAATGAATAAACGCTACAATAACATTCTAAAAGGAATTTGGTTTACCATGTTCATCTTGTGTACAGGGCTGGGTATTATGCATACCATACGGGATGGTATCGAAAGAAGCTATATCTTTTTTATATTTGCTGCCATTGCTATCGTTCTTTTCCTTGTAAGGCATCACTGGGGAAAAAAGTACAAAAACCAATAACATACATTTGCACGATGAACCTTCCTGGGAACAAAGGTTAATCATTTGATGATACCATCATGGCACTCAGCCACGATGGAAACCCCGAAAATATTGAACAGGAAATATCGTGTAGTTGTTTCACGTCACCGGAAGAACAACAAAATGGCCATAAACAACAAATTATCGAAACACACCATAAAGAATGCATGGTGTGTGGCACAGAACTTGCTCATCTCGAAAATAACAAAGAACACACATGCTTTTATTAACTCAATGATAATAATGAATGTATCGGGGCGCAATGCCCGCTGTGGAAGTAAAACGTAAAAAGACTTCAAATTTTTGTATTTTTATCCCATTCAATAAAACATAAAAAATATGGATTGCAAAAAAACAAATCACATGTTCGCCAAACAAATTACCAAAGGACTTACATCAAATCCAAAATACATCTCCTCAAAATTTTTATATGATGAAAAAGGTGATGAATTGTTCCGGAAAATTATGAATATGGAAGAATATTACGTGACCGATGCAGAACATGAGATCATAGAACAATACAAAGATGATTTTTTACAAATATCAGACAACGGACATTATTTTAAACTCATTGAACTGGGGGCCGGAGATGGAGTGAAAACAAAAGTATTATTGAAGCATTTCATGAACCAAAAAGCCAATTTCTCATACATCCCGGTTGATATTTCCGGGAATGTACTTAAAATCCTCGAAAACAATATCCGGAAAGATATGCCTGATATCAACATGGAAACCATGGAAAAAGAATATTTTGACGCACTTGATTATATCCGGAAAAGCAAACGAGGCATAAATATTGTGCTTTTCATGGGCGGAAATATTGGCAATTTCAGTTACAAAGAAGCCAGGAGCTTTTTAGCGGATCTTCGCACATCATTAAGTCTGGGAGATGTGCTGATCGTTGGATTCGACCTAAAAAAAGATCCTCAAAAAATATTAAATGCTTATAATGACAGACAAGGGATCACACGAGACTTTACATTAAACATCATAGACCGGGTAAACCGTGAGCTGGAAGCTGACTTTAACAAACAAAATTTTTATCATTACCCGTTTTACGACCCTCTTAAAGGAGAAGTGAAAAGTTTTATTGTAAGCAAGAAAAAACAGGAAGCCAAAATCAATAAATGTGATTTAACCGTGAAATTAGAAGAAGGAGAACCCATCTTTATTGAAATATCCAAAAAATACAGTCTTCCTGAAATCGAAAAACTGGCTATTGAAACCGGCTTCATGGTTGTGAACAACTATTTTGATCAAAACCAGTATTTCGTGAATTCAGTTTGGAAGGCAACAGATAAGTCTTCATTTATGCATGAGATGGAGTGACTTTCAGGAACGTTGGTTTATCCCCCCCGCTGAGTCTTTTTGGTTATCCGCTATGGTGGAGAAAGGATTTTTTAATATAGCAGCATAAAAAACTTTTGAAGTAACTTGCCCCCGGGTTCCCTCTGGCGCACGTTTTTTGACCTGACCCAAATAAGTAACCATATTTCATTCACAAATAGGGAAATAATCAGATATTAAGAAATATACAGCAATGCACATGATAAAATTAATTTCCAAAAATCAACAGGAAAATAAAAAGGAATGGTTACTTTAAATATTCACAAGAGCCGAAAGCACTAATGGGAACAACACACGATTCCACCCGGTTGTCCGTAGCATCCCCGCTCAGACCCTTCAGACTATTATTTTTTATTTTTGAAAGAAAATAATTAATAGAAGTCCCCTTAATTGAAAAAAAAATAATATATTTGAACATGGTCTTAGAAATCGTTAAATGGGTTCTGCGATTTTTTTGAATCAACAAGAAAAAAATGAATTTTTTAGAACCTTCCTAATTTATATATCATGTTTAAGATAAAAAAAACAATATTCTTTGGTGCTGTATTATTAACCATTTTAAACAATATCATAAGTGGGCAGGAAAACATGCTCTCAAACGGTGATTTTTCCAATGGTATGGACAACTGGGATTTTTATACCGGTTCGTCAGTTGCCAGTGCCAGTGTTAATTCTGGGACTTGTTTGATAGATATCAGTTTTGCAGGCTCTAATAATTATGAACCACAAATTACACAAGATGATTTTGCTATTGTGGCGGGCGCCGAATACGAGGCTCGTTTTGATGCTAAATCGGTGGGTAGTGCAAGAGATATCACGTTTATCATTGGAACCGGGCCGAATGATTATATTCCTTTTATAGAAGAAACGGTTTCTCTTACTACGGATATGCAAACATTTACCTATACGTTTACTGCCACCAGCAGTGATGATAATGCCCGAATAGATTTTAACTGTGGTTTAACTACTGAGAATGTTGTAATTGATAATGTTTTTCTCACCAAAATAGTTCCCCCTAAACAAACATTAGTGGGAGATACACTGGTCTTATCCTGTGATGAAGCCAATGGTACCTTACAATGGCAGGAAAGCACCGACAGTATAAATTGGAACAACATCACCGGTGCAACAACCAATCCGCATAAACTAAAAATTACACAAAGCCCAACAAACAAGCGCTATTTCAGGGCAAAATTTACCGATGCTTTATGTCCCAATATTCCTGTTTGGTATAGCGATGTCATACCAACACAAATACTAAACAATGCACAGGACTTGCAGCCGGGCGACCACTATTACGGTGGAATAATATTTTATACAGCCGGTGGCTCAGGATTGGTTGCGGCTGAGCAAGACCAGGGTGAATGCATGTGGGGTATGGAAGGAATGGAGGTTGGAGGAACTACAGACTCCACCGGAAAACAAAACACAGATACGATTGTTGCTTCTACTGGTGATCAGAACTGGCCTTATGCAGCAAAAATTTGCGACACCCTTTCATTAAATGGCTTTACAGACTGGTTTTTGCCGGCAAAAAATGAACTGGATCTTTTGTATCAACAAAAAGATGTTGTGAGAGGCTTTAGTGCTAATGCTTATTGGAGCAGTACTGAATCCCAGTGGGGTAACGGTGCATGGGCTCAAAATTTTGATGAAAGCGGAGACCAATTACCTCTAGAAAAATATGATGAATACAATGTCCGGGCTATCCGAACGTATGATACCACCAACACCATAAACAAAATATATGCGCATACACAAGTAAACGGACAACCACAAACAGCATCTGTTATCCTTCAACCGCAATCACAGAACATCTGCATGAACGATGAGGTATCATTTTCTGTCACTGCCACAGGAACATCACTAACCTATCAATGGTACAAGAACGGCGCTGTTATTCCGGATGCGGATAGCAGCAGTTATACCATTACGGATGCAGAATTATCGGATACCGGATACTATAGCTGCGAGATAACGAACCTCTGCCGCACCATCATGTCCGATTCCGCAGAATTATCCGAATGCACACAATACAAAACCGCTGTGGCGGGTGATACCTTAGTGCTTACTACTAAAAACACGTATGGTAATATACAATGGCAGCAAAGCACGGACAAAAGCACATGGACGGATATTCCGGAAGCCACATCTCCTACTTATAAAGGGGAAGTAACCGGAAGCCCTTCAGGGGCACAATATTACAGAATAAAATTGCATGACACTACATGCCCGGATGCAACTCCATGGTATAACAATGAATTGCTTCAAGTCAACATATTAGACAGCATAACTGAAATAGGAAGCCGGTATCTGGGCGGCATCATATACCATATTGACGAAAACGGCACAGGACTGATTGCTGCAGAGAATGACCAGGGCATGTACAATTGGTCAGGGCTTAATCATAATATCGGCACTACCGATTCTACAGGAAAACTGAATACTGAAAAAATTGTGGCCTATCACACAATGCAATCCTACCAGCAGCCATACGCAGCCGGCATCTGTGATACATTGCAGCTAAACGGATACAACGATTGGTTCTTGCCGGCTAAAAACGAATTGGATTTATTATACCAGAAACATATTTTCAAGAATTCGGTGCATGAAGATTATTGGACCAGCACAGAAAATGTTAAAGCACATGAAGTACGGGTATGGGTTCAAAAATTTGATGAAAGCGGAGACCAATTACCTCTAGAAAAATATGACGAATACAATGTCCTGGCTATCAGAACCTTTGATACTACCACCATAAACAAAATATATGCGCATACACGAGTAAACGGACAACCACAAACAGCATCTGTTATCCTTCAACCGCAATCACAGAACATCTGCATGAACGATGAGGTATCATTTTCTGTCACTGCCACAGGAACATCACTAACCTATCAATGGTACAAGAACGGCGCTGTTATTCCGGATGCGGATAGCAGCAGTTATACCATTACGGATGCAGAATTATCGGATACCGGATACTATAGCTGCGAGATAACGAACCTCTGCCGCACCATCATGTCCGATTCCGCAGAATTATCCGAATGCACACAATACAAAACCGCTGTGGCGGGTGATACCTTAGTGCTTACTACTAAAAACACGTATGGTAATATACAATGGCAGCAAAGCACGGACAAAAGCACATGGACGGATATTCCGGAAGCCACATCTCCTACTTATAAAGGGGAAGTAACCGGAAGCCCTTCAGGGGCACAATATTACAGAATAAAATTGCATGACACTACATGCCCGGATGCAACTCCATGGTATAACAATGAATTGCTTCAAGTCAACATATTAGACAGCATAACTGAAATAGGAAGCCGGTATCTGGGCGGCATCATATACCATATTGACGAAAACGGCACAGGACTGATTGCTGCAGAGAATGACCAGGGCATGTACAATTGGTCAGGGCTTAATCATAATATCGGCACTACCGATTCTACAGGAAAACTGAATACTGAAAAAATTGTGGCCTATCACACAATGCAATCCTACCAGCAGCCATACGCAGCCGGCATCTGTGATACATTGCAGCTAAACGGATACAACGATTGGTTCTTGCCGGCTAAAAACGAATTGGATTTATTATACCATCAGAAACATTTTTTAAAGTATCCAATGCATGAGTATTATTATACCAGCACAGAAAATAATGTTGAAGCACGTGAAGTATGGGTTCAGTCATTTTATACCGGAGAACAAGGTTACACAGATAAACGTAATGGTGAAGTTTATGTACAGGCAATTAAAGAATTTCAGCGTCATAACTATATTTATCATACAATAAGTGTGAAGGAACAGCCGCAAACCGTATCCATAACCACACAGCCGCAATCACAGAACATCTGCATGAACGATGATGTAACCTTTTCTGTCACTGCCACAGGAACATCGCCTTTAACCTATCAATGGTATAAAAACGGCGCTGTTATTCCGGATGCGGATAGCAGCAGTTATACCGTTACAGATGCAGAATTATCGGATACCGGGTATTATAGCTGCGAAGTAACGAACCTGTGCCGTACTGTTTCATCTGACAGCGCTGAACTGAAAGTTATTAACTTAAGCATTGATGCAGGGGATGATAAATATATTTGTTCTGGTAATAGCACTCCCCTTCCAACCACGTATTCAACAAATTATTCTGATGAATCCGGGAATATAACTTATAGCTGGAGTCCTGCAACCGGATTATCATCAACAGCTATTGCCAATCCCGCAGCAGATCCTGCGACCAGCACAACATACCAGGTAGCCATTACTGATGAAGTGGGTTGTCAGGCTTTCGATGAGGTATTCGTATTTGTCCAAAATGCTTTTGCTGATGAAATATGTATGATAACCATTGACCTTGAAACCGGGAAAAATATGGTAGTATGGGAAAAAACACCTGATAAGGGAACAAAACAATATCATGTTTACAAAGAAAGCAATGTATCAGATGTTTATAATCTGATGGGAACAGTACCTTTTGACAGCAATAGTGTGTATGTAGACCTAACATCTATTCCAGAACAACAGCAGGACCTCTACAAGATAGCTGTAGAAGATACCTGTGGCAATATATCTGCAAAAAGCTTTTATCATAAACCGTTATTCCTGCAATTTGCTAATGGACAACTAGAATGGCAGGCGTATGAAATAGAAGATGATAGTGATATTGGGTTTGTTTCATATATTATTTACCGGGGATCAGACTCTACCTCATTATCACCAATTGATACAGTATCTGCAAGTAAAACAGTATATAACGACACCTCTTCTGTATCTCAATCCAATATATTCTATTACCGCGTTGCCGGTATTAAATCAGCTCAATGTGATCCGAATGGCAGATTAAAAGCTTCTGGAGGACCATACAGCCAGGCAATATCAAATCTTGAAGATAACAGACTAAAAAATAATAATATTACTAATTTATCAGACTTTGATAATAGCCTCCGGATTTCTCCTAACCCGGCACACACAGAAATAACCATTTTAATTCCCAACATTTCAGATGAATCGTATGAACTATGCATTAGTAATACAATGGGTAAAACGATATTTTCACGCTCAAATATCCAAACAAATAAAATAACTATTCCCACTAAAGATATTGAAAGCGGTTTATATATTGTAAAAATTCATGGAAGTAAAGTATATAAAGGAAAATTAATAGTTAATTAATGTTTAAGGGCTTTTCTCAAAACTCATTCTTTTTAAAAAACTATTATGACAAGCAAGATGCAAGATATTTTTTTGAAGATGACCCGAGCCATAACTAAAATATTAGACACACGCACGCATGATTATAAAAGGCTTTTTTACACCGAGTTTCCGGATAAAACAAAAAACCAGATACACCCAATTAACTTAAAAACTTAGAAACTTAAAACTTAAATTATAAACACTTGAAAAACATTATATTACCTTTAATCAGTGTATTCATTTCCATGAATGCTGCTGCTCAAACAGTAAATTGTACAGGCAATACACCAATTTGTGCAGGAGACACTTTGTATTTATTCGAAACAGGGGGCGATGCAGAAAATTGGCAATGGGAAGGGCCAAACGAATTTTCTTCAACCAGACAATCCCCCTTTATTACCAATCCTGATGAATTGTATTCAGGATTATATTATGTAACCATTACTGACATCAATAGCAATCAAGCTATTGATTCTGTAGATGTAACTGTATATGCTAAGCCCGCTGTCAATGCTTTCAGCAATTCCCCGGTATGTGAAGGCGAAGACATCAACTTTACCGAAGGCGGCGGCGATGGATTGTCCTGGTCATGGTCAGGACCTAACAGATTCACATCAATAAATCAAAACCCCATTATTTCATCAGCTACTGCCGATGATTCAGGCATATATATAGTCACTATTACAAATGACAATGCCTGTATAAACACCGATACGGTTGATGTTGCCGTTACAACCAAACCTTCCATTAGTATTTCATCAGAGCCTACATGTGCAGCAAGTTTAACCACTTATTCCCTTGAAGTCATTGTAAGTGCTGGCACTGTAACCAGCAGCGAAGGAACAGTAGCTGATCAGGGCGGTAATATTTGGGAAATCACCGATGTGCCGGCAGATTCTAATATCATAGTCATTGTAGACGACGGATGTGTTGATACGTTAACTGTATCTGCCCCGAATTGTGATTGTCCAACAATTGATGCGCCTGTAAGCAATGGGGATGCTTCCTATTGTGAAGGAAGCGCCATTCCATCCATTTCGGCCTCTGTACACGATACATTGACCATAGACTGGTATGATGTTGCATCAGACGGCATATTGCTTCAAAGTGATGATACCCTTTATAGTCCATCTGCCCCGGGAACTTATTATGCAGAAACCAGGGATCCGGTGTCAGGATGTGTAAGCAACACACGTACTCCAATAGAAGTCATCGAGCTTGCCCGTCCTGTTGCAACAGCATCCAATAACGGGGCTGTCTGTACAGGCGCTCAGCTCACTCTAAGCGGTGGCCCAGCCAGGATGAAATCGTATGCATGGAGTGGCCCGGAAAGCTTTTCTTCCACAGAACAAAATCCCACCGTGGCTGACAGCGCTACGACACTTTTGGAAGGAGAATATTCACTAACCATTACCGATTGGAATGGCTGTTGCGATACAGCTTCCATTACAGTAATTGCATCTCCACACATCAATGTTGGAAATGATATCGTTGCATTAAAAGGAGAATACATACAATTCAATGAATATGGCGGTGATGCAATAAGCTGGTCATGGTCAGGGCCTGATGGGTTCTCTTCATCAAACCATCAACCAGTTATTGATTCCGTTGGAATTTTATCAAATGGTATATATACCTTGTCTATAACAGATTCGTATGGGTGTAGAAATATTGATTCTGTAAAAGTCATACTTACCGATACAGCCACATTAAAAGTCACTAACCCTCCCGTTGCATATTATGCAGACCTGACTGCCCCTTCTATACTTTCCGGAAGTGACGGGGGATGGGCCATTTCTAATATAGAAAAAAACACGTGGACAATCTTTTCTGACATGACCTATTTAAATGATACAAATGGTATCAATTCCATTTTTGATAATGCCCTGGACTCCTTTTTTAGAGCAAAAACGAATAACACCAAGTCAACCTGGAAAAACAATATTATCATCAATATACAATCTGTTTATCAAATGAGCAAAATGGATATCACCTCCGGGGACAGTGTGTTTAATAACGGGGCCTGCGAAATCTATTTGTCTACCGATAGTTTGGAATGGACTAAAGCAACTCAAATTAATTCTGTATTGTCAAATTCTACCACATCTATAGCTCTGGACGGGGATTCTGCTCAATACATCAAATTGCACCTGACTACCTCGAATACGGAATATTGGGATATCAAAGAAATTACTTGTTATACTTCAGAACAACAAGTAACATACTGGAAAGATTCATTGGCAACAATTCCGGTCAATAATCCTGATAGTATTACCGAACCTGGGATGTATTACATTAAATTAGGAATTGAACCATATTCGGAAATTCAACGTGTTGAGATAGACTTGATCAAAAATGAAACCCCTGAATTCGAGACTGCTCATAATAAAACAATTATATACCCCAATCCATTCTCTCATGGAATACTTCATATAAAAGTACCTAAAGCAAAGCAGAAGGAAAAAATTGAAACCACAATTTTTAATATGCTTGGAGAAGCGGTATATATACATCACACACCAGCGAATAAAACCTCTTATGATATTCAATTGTTAAACCTGAAATTAATAGAAGGAATATACAATCTTCAAATTACAGTTGGAAATAACTATTCAAATCATAAGCTCATTATTGAATAAATACAATCAGGCAAAAAAATATTCAGAATACTCTTCTGCCTGATTATTTAACATCCCCCTTTAACGGTGGCATCCACGCTACAGACTTCCCAAACCATTTATCTTATTTTTCTTATAACCGGTTTCCACAACAGGAAAAACTTTATCGTATATAATAGATAAGAAAGACTTTGCGATTTATTATCTTTGCAATCTCAATTGAATACATGAATTTTTTAAAAAAAATATTATGATACGCCATAAAGTTCCGGCGAAACAGAGTAAAAGCACCGCCATACTTCTTGTTCATTGTCCTGACAAAAAAGGGATCAATGCTGAAATAACAGATTTCGTGTATAAAAATAACGGCAATGTTATCCATCTTGACCAGCATGTTGACCGGCAGGAAAAAGTGTTTTTCATGCGTATTGAATGGGAGCTGGATGGATTTTTAATTCCCCCTGAAAAAATAGGGGATTTTTTTGGCACCCAGGTTGCGCAAAAATTTGACATGTCTTGGGATTTATATTTTTCGGATTACACCCCAAAAATGGCACTCTTCGTGTCAAAACTCTCACATTGTTTATTTGATATTTTGGCCAGGTATCAATCAGGAGAATGGAACGTGGATATCCCTTTAATCATAAGCAATCATGAAGATTTGTCATACGTAGCAGAACATTTCAAAATACCCTTTTACTTATTCCCTGTCAATAAAGGAAACAAACTGGAACAAGAAAAAAATGAAATTGAATTATTAAAAGAAAATGACATCGATTTTGTTGTATTAGCCAGGTATATGCAAATCCTCACGAAACAATTAATAGATGTATATCCAAATCGCATCATCAATATTCATCATTCATTTTTACCGGCTTTTCCTGGAGCCAAACCTTATCATTCAGCATATAGCAGAGGAGTTAAAATCATCGGAGCCACCAGCCATTATGTCACAGAAGATCTTGACTCGGGGCCAATCATCGAACAAGATGTAACACACATCACGCACAAATATGCTGTAAGCGAATTGGTAAGAAAAGGGCAGGATCTTGAAAAAATCGTCCTTTCCACTGCAATTTATCAGCATTTACAACGTAATATACTCGTTTATAACAATAGAACAGTTATATTTTCATAATTTTAACAAATGCAATTATCTGTCATTAAATACAATGCCGGAAACATCCGGTCGGTTGATTTTGCTTTGCAACGCCTGGGCATTAATGCCAATATAACAAATGACCCTGAAATCATAAAAAGTGCTGATAAAGTAATATTCCCCGGAGTAGGAGAAGCAAGCACTACCATGGCATTCATGAAAGAAAATAACCTTGACATACTTATCAAAGAATTAAAACAACCTGTCCTCGGTATTTGCTTAGGACTTCAGCTCATGTGCACCTATTCAGAAGAAAACGACACCCCATGCATAGGTATCTTTGATGAAATCGTCAGACGTTTTCAACCGGAACCCGGGACAGAAAACACCTACAAAGTTCCTCAAATGGGTTGGAACAGCCTTCATAACGTAAATCCCGGGATATTTGATCCATCATTTGAAGGCAATTATGTGTATTTTGTACATAGCTATTATGCTGAAATTGGAAAAAATACAGCTGCAGAAACAAATTATATTCATCCATTCAGTTCGGCATTGCAAAAAGACAATTTTTATGCAACCCAGTTTCACCCCGAAAAGAGCGGAACTGTTGGAGAACGAATTTTAAAAAACTTTTTATCATTATGATTACCATCATTCCTGCAATAGACATTATAGACGGGAAATGTGTGAGGCTAAGCCAGGGAGATTACACCCAAAAAAAAATATACCATGAAGACCCCCTGGTAGTTGCACAAAATTTCGAGGATCACGGTATCAGTAGATTACACCTGGTAGACCTTGATGGTGCAAAATCTAAACATGTAATAAATATATCTGTGCTGGAAAAAATTGCCAGCCGTACAAATCTTACTATAGATTATGGGGGGGGTATTAAAACAGATGAAGATATTACAAAGGCTTTTGACCATGGTGCATCATTAGTGACCATTGGCAGTATTGCAATAAAAAACCCCGGGTTATTTGAAAAATGGATTCAGCACTATGGCCATGAAAAAATCATCTTAGGCGCTGATGTAAAAAACAATAAAATTGCCATCAGCGGCTGGTTGGATGTAACCAATGTAGAAATCTCTGATTTTTTAGAAAAATACCTGCACATGGGCATTAAAAAAGTACTTTGTACCGATATATCAAAAGACGGAATGTTAAAAGGTGCTGCATTGGATTTATATTCAAAACTGAATAAACAATTCCCGGGCATGGACCTGATCGCAAGTGGTGGAATCACCAAGATGGAAGAAATTGAATCATTGAATAATAAAGGAATTTATGGTGTCATTATTGGAAAAGCTTTATATGAAGGGAATATACAATTAACAGAACTAAAAGATTTTATTCTGAATAAGGACGTCAAAAGTTAGAAATCAGAAAGTTAAAACCGATTTTTTACAATCTCATTACCCTGTTCGCCTCATTCTCATTCTGTTTTCCGGCTTATTTAAAAACAACAAATAAACCTTAAAAAATGCTTGCAAAACGCATCATCCCATGCCTGGATATCCGAAACGGACAAACCGTCAAAGGCATCAATTTTTTAGATATCAAAGAAGTGGGCGACCCTGTTGAAATGGGAAAAGCGTATTCCGAAGCCGGTGCTGATGAACTGGTATACCTGGATATTACTGCCAGCCATGAAAGAAGAAAAACCTTGGCCGATTTGGTAGTACGGATTGCTAAAAATCTAAATATCCCTTTTACTGTAGGCGGTGGAATCAATGAACTACAAGACGGTGAAATTCTTTTAAATGCAGGAGCAGACAAGATATCTGTCAATTCCTCTGTCGTTAAAAAACCAGCTTTGATTGATGACATGGCGCTTCATTTTGGCAGCCAATTTGTCGTTGTTGCCATTGATGCAGAATTCAAAAATGGCAAATGGACAGTTTTTATCAATGGCGGACGCATCCCGACAGAGAAAGAACTCTACTCCTGGGCAAAAGAAGCACAGGAACGCGGGGCAGGAGAAATCCTGTTCACCTCTATGAATCATGATGGTACAAAAAACGGATTTGCCTGTGATGCACTGGCCAAATTATCAGATGATTTAAAAATACCCGTCATTGCATCCGGTGGGGCCGGAAACACGGAACACTTCCGTGAGGTATTCACAAAAGGGAAAGCTGATGCAGGACTTGCTGCAAGTATCTTTCATTTTGGCACCATTGATATTCCCGACCTTAAAAAATATTTATCCGAAAATCATATTGAAATACGGGTTTAAAAATTTTCATGATATCTTTAATAAAAAAATAATATGGAAAAAACAAACAAATATAATTCAGATTTTTTAATACAACTCCAAGACATTATTGACCAACGGAAAACTGAAATGCCCGAAAAATCCTACACGACCAAATTATTCAGAAAAGGCATCAACAAAATTGCCCAAAAACTGGGTGAAGAAGCTGTAGAGTTAGTAATTGAGGCAAAAGACAATGATAATGACCTGTTATTAAATGAAGCTGCGGATTTAATGTATCATATGCTCGTGTTATTAAGCGCTAAAGGCAAACGAATAGAAGATGTTGTGGAAATACTTAAAGACAGGCATGAAACGTAATTAGTGTTTGTCTATAAAGTCCAACTTCTTCGTTGTTGCTCAAAATTTAAA
>CAYFQI010000023.1:0-18457 GCA_964345135.1 uncultured Bacteroidales bacterium
TTAAGGGGACTTCTAATAATTATTTCGCATCAAAATTTTCAGAGTTTTTCATAGATAATGAAAATTTTTGCAGCACTATCGGGATAATGCAAAAAAATTTAAATAATTTTGGCTGCATTCGGCATAGCTCAAGCCAATGGCTTGGTTATGCACTCATTTGCACAAAATTTGAAGCAGTATATGAGAAACTCTGAAAACCCTACGGGAACAAATATAAAATATTTTAATGAAGCCATTTAAAACATTTATCTTTTTTTTATTAATTCTATTATTAATTTTTGGGTTATCCTTTGTATTTCCTGATAAAGGAATAAATATTTCTGAAAATATAAGATGGGACTTCATTGACATAAAGCAGATCATTTCACCCGAACCCAAACCTGAATACAAAGACATTTCAGGTATTATTGACAATACTTCCATCAGCGCCGTGGTAAATGAGATGAAATTATCGTGGGAAGATTTTCTGGCTAACACTCCTATAAACAACAATGCATATTATTTACATGTTTCTGAACCAACAGATACGATGATCCGGGAATTTAAAACCGACAGCATTAAACACGTGCTGCATTCTCTTGATTTTCCTGATAATGATCATTCCATATTACATCCTTTTTTCCGTTCTTTAACAAAAACCAAGAGGAGTAACAATTTAATGAGGATACTTCATTTTGGTGATTCTCAAATTGAAGGGGACAGGGTGTCATCATATATCAGAAATGAATTACAAAAACGCTTTGGTGGATCGGGAGTCGGATTAATCCCTGTCAGGCAGAGATATTTAAAAAACATCTCTTTAGATATGAGTTTATCTGATAATTGGAGAAACTATACCATCAAACAAAAATCAAAACTGCCCTCGGGATACAGAAAATTCGGTTTATTGTTTAATTTCTCGAGATTCAATGATCCCTTAGAAAATCAGGATAAAATTTACAAAGCCAGGATATACATCCAACGGCCTTCCTATTCTTATATTCTGGCAAGAAAATACAAAAAATTCAGATTATTTTACAGCGGGAACACTGAACCATGTATCGCACAAATGAAAGTGCAGGACAAATCACTTGATGCTGAAATACTAGAACCGTCAAATCAGCTCCGGGTATTAACCTGGCATTTTCAAAACCCTCCGCGGCATTTTGAATTAACTTTTGACGGGCAAGACAGCCCCAATATCTATGGTATAGCTTTGGATAACACATCAGGTATTGCACTGGATAACATCCCGATGAGGGGAAGTAGTGGATTAGAATTCACGAAAACCAATTATTCTTTTTTCAAATCAATGTATCAACAATTAAATGTAAAACTCATACTCTTACAATTCGGTGTTAATGTAGTTCCCTATATCAAAAAAGATTACAAACAATATGAAAAACAATTGTACAGGCAATTGATGTACCTGAAACGCATAAGCAATAACACGCCAATTATTTTACTAGGAGTATCTGACATGTCGCGTAAGCTCTTCGGGTATTATGTTTCATACCCGAATATTGAGAAAATAAGAGATGCACAAAAAAATGCAGCACTCAAAGCAGGATGTGCTTTTTGGGATGTTTATAAAGCAATGGGAGGCGAGAACTCGATGCCCAGCTGGGTATTTGCTGATCCCCCTCTGGCAGAAAAAGACTTCACACATTTTAGTTACCAGGGTTCCAAAGTCATTGCCGAAATGTTTACCAATGCATTGTTAAAAGAATATGATATATATATGCACAACAGGTAAGTGCCCCCCGAAACCACGTATAAGTATTTGGCTCATCACGTCCGCTAACTTTGTTATGCTTGTCTCAAAATTGCTCATTGCTTCATTAGCAAATCTTCAATAACCTTCGGGAAAAAATCATATTCCAGTTGCTGCACCTTTTTAGCTATGGTTTCTGGTGTATCTGTTTTATCTATGGAACATTTCTTTTGCAAAATATGTTCTCCCATATCATATTCCTCATTTATATAATGTATGGTAATCCCTGATTCTGTTTCATTATTTTCCCATACGCTTTCATGCACTCTCGTACCATACATACCCTTTCCCCCATATTTAGGCAAAAGAGCAGGATGGATATTCACGATGCGGCCTTCAAATGCATTGATAACCGGAACAGGAAACAACCATAAAAAACCAGCCAATACAATCATATCAATCTTATTCATTAAAAGTAAATCTAAAATATAATATTTCTCATAAAACATTTGCCTGTTAAAATAAACAACCGGAACACGATGTTTATTCATTCGATCAATAACCTGTATTTTTTTCTTGTTAACAAAAGCCATGTAAACATTTATATGTTCATGGCCTGAAAAATAATTAACTATGTTTTCAGCATTTGTTCCGGTTCCTGATGCAAAAATTGCAATTCTCTTCATTTACAAATTTTTTTTCACTTGAATAAATTAAAAATAATGCTACGAAATTAAATATTATTTGCCATTTTTATTTAGATATCATAAAAAATCTCATAGTAAAAAATGATTATTTATATTTTTTATAAATAGAAAAATGTTAAAAAAAAAAGAAAAATGTTCTAAGCACAAAAAAAACCACAAAAAACTATTAATCAAATAATTAAAGAAACCTTAAAAGCATAAAAAGAAAAAAAAGCATACAAAACCGGATAATAATTGAATAAAAAATAAAAATTTTATTTGTTATTTTGACAGAAATACATTTCTTTGCAAAATATTTTTTTAAAACAATTTTATAAAAACTAAAAATTAAAACTATGGCAGACATTGCATCAAGAGTAAAATCGATCATTGTTGATAAATTAGGAGTAGATAAAAATGAAGTAACTCCCGAAGCAAGTTTCACTAATGATCTGGGTGCAGACTCCCTGGATACAGTTGAATTAATCATGGAATTTGAAAAAGAATTTAACATTGGAATTCCTGATGACCAGGCAGAAAACATTGGCACTGTTGGTGAAGCAATTAAATATATTGAAGATAACACCAAATAATTATTTAACCAAACGCCAAACGAATTAAATTCATGGAATCACGAAGGGTAGTTGTCACTGGCCTCGGGGCCCTCACACCAATAGGGAACACTGTAAAAGAATACTGGGAAAGCCTGGTTAATGGAGTTAGTGGCTCTGAACTAATTACCCATTTTGATGCCAGTAATTTCAAGACTAAATTTGCCTGCGAAATAAAAAATTTCAAGCCTGAAAATCATTTTGATCGTAAAGAAATACGAAAACTGGATTTATTTTCTCAATATGCGCTTATAGCTGCAGAAGAAGCATTGAAAGACTCGGGGCTGGATATTGAGAATGAAAATCCTGACAGGATCGGAGTCATTTGGGGTTCTGGAATTGGTGGCATCAATACTTTTCTACAAGAGGTAAAAAATTTTTACAGCGGTGACGGAACACCACGCTTTAGTCCATTCTTCATTCCGCGCATGATTTCTGATATTCCTGCAGGCCTTATCTCTATTAAATATGGATTCAAAGGGCCCAATTATGCTACTGTTTCAGCATGCGCTACATCCTCTCATTCGATCATAGACGGGCTTACTCACCTGAGAAACGGGAAAGCCGATGTATTTGTAATCGGCGGATCAGAAGCGGCCATTAATGAAGCAGGAATTGGTGGATTCAATTCGGCTAGAGCAATATCAACAAACAATGAAGAATACAAAACCGCATCCCGTCCTTTTGACAAAACCAGGGATGGTTTTGTAATGGGAGAAGGTGCAGGCGCATTGATTCTTGAAACTCACGATCATGCTATCAAACGTGGTGCACCCATTTATGCTGAATTAGCAGGTGGCGGTATGAGTGCTGATGCTTATCATCTCACCGCTCCAGATCCCAAGGGCATAGGTGCAAAAAGAGTCATGGAATATGCACTGGAAGATGCAGGGCTTACTACTAATAACGTACAATATATTAACCTGCATGGTACTGCAACACCACTTGGAGACATCGTTGAAACAGCTGCGTGTAAAACTGTTTTTCAAGATGTTATTTATGACATCAATTTAAGTTCTACAAAATCAATGACAGGACATTTATTAGGTGCAGCAGGGGCAATAGAAGCAATTGCTGCCATTCTATCCATAAAAAATAATATGGTCCCGCCTACTATCAATGTTAAAGAATGCGATCCGGAAATAGATGACAAACTTCAATTAACTTACGATAAAGCTGTAGAACGTAAAATTGATATTGCAATGAGCAATACTTTTGGATTTGGCGGTCATAATGCATCCGTGATTTTTAGAAGATTGGAATAATATATTGATCCGTTTTTTCAATATAATCTTTTATGTCCCTTACATTAGATCGTCAATTAAAAAAAACATTAAAAACAAGTATAAAAGGAGTTATTGGATATGCTCCCCGAAAACTTAAATATTACTATAAAGCATGCGTTCACAAATCAACCTACCACGAATTAGACGGAAGGAGAATCTATAATGAACGACTTGAATTTCTTGGTGATTCTATTTTAGATGCCGTGATCGCTGAATATCTCTTTACAAAACTCCCTGATAAAAATGAAGGAGTATTAAGTAAACTGAGATCAAAAATCGTATGCCGTGAAAATCTTAACAAAATAGCGATTAATAAAGGGCTTGATCAATTAATGTTTTATAAAGTGAATAACAATTCACGCATTAACCTGTACGGGAATGCTTTAGAAGCACTCATTGGAGCCATATACCTGGACAAAGGATTTAAAAAAGCTCGTGAATTCGTGATCAAACACATTCTCCTGCCCCATCATAATATAGAAAATATGTTATCTGATGATACAGATTACAAAAGTCAACTCATTGAATGGGGACAAAAAAACAATACAGAAGTGGTTTTCGAAAGCATTGAAAAAGAAAAAAATCAATTCAATGAAATAACATTTAACTCGAAAGTTTATATAGAAGAACAATTAAAGGGAGAAGGAGAAGGGAAATCTAAAAAAGAAGCTGAACAAAATGCTGCCGGGCAGGTTATTTACAAAATGGAAAAAATGAATCCCAGTAAATAAATCTTATTAATCTTGCGTGTCAAAAATTATTATATTAGATTTGACATTTTAAGGTGTTTCATTTAATTTCTAAATCATAATCCATTGAAAAGAAGAGATTTTATCAAATATTCATCAATGGGTACCATGCTGGTATCCACAAGTGGCCTATACTTTTTAACCAATAAGTCAACAAACCAATCGCTAACAGATCCGAGAGCAGAATGCATTCACCCTGAAAAAGAAATTCCTATTATCCAGGATGTTGATGCGTTAATTCTTGGTGGCGGAGCCGGTGCAATCGCTGCAGCTGTTGAAATAGCCAACACCGGAGCCAAACCTTTTGTAGTAACTCGTAAACCCTATCTCGGTGAAGATATATGCGGCACGTACAATTTATGGTCTGAAAACACTCCCAATACACCTTTAGCCAAACAACTTTTAAACACTAAAAAACCACCACACCCTTTTTACATTAAAAAGATACTTGACAAAACATTGATCGATCATCATATTAATTTTCTTTATAATTCATATATCAGTAATATACTTGTTGATGAGTCCAATCATATTTCCGGTGCTGTTATCATAAACTGCACGGGAGAGCAGGCCATTCGCTCAAAAGTCATCATTGATGCCACACCAAGAGCAACAGCAGCAAGAATGACAGGAGCCAAAACCGCTCCATTTTTTAAAGGAAAACATACATTCCATTTTATTACTGCCGGCAATCAAGCTTTAAAAAAAGAAGGGGTTGAAGCAGAAAAACTCACTCCGGGTATATCTGTTATTGAAGACCCAAATCTTCCTGCAAAAGAATATCCGGCATGGAAATTCTCTGCTGATATTAATATGAAAGACAATTCGTTTTCATCCTTTGCCAAAGCAGAACAACTCATGCGTGATCTGACCTGGGATAAAGAACAGGTAGATTGCGCCGATGATTTAATATATGTATCACCCGATTTCATTGTTGGAGAAGAAAGTTGCAGAACTCAAAATCTTAACATCGAAGGGATACCAATCGAAAGTTGCCGTCCGAAAGATAAAAAAGGAATCTACATCCTGGGAGAATGCATTGATATTTCGAGAAAAGCAGCTCTTCAGTTAACAGACCCGGTGAACATCATTGAATTTGGAACCCGAATCGGGAAAACAGTAGCTAAAGATATTACATCTGTCAAAACAGGTAATAAAATCTCTATATTGTCGTCCAGTGTCTTTATTAATATGATGCACACACCCCAAATGACCTATAGCTTCATACGTTCGTCAATGATGAAAGGAAAAATCCCAAAACAACAAATGGACATCCCCGTATTAGGACAATTTGATGTATTGGTGGTAGGTGGAGGTTCATCCGGATCAGCTGCTGCCATCAGTGCTGCAAGGAACGGGGCCAGAACACTTTGCATTGAGCACCTGCACGGGCTCGGGGGACTTACCACGAAAGGATTAATTGAACAAAATCACAAAACCCATGAACCCGGATTTGCTGCTGAGGTCATCAATGAAATAAAAAAACTCCGGGGGGAACCTAAAAAAGATAAAGTACAACCCAAACAATGGTGCCAAAACTGGAAAATGGAATGGCTCAGAAAAGAATTCACAAAAGCGGGAGGAAAATTATGGTTTGGTGCGATTGGATGCGGGGCAATTGTTGAATTCAGGAAAGTAAAAGGAGCAGTTATTATCACTCCCTTTGGAAAAGGAATAATATGGGCAAATACAATTATCGATGCAACCGGAAATGCGGACATTGCAATTGCAGCCGGAGCACAATATCAACATTCACCCGGTAAATCTATGCCTGAACTAGCGGCGAGTGTCCCGGTAATCAAAAATGGACAACAACTGGTTTATTCGGAATGTACATTTGTTGAAAATACAGATATCTTTGACATACAGCGTACCCTGGTAACTGAAAAAATTCATCATGAAGAAGCATATGATATTGGTGAACTCATTTATTCGGAAGAAAGAAGGAAAATAAATGGAGAACAAAATATTTCGGCCCTTGACATATTTAATAACAGGACATACCCGGATACAATATCGATTCAAAAAGGGATTTTCAAAAATAGTGAATACACGTCAAATCATTTACTTCAATTAAAAGCTCCTCTTTATTCTGAAACAAAAATACAAGCCAATATTCCCCTGAGAAGTTTACTTCCTAAAGGACTCGACAGTATTGTAGTAACCGGACATGCAATCGGGATAGAACGAAATGCGGCCTCGTTTCAATGCAACCTGCAAAGTATCCAAAACCAGGGATATACCATTGGACTTGCCGCAGCAATGGTTGCCCCCTCACGTCAAAGCATCAGGAAAATATCTTTGAAAAAACTACAAAAAAAACTCTCGATGATGGGCTATATTAATGAAAAAATGATCAATGATAATTTCCCCCCCGGTGAAGAACAATTAATACAAGCTGCAAAAAAAGTGGACAGCAATTATACAAATATTGAAAAATTACTATGGAATAAAAATCAAGGCATTCAGTTCATTAAAACAAGAATGCAGGAAACGAAAGACCATAAGGCAGAATTAGCTTATGCACATGCATTGGGAATATATGGATATGCAGACGGTTGGAAAATATTATACAATAAGGTAGATTCAATCACTTCATGGGAAAAAGAAGAGGATACTGAAGAAAAAGATACAAAGAAAAAGAAAAAAAACCAAAACAACACCATGCCCAAGCCCAAAGGCATAGACTATCTTGACAGTTTAATTATCGCCCTGGGCAATACAAGGCATGAAAATGCATTGCCAGTAATCCTTGAAAAAGCTGCATTATTAACTGCAGAAAGTAAGCTATCTCATTTTCTCGCCATTTCATTGGCTCTTGAAAACTTCCAATCGCCGGAGGCTGCTCAAATGCTATATAACATCCTCGAAATGCCCGGAATGATGAAACATGATATTCCAACCATCGAAACTGCAATAGAATATGCTGCCGCCCCTGATGAAACAAACACGAATCATCCTTCGCTACGTGAATATTATTTAGGCCGTGCCTTATTGCTTTGTGGAGATCATGAACGCAGGGGAAAAGCAATCATGAAAAAATATGCAAGAGACCTCCGTGGATTTTATGCAAAGAATGCATGTGAAGTACTTTCCGGAAACTATACAACATAACATTTCAATATTTCCCGGTTTAAATACCCTAAAAAAGCAACCATGAAAAAAAAAATACATAAACTCAAATACACTCCGGAATATAATTTTTCATTGATTGGGATTTCGGCACACGAACATGATTACCGGTTGACCTGGAGCATAAATAAAAATCTCGGACTGAATCTAATAAAAATCAACGATCTGGAAATATTTAACAAAAAATTAAACACCAACCAATCCTTTTCTTTGTATACCTATCAAGACGAAGACACTCTATTAGATTATCATCTCATTGCCAATAAAGGTACAAATGGATTTCTCATCAAAGAACTTCAAAACCTTGATTTTTTTCTAAAAATAACAGGTGAAGGATATGATAATACATTTATTCATCAGCTCATAAAACAATTAAAAGAAGCTGACCAGATTATTTCAGCATTTTACATTGACACCCATTCAATTAAACAGCCGGATAAATTTTTATTTTAAGAACAACACTCGCATTTTTCAAAACGGTTCTCTTTCCTCTTTGGCAGGATTTTTGCCTGTTAATAATAACTACTTAATAAATTATAAACCTAAAAATAAATTTATATGGCTAGCAATGGATTTGTAGGATTTGTTACCGGTGCATTGGCCGGTTTAACCACAGGTATTTTAATAGCTCCTGACAAAGGTGAAAAAACCAGAAGACGAATAAAAAGAGTATCCTCTTTATGTAAAAAAGACCTGGATGAAGACATCAACGAACAAGTTGACGACCTGAAAGATTCTATTAATACTTTCGTTGACGAAATGAAAATCAAGTTTGCAAACCTTGAAATGGATATGAAAGAACAAGAAGAAGAAACAAGAAAAAAAGCAGCACAAGAAGTAGAAAAAGAAGCACAAAAAGTGAAGGATGAAGCAAAGGAAGCACAGAAGTAAATGAGCATAAAAAGGGGATTGAAAGAAAAAATATAACTGTTAAACCAGGTATGTAAATAATAACATTTTAAAAATGTTACCTCAAAGACAAGCACTAAAAAAATGCAAAATATACTCAATCCCCAAACTAATACGCCCTTATCAACTCATCAATTACAACTAAATATGAGAAACCAAATCAGAAACTATAAAGATCTTCAACGAGCTAAAATACAACTTCAGGAAGATATCGCAATAAACAGGGAAGCCTTGTCGGCAAGCATCCGGCAGGCCAAACGTAACTTTGTGATATCTTTAGGAATTTCCGTTGGCTCACAGGCCAAATACCTGTTGATGGGCAAAGCATTTAAATTATTAAAACTAAAATCAATCTACAAAACAGGAAAACTGTCACGAATAAAACGCCTTATAACCCGCCGATAATGCTACATAAACCAGTTTGGCTCTTTTTTTTATATAGATAAATAACGTTAAATTGCCATACACCAGGCAATTTTAAAAAACAGATTATGAATGAACATAAAACAAAGAATACATTATTAAAAAGAATACTCAAACTATTCGCAACAATCATTGCAATTATTCTATGCATCCTGATCCTTAGCTCACTCCTTTTTCATTTCCCACCTGTTCAAAAAAAACTTACCAACCTTACTGAACAAAAACTTTCGAAACAATTCAATACAACCATTCAAATCAAAGAGATCAGCATCACATTGCCAAACAGGATAATAATAAACAACATTTTCATAGAAGGCACAAATAATGATACCCTGGCCAATGTCGGACACATTCAAATCCTGTATAATGCATTTGCATTGCTGAATAAAAAGATAGAAGTGGATTTTATCAATATTGAAAATGCCCGGCTCAATCTCATCAAATCACCACAGGACAGCACGTATAATTATTCATTCATTACACAACAACAATCTCAAAAACAAAACGATACAATACAAAAAGATTCCACACAAAAACAATGGACATATGATTTGGGACGATTAAGACTTCAAAACATCTCCCTTCTGCAATTCGATAAAATAACCGGCAATAAAAAGAAAGTAAGGATCGGAAATCTTCATGTAAAGGCTGAAACCATAAAACCAGCCAACAACCTGATTGAGATACAAAACATACTGATAAAAAATACATCAATAGATATAACAACCCGCTCAAAAAAAATTAAAAAACCCCAACCATTTAAATTAGATATCAAACTGACGCAATTCCTGGAAATCAAAAATGTGAACCTTAATATCAATGATCATATGTTTCATCAAGTCACCAGTATAGATAGCGCACATGCTTTCATTCGGCCTGAAAAAATGAATATTCCTGATAAACAAATCAGGCTTCAAAAAGCTGCCATAAAACATACCAGCTTAACAATAAAAAAAACAAAGATGACCCGTAAAGATTCTTTATCCATTGCTCAATTTAAACAAAAAAAAAAATCATTAAAAAAAACTGCCAATTGGCAATGGTCAATACACAATTTAAAACTTGAAAACAATGCATTCAAATTAGCCAATAGAGAAATTCCACCCCCCACTACCCATTTTGATGCAAATAATATTAATCTTCACGATATTACATTACAGGCAAAAAACATCCACGTCTCAGAGGAAGATTACCAGGGAAATGTTGAACATGTAAGTTTTTATGACGAAAACGGATTTACTGTCAATAACCTTGAATTTCAACTGAATGCAAATAATCGGCACACTGAAATTAATAATTTTGTACTCGTAACACCTGCTAGCACGTTTCAGCACACTACAACCATTGAATATCCTAGTCTACAAAAAATATCTACAGGGAACATTAAAGTCAATCTCGAACAATCCGGTATTGGGATGAAAGACATTGTATATTTTGTTCCTTCATTAAAAAGGCAATTTGATATTTGCAGGGATACTGCAATCATTCTGAACATCAACGGGCTATTCAAAGCAAGTCAAAACAATATTGGCTTCCACAAATTCAGGTTTGGCATTGGAGTACATACCGGGTTGAACATTTCAGGCAACATCAGCCATTATAATAACATACGAAAATTATCACCAGACATCATGCTCGACACATTTTATACAAGCCACACAACAATTTTCAGAATACTTGAAGACTCCCTTAAACCCAAAAACATTGCCATTCCGAAAAGAATATCCATGTCCGGAAATATCAAGGAAATAAAGAGCCGCATTACAACAGACATGAACATTCAAACGTCACAGGGATATTTGAATATGGAGGGAGTTTTAAAACGCAACCCACAGGATTCAACAGAGCACTATTCACTTCAATTTAATACTGATTACCAGCTTGGTCAATTATTAAAAAAAGAACAACTTGGAGCTATTATACTGAATGGAAAAATTGACGGAACATCAAAACAATTTAAAAACCATCATCTAACCATTGAAATCAATTCAGATATCATTGAATACAATGATTATGCATACCAGGCTATCACAATACAAGGAAATACAACGAAAAATTATTTTAACGGAACCATTGCCTCGCAAGACAGTAATATCAGATTTACACTAAAAGGCCAGGCCGGATTACGCGACAGCATCCCGAAGTATGAAGCCGTATTTGATCTGTATACAGCCGATCTTCAGGCAATCAATCTATCCAACCGGGATATTCGTTGTAAAGGGAGGCTGCAAACCGAATTCAGTGGCAATAACATCAATAATATCAATGGCACCATAAATATTTATGATATACTGGTTTTCAATGGTGAAAAAAAATACAGTACAGACTCGGTCGTTTTAAGAGCTTATAATGACAGGGATAGTACAGACTTAAAAGCAGATTCAGACTTTTTACATATCAGATATACAGGATCGGTAAAAATGCAGGATTTAGAAGGGATCATAAAAAACCATTTGAATCATTATTTTCAATTCCAGGATACATTAATAAAACCAACACAAAAGCAAAAACATTTTAACGCATATCTAAAAATAACGGACAACAAATTCATTACCGACATATTATTCCCCGATTTAGTAGATTTTGAACCGGTTTTATTAAAAGCATCCTATAACGATCAAAACACCAGACTAAAATTTAAAACACTAATCCCCGGGCTGCAATATCAATCCATAAATATAGATTCACTTACACTGAATATTGACTCCGATGAAAACAGTATGACATATGCGACCGGTTTCAACCTTCTGCAATATGACTCATTAATAATCAATAACACCAATATATACGGGGATGTTCTTCAACAAACAATCCATAACAAAATTGTAATGCTGGATAGCCGCGGTGCTGTTCATTACAAAATAAATTCCCGGCTTCATAACAAAGAGGATGCATTATACTTGCATATCAATCCAGACACACTAATTCTGAATAAAAAAGATTGGGACATTCCTGCAGAAAACCATATCCAATTCATTGACAAACAAATTCATACAAACAACTTCATCCTGAAACGAAACAATGAAAAATTTGTCATTCATACACGAAAACAAACGAATGATGGATTGAATTATACCGATTTTATCTTTTCAGATTTTCATTTAAGCACATTATTTGAAATGGCAGGCATCACAAAACAACATTTAAGCGCCAACATAAATGGAGAAGTCACTTTAATACAAGACACTGCTTTACAAGGGATCAATGCCAATTTCACCATGTCTGACCTGTTTGTATTGAATCATAAAATGTTTAACACGGTGGATATAAATGCCAGTAAAACCGGACAGGCAAACTATCAGGCAACAATCACCATGAAAGACAAAAAAGATTACATCAAGGTGGTGGCAAACTATCATTTGGTGGGAAAAAATGATAATATCAATGCAAATGCAGAGATCGAGTCTATCCACCTGGAAAAAATTCATCCGTTTATAAGCGGGCAATTCAGTGAGTTGTCAGGACCCGTGTCTGGTGGTTTCTCAATAAAAGGAACTACCGAAGACCCGGAATACAAAGGAACTCTCAAAGTGAACAACATACACATAACACCTAAACTATTAAACACCGGTTTTATTTTGCCTGAAGGAGAAATTACCTTGCAAAACAAAATACTGACATTAAAAAATATCATCGTTTTAGACAGGCAAAAGAACAGAGCCAAATTGGCGGGAACTATGGGACTTGGCCAAACCAATAACCTTGGTCTGAAATTTTCTGCAAACCATTTTAAACTACTGAATACAAAACCAGAAGCAGACAGAAACTTTTACGGGAATGTATCTGCCAACTTAAATGCCGACATTAATGGAACTACAAATGCACCAATTATTAATATGAAATTGGATATATTACAAAACACGAATTTTTATTTTGTCACTCCACAAAAAAAAGCGACCATAGAAGAAAAGGGAATTGTTCACTTTATACAGGATGATACTGCCCAAAAAACAATCTTTAAACAAGAGAAATCGATACAATCGAAAGACACCCTTGTCAATCGTGAAAACAAAAACATCAATCTAACAACCAATATTAAAATAGAAAAGGGAGCTGTATTACACATTATTGTTGACCCTGCCACAAATGAAGCACTGGAAGTACAGGGTAACGCCAACCTGAGTTTTGCAATGAACAAAGGGGGCGGACAAAGTCTGACAGGCAGATATGTAATAGAAAAGGGGAAATATACACTTCAGCTTTATAATTTTATCCAACGTGAATTTATTATCCAGGAAGGAAGCTATATCAACTGGATAGGTGATGTTGCAAATGCACAAGTGCATATAGATGCATATTATAAAGTGAACACAGCGCCCATCTCATTAGTTTCGAGCGACCTGCCTGCCATGACAGCTGAAGAACGGTTGATTTACAAAAACCGTTTGCCATTTCTCGTATTTTTGAATATCCGGGGCGATATGACGTCTCCTCAAATCAACTTTAATATCAAACTTAAAGAAAAAGAACAAAATGCTGTTGTAAAATCCAAATTATCACAATTACGACAAAATGAATCACAATTAAATAAACAGGTGTTTTCATTATTGATATTTAAGAATTTTGTTTCATCTCCCTCATCTACAGAAACACCCTCCAATTATGAAATCAACAATACTGCCCGCTCCGGAATCAGCAACCTGATCAGCAATCAGCTTAACCAATTTGCCAACCAGTATATCAAAGGTGTGGACATTAATCTGGATGTATCTTCATATCAACAATACAGGGAACAACAACAGGTCGGCAAAACACAGGTAGAACTCGATGTTTCGAAACAATTCATGGATGAGCGCCTGAAAGTTAGTATTGGGGGAAATGTTGCTGTTCAGGATGAAATAGGGGAAAGAATACAAAATAAAAATAGCTTTACCGGAGATGTAGAACTCGAATACTCACTCACAGATGATGGACGCTATAGAATCAAAGCATACAATAAAACAGATTATGAAAACGTGCTGGAAGGACAAATCAGAAAAACAGGTGTAGCATTAACCTATTATACTTCATTCGAATCATTTAAAAATTTATTTACAAATAAAAATAAAAGAAAAAAGAAACAGTAAAATTTCAAGAGATAAAGAAACTGGTGGTGTCAAGTATAAAAAAAACCGAGAAAATGTGAAATATAAAATTCAAGGCACACCTGATTTTAAAAATAAAAAATATTGCATCACAAAAGATGTTTAATCAATTATAATTTATTAATTTTGCTTGTTTATTAACAAGCCCGGGTGGCGGAACTGGTAGACGCGCATGGTTGAGGGCCATGTCCGCATTAGCGGGTGCAAGTTCGATTCTTGTTCCGGGCACTATTTTGATTAGTGTTTTTCCATAAAATTTATTATTATTGTTAAAAAAAACAGATGTATAAACATATATTTATAATATTAATAATGTTGGTTGTTGTTTCAGCCTGCCAAAACAAACAAAAAAAAGAAGATATCAAAGTTGGTTTATTATTGGATGAATTGGTACTTGAAAGGTGGCATAAAGACAAAAAATATATTACAAACAGAGTCAATGAACTGGGTGGAGAAGTCATTTCAAAAGTGTGTGGAGCCGACTATAAAAAACAAATCAGGCAGGCAGATACATTGATAAATATAGAACAAGTGGACGTGATTATCATCATTCCTGCAAATCTTGAGAAAACAGCTAAAATTGTTGAAATAGCACACAAACAGAATGTTAAAGTCATTTCTTACGACAGGTTAATTAAAAATTGTGATCTTGACCTGCTGTATTCAACTGACAATGTACAGATTGGTGTAACAATGGCTCAAACAATGGTTGACATGTGCCCAACAGGAAACTATGCATTGATCAACGGCCCTACCCGTGATAATAATTCATTTTTGTTTAAACTCGGGCAAATGAGTATCCTTTTGCCTTTGCAGGAAAAAGGAGCTATTGATATCGTTTACAATGAATTCGCTGATCAGTGGGACACAGAAGCAGGCTACAATGAAATGATGAAATGCTATAACAAAACCGATACTGCTGTGAATGCTATAATTGGAGGCAATGATGCGCTGGCTGAAGGAATTATTCAAGCCATTGAAGAACAAGATACAGTGATAAATAAATTTGTGTCAGGACAAGACGCTGACGTTAAAGCTATACAAATGATAATTAGAGGGGAACAAGCATTTACCATTTATAAAATCATCAAAAAAAATGCAACAAATGTTGCTGAAATTGCAGTAAAAATGGCAAAAGGCGAAGAATTGAAAAAAGACAACCTGACCACCATTAACAACGGATACAAAATGGTTCCTGCTTATTTGAAACAAACATTTGTTGCCGTAACAAAAGACAATATTGAAGAAACCGTGATAAGTGATAATTTTATTGAAAAACAAGAAATTTGTAAAGGAATCCCTGATAGTATTCATGTAAATAATTTATGTGATTAAATAAATATACTATTTATCTTTAAACAGAATTTGTTATCTTTGTTATAGGGGATTTCTATTCATTATTTTCTTTCAAAAAACAGATATAATGAATAGAAGTCACCTATAGTAATAAAGCAAATAAGAATAGATATTTACATGTATAAACAATATATAAAAAAAAGTATATTATTATTTCTTACCTTATTCATTTTTCAAAGCTGTCAAACCCCCAAAAAAGAGCTACGGGTGGGCATATTAATGCCACATTATACAACAGAGCGATGGAAAAAAGACCGGGATTATCTTGTCCGGGAAATCAAAAAACTGGGAGGGACACCGGTTGTTAGAGTTGCAAATAAAAATGCAGCCCTACAGGACAAACAAGCTCATGAGCTCATTGACAATAAAAACGTTGATTATATAATCATTGTTAGTGTAGACCGTGATAAAGCAGCTGAAATCGTGCAATACGCACATGAAAATAACGTAAAAGTGGTTGCTTATGACCGTCTTATTAAAGGATGTGACCTAAATTTTTATGTTTCTTTTGATAACTTTCTGGTAGGCCGTTTACAGGCAAAATATTTAACAGAGCAATGCAAAGGAGAATATGCATTAATTAACGGGCCGACTTCCGACAATAATTCATACCTGTTAAAATTAGGACAATTAAGCGTTTTACAACCACTGGTCGAACAAAACAGGGTAAATATTGTATACAACGTGTTTGCCAATAGCTGGAGTAATTCACAAGGATACAATCACATGGACACCTGTTATCAAAAATATGGAGATACACTTGATGCTATGATATGCGGGAATGATGGCATTGCCAGGGGAGCTATTCAATATTACCGTGAAAACGACACCCTGTTTAACGACGCAATTTACTTTGCAGGACAAGATGCAGATTTGGATAACTGCAAACTCATATTACAAAACATTCAAACCATGACTGTTTATAAACCATTGAATGAATTGGCCAAAACAGCTGCAAAAGTTATTCATACATTCCATTCTAAAAAAGAATTTGCAGAAGATTCGATCACGAGCATTAACAATAATCATACAATGGTTCCTGCCATTTTACATGATGTATATGCTATAGATAAAAACAATCTTGATGAGATTGTTATACAAAACGGGCATCACTGCAAAACCGATCTTTACGAAAAAACTGCAAATTAATTCTATTCAACTACAAATTTATACTTCGTCATCTGCTTGTATTCCTCTCCCGGTAGTAGCAAGGTAGCAGGGAAACCCAATTGATTCGGTGTATCCGGAAAATGTTGTGTTTCCAGGCATAATCCCATATTTTTTTTGTACTTTATTCCGTTTTTCCCTGTTAAACTACCATCCAGATAATTCCCTGTATAAAACTGCATACCTGGAGTTGTTGTGAATACTTTAACAGAACGTGAAGAAACCGGCTCTTTGACTTGTGCAGCAAAAATCATATCTTCACTGTTTGTGTTTAGCACATAGTTATGATCGTATCCATTTTCAGTATCATGAATACGTTCCCTAATCTTATGGAATGCTGTGAAATCCAAAGGTGATTGTTCAATTTTAATAATGTTGCCAGTAGGGATTAAACCGTCATCAACCTCTGTTATATGGTTGGCATTTATTGTTATTTCATGGTTTAAAATCGTATCAGCGCATCCTGTGAGGTTAAAATAAGAATGATTGGTTAAATTAACATGGGTTGACTTGTCTGTATTTGCTAAGTATTGAATGGTCAATTCATTTTCATTATTTAATGCATATTTAACATGCACAGATACATTACCCGGGAACCCCTCTTCTCCGTCTTTACTATAATATTTCAAAACAACCCCAACTTCGTCTTGGGTATTGATTTCCTCAACAATATTCCAGATCACTTTGTCAAAACCTTTACTGCCACCATGCAATTGGTGTTTTCCATGATTAGCAGTCAAATCATACGTTTTCCCATTAATTTCAAACCGTGCATTACCAATACGATTGGCATATCTTCCAATAAGCGGACCAATATAGGGATGGTCATTTTGCACATAGTCATCAAGGTTGTCAAAACCTAATACAATATCATCTTTCCTGCCGCTTTTATCCGGCATATAAACAGCCTGTATAATGCCTCCATAATTCGTGATGTGTATAGATATCTCACGGTCATTACAGAGTGTATACAAATATACAGGTTGGTTCTCAATTTCTCCAAATAATTCTTTTTTGTTATTCATTTCCATGAATTAAAAATCTAAAAACAGCTCAGAATGTACAGACAAAAGCATTTTTTTAACCAAACATATACTTTTTTCTTACATATTCTGTGATATTCCAGGTGCATTCAAGGCCTTCTTCAAATTCTACCCAGTCGCCTGCCTTAAATGATATCTGCTCACCATCATTGCTTGTTACAGTTGCTGCACCTTCGAGGATATAACAAGTCTCTTTCACATCATATTCCCAGAGGAATTCAGACGGTTCTTTACTCCATTCTCCCCATAATTGAGTTGAATTTATTTCTTCTTGTGAAGGTTTTTTAACTTTCATACTATAGGGGACTTCTAGTAATT
>CAYFQI010000024.1:0-18227 GCA_964345135.1 uncultured Bacteroidales bacterium
GTTTCTTTTAAGATTTGTACTGAATATTCATCCCTTATTTCAGCAGCTGCAGAAACGACTCCTGACTTAATTTTATTATTCGCCTTATTGTAAATCTCTTTGAGCTTAGCTCCTGCATTTTCAATATTGTGAATGGCGGAAAAGGTTTTATCACGTACAGTATGGTTTTTTGACTGAATACCTTTTATTAATTTTTTCAGGTTATTTTCCTGTGCCCATTTTTCAACTTTTGCAGTTGTGATTTTATTGAACATGATAGTGCCCTCCGGAATATTTTATGTTTTTTAAATACAGCATGGCCTATACACCATGATAAACTTTGATAAAAGTACAAAAGATTTTGATTTTGTATATGAACAACCGGAAAAAAATTAATCTCAATTTGTATTAGTCAATTAAAGCATGTATATAATAATGCTGTCCGGCCAGGGTTCGAACCTGGACTCTTCTGATCCAGAGTCAGACGTGTTGCCAATTCCACCACCGGACAAAAATGCAAAAATAAAAATAAAATATTTATTATATGCATGATTTTATGATTTCACAAACCGGTGTGGAACATGATATGGTATGTGACCATAAACTCAAGTGACTATAGACAAACACTATATGAATGCATCCCTAACATAGGTTTTTAAAAAGTAAAACGGCTGTTTTATATTTCAAAAACAGCCGTTTACCAACTAATTAAACTTAATGTATTAACCCTATTTATTAAACCATTTATGAATTTATACGGGGGCAATTAAAAAAAGGTTACAAAGAATAATAAATTATTTTAAAAAACACTAAATTTTAAAATCACTCCACCGGTAAAACCATTCAATACATCACTGTCAATGTATTGTAGCCTGATATCATGGGCATATCTATAACCGAAATTAATACCAAAACGAAAATATTGATTTATTCTGCTCGAAATTTTAGTAAAGACTTAATTTATTTAAATAAATTGCGTTACTATAAAATACAATCGTCAAATGTTCTTTATCTTTGGGGGTTATTTATTTAAATAAGTGAACAGAGCATGAAAATATTGCAAAAACTTTTTTTACCAGGGCTGTTATTGTTGATTATAGTAAGCTGTACAAAAGAAGAAATCATGGAAAAAAACGGGAAAGGGCTTATGTTTTCAACTGACACGGTACATTTTGATACGATCTTCAGCAGTATTGGAAGTATAACACGTCAATTCAAGGTATTCAATCCGCTTAAACAGGATATTAATATCTCAACAATCTATTTGGCAGGAGGCAAGTCATCTGATTTCCGTCTGAATATTAACGGGATTCAAAGCCACCAGGTAAATAATATTGCACTCCGGGAAAAAGACAGCATGTATATTTTTGTCGAGGTGACCATTGACCCGGATAGAAATGAGATGCTTGAAAAAGATTCTATCGTCTTTATCACAAATAACAAAATACAGGATATTAAATTAATAGCTTATGGCCAGGATGTTTACTTGATTGACCATTATGAACTCAGGAATGATTCGCTTATGCCTGCCGATAAACCTTTTTTAATAAGACATTCATTTACTGTTGACACCGGGATCGTTATGCAACTTGATTCAGGGGCTAAATTTTATTTCAACAGGAATGCACAACTTAATATTGAAGGAACGCTCCATTCATCTGGTGCGCCAGGCAACCCGGTGATTTTCACGGGCAGCAGGCTGGACGAGGATTATGAAAATATTCCTGGTCAATGGGGAGGTGTATATTTTACCAATAGCAGTAAAGATAATCAGTTGCAATACACGGAGATCAGAAACGGCGTATTGGGGCTTCGGATAGGCGATTATGAACATCCTGACAATGATACAGCCAATCCTAAAATACATCTGCATAATTGCATGATCAAAAATATGACCTATGCAGGGATATCTGCCTGCAATGCTAAAATCACCTCGGCAAACCTTGTTGTTGCCAATTGCGGAACCTATGCCGTTCATTTATGGAATGGCGGTGCATATACTTTTTATCATACAACCATTGCCAATTATTATCAATTTTCCCTTCGAAATGAACCTTCAGTGTTAATAACCAACAAAGTTCCTTTTGGCAATCAACATATTTCTGATGATATGAAAGTACTGTTTTATAACAGCATTGTACATGGATATAATCAAAGCGAAATAGAAATTGGAGAAACTGATGAAAGCAGGGCATTATATTATGTATTTGATCATTGTTTATTAAAAGCAAATGAAGATAAGCTGGATTTAGACAATACAGCTCATTTTATTGACCCGATAATCAATGAAAACCCTGATTTTGTTTCAGTCGAAGACCAGGATTTTCAGCTTGATTCAATATCAATCGCTATTGATAAAGGAGATTATCAATCAGCACAACAATATCCTGCAGATTATTTAAAGAATAACAGGCTATTGGATGGAGAACCAGACCTGGGAGCATATGAAAGTTCAAAATAGATTTTATAAAGGTTATTTTGTAGTAATCGTGATCAGTATGATTACTGCGATTGTATGTTATTCTTGTTTTACAAAACAAAACAAGAATAAACCTGGTTCATTTATAAATAATGAAAATATTTACACGCTGCAACGTGGCGATGCACGTATCATGTTTTATAATGTTGAAAATTTATTTGATACAATAGACGATCCTGATCATAAAGATGAAGAATTTTTGCCGGGTGCTCACAGACATTGGGATGAATACAAGTATAAACAAAAACTCATTAAAATCTACAAAGTTGCTGTCGCAGTGGGAGGGGAAGAACCACCAGAACTCATAGGTTTGTGTGAAATAGAAAACAAAGGTGTATTGGTTGACCTGATCTACAAGACTCCGCTATCAAAATACAATTACCGGGTTATACATAAAGAATCACCCGACTGGAGAGGAATTGATGTTGGATTATTGTATTTAGACGACCATTTCACATTGCTGAAAGATGAGTTCATTTCTCTTCAATTTCCTTTTGACACGGGATCAAAAACCAGGGATATTCTTTATGCAAAAGGTGTTTTATTGCAAGACACGGTTCATGTATTTGTTAACCACTGGCCTTCACGGTATGGAGGAAGGCTGTCCAGTGAACCAAAACGAGTATATGCAGCCCGCATGTTAAGAAAACATATAGACTCTGTATTGTCTGTTCATCCGTATGCAAAAATTATTGTCATGGGTGATTATAATGATGAACCCGAAAATAATAGTATTAAGGATATACTGAAAGCCAACAGCCAACTTCAAAATATACATCGCAGTGAACTATACAATTTATCCGGGTATTTACAGGCAAATACACGTGCCGGTTCTTATAAATACAAAGGACATTGGAACATGCTCGATCAATTTATTGTTTCGGGTTATTGCCTGCTTGATTCGTCAGGCCTTCATACAAGTAAAAAAAGCGTTGGTGTATTTCGTGAAAAATTCCTGCTGGAACGAGACCGCTCACACGTTGGTTATAAACCATTCCGAACATACCTGGGGTATCGTTATAATAAAGGGTATAGTGACCATTTGCCTGTTTTCCTTGATCTGTATAAATTTTAGATATTGAATGATGGATGTATTCGTGTCCATGTAATCGAAGGTGTTCAAAAACGTTCAAGAAAAAATGTAAAAAAAATCATATCACATTTCATTGCCCGGTTTATCATTTATTAGAAGTCTACTAAAGTATTAAAAATCTCATTTTCCTTACATCATATACCATTGATTGATTATCTTTGTTATTTTAACCATCTTTACAAAGAATTTAAGGATACATGGAAAAGAAAAGCCAGGTAAATAAATTACATGATTTACTGAATTCTGTTCAGGTTTCTGAATTTGTACAAACCGCCAGTGAGTTTTGTATATTCATAGAACATGCAGATCAATTCACCAAGCGGGATTTTATTTTCAAGTCAAGAGAACTTTTGCCTTTGCTTTATTATCGAATGGTAAACCTTCCGGAATTAGATACGTATACAGAAGAAGTAAATGAAAAGTACGTGTCTGAACAGGACTGGGATCAAATTTACACGTCAATATTAACAAAAATGGGAGCAGAGGATAGTTTTCTTGAAGTATTTGCCCCTGCTATGCAGGAAGAAGAGGGGCCTGTGGTGGCCAGTATTGCTGAATATTTTGCTGACATTTACCAGGATATTAAAAATTTCATAAGTCTTTACAACCTCGGTGATGAGGTCATTATGAACGATGCTATCTGGGAATGCAAACTGAACTTTGAAGAACATTGGGGCCAACGACTTGTCAATGCAACGCGGGCCATACACATGCTTACAACAGGAGATGAAAAAGCATTGGAAGAAAATGACGATCAGGAAACAGGTTCATCCTCTAAGTTTGATCCTGAAAACATCAAAACAGAAGACTGGCATATCACGAAAATGATACAAGACCATGAGCGAAATGAAGAATGAACATATTTTTAAAGGAACAATCACGAAAGAAGAAATTTCTAAGTTACCGTTGACCCACTTCCAGGGAGATATTCATATTATCAATGATCCTGAATCATTACATCATATCCTCCCGTTTTTAAAAAATCAACATTTACTTGGCTTTGATACAGAAACCAAGCCTTCTTTTAAAAAAGGGCCGAACAATGATATTGCATTAA
Organism: uncultured Bacteroidales bacterium; assembly: GCA_964345135.1. GTDB lineage: Bacteria > Bacteroidota > Bacteroidia > Bacteroidales > JBBRXJ01 > CAYMKE01. Next base: position 4,609 of record CAYFQI010000024.1, read on the forward strand.
TGCAATTGGCAACCAAAGAGCAGGCTTTCCTGATACGAATTAATAAAACCGGTTTCCCCCCGGAACTTGCGGGTATTCTGTCGGATGAAAATATAATTAAAGCAGGGGTTGGCATTCGGGATGACCTGAAAGGGCTCCAAAAAATAACCCCTTATAACCCCGCTGGATTTATTGAATTGCAGAAACTTGTAGTGAAGTTTGGCCTGGAAAATATAAGCCTTAAAAAAATTGCAGCCATCATCCTGAATATTCGTATTTCCAAATCTCAACGTGTATCAAACTGGGAAAATGAGGAATTATCACAATCACAACAATTATATGCTGCTACAGATGCCTGGATATGTTATGAAATCTATGAACGGCTTAAACAAAAAGGTAAAGGAATGATTGATTTTGAAACTTCACGGCCTGAAGGTTAGTATGGATTTTCGTGCATTTGGAATACGTCTTAACGTTTTAAAAAATGAATACACTAAAATGTTTTAAAATTCCATGTTCAATAACCACGTGATTGAAAAGAATAAAACATAAAAAATAAAAAAAGATGAGCAAGAGAGCCAAAATAATACTACGTTCAGGAAAAGATCAGTCCCTCAGACGATATCATCCCTGGGTGTTTTCCGGTGCCATTAAAAAAATTGAAGGCACACCAGCCGAGGGGGATATTGTTTCTGTTTATACAAATAAAGATGAATTTTTGGGAACCGGCCACTACCAGGATGGGTCCATTGCCGTGAGAGTCTTTTCTTTTAATGACCGGGACATTGACTCAGGCTTTTGGAAACAAAAACTTTTAGACGCATACCAATTAAGAAAAGATTTGGGGTTGGCAGAAAGCAATCATACCAATGTGTTCCGATGGGTAAATGCTGAAGGAGACGGGATGCCGGGACTCATTCTCGATTATTATAACGGAACGGTCGTATTTCAAGCGCATTCAATAGGTATGTACATGATTCGTGATACAATCACCGGGGCTTTGCATGAGATTTTAGGAGAACAGTTGAATGCTGTTTATGACAAGAGCCTTTCAACATTACCCAAAAATATTGAAATAGATAAAAAAGAAGGGTATTTGTTTCAAAATGGCCGGCACCTGAAAGGCCACGTGATGGAATACGGCAATGTTTTTAAAATCAACTGGGAAGATGGGCAAAAGACCGGCTTTTATATTGATCAGCGTGAAAACCGTCAATTGCTCATGAAATATGCAAAAAACAAAAAGATACTGAACGTGTTTTGTTATACCGGTGGGTTTTCGGTCTATGCCCTGAAAGGTGAGGCTCAAATAGTACACTCGGTTGACAGTTCCAACTTTGCTATGGATATGGTAGATGATCACGTGACGTTGAATAATAAAGCAGACAATCATCAATCATTCACAGCAGATGCATTTGAATTTTTAAAAGAGACCAGCGAAGAATACGACATTATTATCGTGGACCCGCCTGCATTCGCAAAACACAAAAATGTACTGCAAAATGCTCTGAAGGGGTATAAACGATTGAATGCACTGGCATTCGAAAAAGTAAAAAAAGGCGGTTTGGTATTTACATTCTCATGTTCACAAGTAGTTAGCAAAAACGATTTTAAAAAAATGATGTTCCAGGCAGCTGCAAATGCAAACAAACAGGTACAGATACTTTATCAATTAAGCCAGCCACAAGACCATCCCGTCAGTATTTATCATCCTGAAGGCGAATATCTAAAGGGATTGGTATTGAGGGTAAGTTAATTTTTTATATTATTTTTTATTTCTACTACCAGTTTAGTGGATGTTGATTTAGAGTATCCAGCATAAGATATGTCTTCTGAATTCTAATTCTAATAAAACTATTTCAACAAAAAATGTAGCAATACCTTCATTTTTACTTCCCCGGATATTGTCATATACATTCATGAATTTTGCCTGCATGGGTATTTATTTGGTAGAAATTCTTTTTTTTTGTTATTTTACTCGAATTTTAATAAAAAAGAATGTTATAAGGAGTGGCTGAAGAAATACTAACACGAAACATACAATATTTGCCTGGTGTAGGCCCCAAACGGGGTAAACTACTTGAACAGGAATTGGGCATATCTACTTTTGAAGGACTGCTGTATCATTTCCCCTATAAACATATTGACAGGACTAAATTTTATAACATCCGGGAAGTACATGCCAACCTGCCTTATATCCAGGCCAAAGGGAAAATTAAATCCTTTGCTTTAGCAGGTAAAAAATACAAGCAGCGTCTTGTTGGTAAATTCACCGATGGCACCGGTATAATAGAGCTTGTTTGGTTCAAGGGATTGAATTGGATTCAAAACAATATTCAAACGGATGTAGAATACATTATATTTGGAAAACCAAGCATCTACAATGGAAAAATCAATATCATTCATCCTGAAATTGAAAATGTCAATAAATCAGAATCAACCATTAGTTCATCTTTGCAGGCATTATACAATACAACCGAAAAGCTTAAGAACAGTTATGTTAATTCAAAAACCATACAGAAATTAATGAACCTTCTGTTACAGCAGGTTCATGATCAGATTCAGGAAACCCTTCCCGCTTATTTAATGGATAAGATGCAGTTGATGTCTTTAAAAGAGGCGTTGTTAAATATTCATTTTCCACAAAGCATAGATAAACTCAGAAAAGCGGAATTCAGGCTGAAATTTGAAGAACTATTTTATATCCAATTGGGGATATTACAATTAAAATCAAATCGCCAACGGACATTTAAAGGCTTTTGTTTCCCGGAAGTAGGGGAATATTTTCACTCTTTTTATAACAACAACCTTCCTTTTGAATTGACCAATGCGCAAAAACGGGTTTTAAAAGAGATACGGAAAGATATGAATACCGGACTGCAAATGAACAGGTTATTACAGGGAGATGTTGGGAGTGGCAAAACGTTGGTGGCTCTTATGACCATGCTTATTGCAATGGATAATAAATTTCAGGCTTGCCTGATGGTTCCTACTGAAGTGCTTGCCAATCAACATTATGAGAATATTTGCAGGTTTTTGGACGGGATGAACATTCAATGCAGGTTATTAACCGGGAGTACACGGAAAAAAGATCGTGAGATTATTCAGCGTGACTTGAAAGAAAGGAGATTGAATATCCTGGTCGGTACCCATGCATTGCTCGAGGCGCCGGTTCAGTTTTGTAACCTGGGTTTGGTGATTATTGATGAACAGCATCGTTTTGGTGTGGTTCAACGTGCCAGGTTATGGAAAAAAAATATACAGCCACCACATGTATTGGTGATGACAGCGACCCCCATTCCACGTACACTTGCAATGACTGTATACGGTGACCTGGATGTATCGGTGATTGATGAATTGCCACCAGGGAGGAAACCCGTTAAAACGTATCATTATTATGATAAAGACAGACTTAAATTGTTTGGCTTTATGAAGAAACAGATTGAACAGGGAAGGCAGGTTTTTGTTGTATATCCCTTGATCCAGGAGTCTGAAAAAATGGATTATAAAGACCTGGAAGACGGGTATGAAAGCATTAGCCGTGCATTTCCACCCCCGGGATACACCGTGAGCATTGCTCATGGCAAGATGAAACAGGAAGAAAGAGAGATATCCATGGAGCATTTTAAAACCGGAAGATCTCAAATTATGGTGGCTACGACCGTGATTGAAGTAGGAGTAGATATTGCCAATGCATCTGTTATGATCATCGAAAGTGCAGAACGCTTCGGCCTGTCTCAGCTACATCAATTGAGGGGCCGGGTTGGGAGAGGGGCGGACCAGGCTTACTGCATCCTTATGACGTCGTATAAACTTTCGGGCGATGCTCGAAAACGCCTCGAAACAATGGTGAAAACCAATGATGGGTTTGAAATTGCCGAAGCCGATCTCAAACTCAGGGGGCCAGGTGATATTGAAGGCACCCAGCAAAGCGGTATTCCTTTTGACCTCAAGATAGCAAAAATAGGAAAAGACAGTGATATATTGAATACTGCGCGAAAAATAGCTGAAAAAGTCCTTGAACAAGACCCGGGATTAGAAAAACAGGATAATCAATTACTTAAAATACAATTAAAAAAGAATAAAAAATCCAGGATTGACTGGAGCGTAATTAGTTAGGGGATGTCCATGAAGTCGGGGTTTTCTGATAAAATTAACAAAAACTTGAATGCAGTCCCTTTGCCCGGAGAGCTTTCAACCCATATTTTTCCCTTGTTGCATTCAACAAATTCTTTACATAAAATCAAACCAATGCCCGAACCTTTTTCCTGCGATATGCCTAATGTTGTAAATTGTGTGTCTTCCTTGAATAATTTTTTCTGGTTTTCAGGGCTAATACCGATTCCGGAATCGCTTACAGATATTTCAACAAAATAGGGGCCAGGAGTAGCACTCACCAATATCTTTCCTCCATTGGGAGTATATTTTAATGCATTCGAAATAAGGTTTCTTAATACTGTATTAATTAAATCTTTATCAACATCTACTACAATATCATAGTCAATATCCGAAGCCAGCTCAATCTGTTTATAAGCTGCCACTGATTCATTCAACGCAATATTTTGTTTTACAAGTGATTGTAAGTTTTGTGGTTCCTGGTTTACCTGTATCCTTTGAAGCTGAGATCTTGACCACTGCAGTAAGTTATCAATCAAATGAAATGCCTGTTTAGCCGATTCATCCAATGACTGAATAGCTTTTTGCATTTTTTTCATGCTCATCTTGTTAAAATCTTTTGACAGCATTTCAGCAAGATTCCTGAACCACCAAAGCGGATTCCTTAATTCATGAGCAATAATGGAAAAAAACTTATCTTTTTCAAGATTCGCATTGTTCAGTTTTTTATTTAGTTTTTCCAGTTCTTTATTCTGAAATAATATTTTTTGATTTAATTTTTCCAGCGTGGTATTGGCTTTTTGTTTATCCTGAAACCGTTTATATACAATAATCACGATCATCAATAAAAAGCCTGCCAACAAGGCTGTTAACAAAATAAGTTGATTCTTCCGGCTTATATTCAGTGATTTTATCTCATTTTCTTTTTTTAACAACGTGTTTTCATTTTCTTTTTTGTCTGTCTCATACTTAATTTTTAATTCAGCCAGTACTTTGCTTTTTTCTTTATCCATAAACTCTTCATATACTGCATGATAGGCCACGTGATATTGCAATGCCCGTGCATGGTTTTGATCCTTAAAAAAAGCCTGATACAAGAGATAATTGTTTTGTTTTATTTTTTCTTTAATGTTATCTTTTTCAGCAACTTCCAGGCTCTCTTTAAGGTATTTAATAGCGGTGGTATGGTCGTTCATCTGGAGATACAATTCTCCCATGCCGGTTTTGGCCCTTACAATGCCTTTTTGATATCCCATTTCTTCTGAAATAACCAATGACGAACGATAATGTTTTAATGCTTCGGCATATTTTGTCTTCACTGATAAAATGCCGGCAATTCCATTATGACATTTCGTAATCCCTTTTTTATAGCCTACTTGTTTACACAAATCCAGTGATCTTTTATAAAACAACAGCGCCGAGTCGTATTTTTCCCTGGCCTCGTAAATCTGTGCTATGTTCTTATATGATTTGCCTATCCCTTCGGCATATTTGATTTTTTTGCGAGCTGCGAGTGCAAGTTTATGGTAATATAATGACTTTTCAGTGTTGTTCATTGATTGATAGAGACTACCTAAATGGTTACATGCTGTTCCCAATGTAACATAATTATTATTTTTTTTAGCAATGAGCAGGGCATCCAATAAATAAGCCAGTGCTTTCCTATAATCTCCTATGGTTTCGTGGTGTTTGGCGAGGCTTGCCTGAACAATTACCAATTGAGTGCTGTCTTTAATACGCTTTGCAATTGTTAATGCATTGTTATAATATTCCAGGGATATATTGAATTGGCCTTTTGTGTAATAATACTTTCCGATATAATTCAATGCCATGGACTGGTATTTATTGTATCCTGTTTCTTTTGCAATAGAAAATGCGTTTAAAAATAGCTTGAGAGCTTCATCGTATTTACCTTGATTATAAAGGATGATTCCGTATTCTGTTTGGCATGCAGCAATACCTTTTTGATGTTTAAATTGATAATAATACTTCAGTGCTTCTTCCAGGTAAGAATAAGCAGAATCATTTTTTCCAAGTACCTGGTATATCAATCCCATGATATATCGTGAATGTGCAAGTGTTTTGATGTCATTTGCCGTGTTTGCTTTTTTAATAGAGTTCCGGCATAACGACAGGCTGTATTCCGGGTTACTGTACACTATTTTGTAAGACCGGAATACCAAAGAATCTGTTTTATTTTGTATACCAGGTTCAATATGTATATTTGAAAAACAAAGAGAAGAATAAAAACACAGTATTAAAATCAATATGTTTCGCAATGGCAAGATGGTTTAGTAATCTATCAGTTTATTTTGTACGGCATATCGAGCGATATCTGAATTGCTTTTCATATCCATTTTTTTTAGGATATTATTCCTGTGATTGTTGATGGTGTTTGGACTGATAAATAATTTATTGGATATTATTTGTTTTTTATCTCCGGATGCCAGCATGCACATTACCTGAAACTCACGATCACTGAGTCGTTCATGAGGCCTTATTTTCTCATTTGAATTGCCTGCCTGGATGGCATTCATCAATGCATTGGCTTGTTTTGGTGTATAATAATTATTTCCTGATGCTATAGTGCGGATGGCTTTTACAATATTCCCGGGATCGGTTTCTTTATTCAGATACGCCGATGCACCATTTTTTAATAAACGAACAGCATAATTGTCATCCGGTTTCATGGAAAAGATTACCACGGGCAAATGCGGGTACTCCATTTTTATGTCTTTTAAAATGTCTATGCCATCTTTCCCCGGCATGGATAAATCAAGGATGACCACATCATATTCGTTTTCTCTTAGTTTATTCATCAACTCCGTGCCATTGCTTGCTTCGTCCACTAATTGAAGGTCTGGTGTTGCATCAAAAATAAGCTGTAAGCCTGTACGCACGACAGCATGATCGTCTGCTATAATGATTTTCCTCATTTTATTCTATATACATGTTTTAAAATACAAACTAAAAGTACATGATTGAATTAAACTGTATGCTAAATCAATGTTAAGTTTTTTTTAAGATTTGAGAATTCAGTTTTTTATATTCAGTGTCTGAAATATCAAAATTTAATCTTATATATAAAGCCTTCCCTTATTTTAAGTTTACCTTAAATTAACATTAACCACATAATTAACATCCATCATCTTGTTGATTACCATGAGTTTAAAAATATAGCAAAATGACTATGGCTGAATAGTTAAAATGACTATTGTATGAGAACGGACAGTACTATATCATTGCATTGTTTTTTAAATTTATTAACCTAAAATTTTATAATTATGAAAAAAGCAATTATTTACTTAATTATGTTGATGGGTATTTGTTTTACAATAAAGGCTCAAAATATCAAAGTTGAAGTGCCGATTAAAGCTACGGGTGGTACAATAAAAGACACCCTTGATGAATATGCACCATACGACACGATAGTTACCCTTGAATTATCATCAGATGATGCAGAACAAGAAAATGATGAGGTAGACACACCTTATGATGATGACCTTGATGCAGGATGGGAAGGAGATGACGGGGATGCCAATGTATTAACAATGGGGTTGAGGTTTCGTGACATAACCATTCCTCAAGGTGCAACCATTGACTCTGCATTTGTATATATGTATTCCCATGAAGGTAAATCATCTTTGGATGTAGCTAATATAACCATTGTAGGGGAGGCCACAGACAGTGCTCATACCTTTGATTCTGCCAATTTTAACAGTGGTTATTTATTAACAGACAGGACTGAAACAAGTGCTTCAGTAGATTGGATTGTAGCTGAAGACTGGACAATCTGGACACAGTATCGCACTCCTGATTTAAAAACTATAATCAAGGAAATCGTTGACAGGAGCGGATGGAAATATGGAAATCCATTGGCTTTAATCTTAAAAGGAGAAGATCAGGGCCCAAGTGATTATGAGAATGCAAGAGAATTTGAAGCATTTGAAAATATAGCTGACCCGGGTGACGAAGACACCCAGGGAAATCCTGGTGATGGTCAAAATCATCCGGAACGAGTTCCTAAAATTGTGATTTATTATAGCTTACAGGCAACATCTATTGAAGTACCGATTAAAGCTACCGGAGGTACAATAAAAGACACCCTTGATGAATATGCACCATACGACACGATAGTTACCCTTGAATTATCATCAGATGATGCAGAACAAGAAAATGATGAGGTAGACACACCTTATGATGATGACCTTGATGCAGGATGGGAAGGAGATGACGGGGATGCCAATGTATTAACAATGGGGTTGAGGTTTCGTGACATAACCATTCCTCAAGGTGCAACCATTGACTCTGCATTTGTATATATGTATTCCCATGAAGGTAAATCATCTTTGGATGTAGCTAATATAACCATTGTAGGGGAGGCCACAGACAGTGCTCATACCTTTGATTCTGCCAATTTTAACAGTGGTTATTTATTAACAGACAGGACTGAAACAAGTGCTTCAGTAGATTGGATTGTAGCTGAAGACTGGACAATCTGGACACAGTATCGCACTCCTGATTTAAAAACTATAATCAAGGAAATCGTTGACAGGAGCGGATGGAAATATGGAAATCCATTGGCTTTAATCTTAAAAGGAGAAGATCAGGGCCCAAGTGATTATGAGAATGCAAGAGAATTTGAAGCATTTGAAAATATAGCTGACCCGGGTGACGAAGACACCCAGGGAAATCCTGGTGATGGTCAAAATCATCCGGAACGAGTTCCTAAATTAAAAGTATATTATCATGTTGGTGGATCAACCGGTATTATCAATACCTATAAACAAACTGATGAGTTTAAATTATATCCAAATCCAGTAAAGAATGGAATAATTACAATTGAATTAACAAGCATACAAGAAGATACACCATCTGTAGTTTACTTCTATGATTTAAATGGTAAAACGTGCAAAACAGTTATAGTAGAAAACAACAATGATTCAAATATTGACGTAAACGAATTAACAACTGGATTTTATATTGTTAAACTTGTTCAAGGTAACAACGTTTACACACAAAAGATAATCATACAGTAAATTTTCATGACACATCATTAACCTGCCGATTGGATTAAAAATCGGCAGGTTATTTTAAATTCTATACATTTACATTATTACAGAATGAAAAATATATTATTACAAATAACCGGTATTATCCTTTTGTTTTTTATTATTTCAATATGTTCATATTCACAAAAATATGTCCTTTCCGGGACAATAATTGATAAAAATACCAGGGAACCACTTCCCGGAGCTACCATATCAATACAAAACACATCCAGGGGAGCCTCTACAAATAATGACGGTTATTTTAAATTAGACAACATCAACAAACAAAAAATCACGATTTTGGTAACATATATTGGATATGAAAAATATTCGTTAACTCATGATTTTTCAGAAGAAAATAAATCTCATATAAAAATTGCGTTAAAACCATCATCTGAGGAGCTTAAACAAGTAGATGTGATTGGAAAAACAGATGGACAAGTTAAAGCAATGCTAAAACAAAAAAATGCAGAAACAATAAAAAATATTATTTCATCCGAACAAATTTCTGAATTTCCTGATATGAATGCTGCAGAAGCCATGTCGAGAATACCAGGTATAACTCTTCAGAGGGATCAGGGAGAAGGCCGTTATGTTCAATTACGAGGAACACCACCTGAATATACAAGTTTTAATATTAATGGAGAACAAATCCCATCCCCCGAAGGAAATGTTCGATACGTAGGTATGGATATCATATCTGCAGATCAAATTGATGAAATTGAAATTAATAAAATGAGTACACCAGATATGGATGGAGATGCAATAGGTGGAGCCGTAAATGTTATTACTAAAAAAGCCAAGAGTGAAGTGCCGGAAATAAACGCTTCATTCGCAGGCGGTTACAATAATTTAAGGGAAACCGATAATTATCAGGTTCAATTTTCTTATGGACAACGATATAAAAAATTTGGTTTTTATATGAATGGTAGTTATTTTATTAATAATTATGGCTCTGATAATATGGAATTTGAATATAAAAAAAGTACGTTTTATGGTAGCCAGTCACAGGGAATTAATAACTATCATATGCAATATGATGAAGTACAATTGAGGCATTATACCATTACAAGAAAACGAACAGGATTCAGTGGTGCTATTGATTATGAATTTAATGATCATTCATTTTTATATATACGAGGTATGTATAACCAGTTTTCTGATGATGAACTCAGGAGAAGAAAAATTTATAAACTTGATGATGCGTTATCAGAAAAATATTATGTTTATGGTGGAATTGAACATGATATTAAAGACAGGACAAAAATTCAGAATCTAAATTCTATTAATTTTGGTGGAGAACATGTATTATTTGGAGCCACTATAGATTATGAAACTGCTTATTCTTATGCGTCTGAAAATCAACCTGACAGGATAGAAGCTATATTTGAAAACCCTGGACAGGCTGTTCAAATTAAATTTGACATGAGTGATCCGGACTGGCCAAAAGCTACATTCCCAAAATCAAGTTTTTCAGATGATGTATTTAACTATGACCAATATGAATTTGATGAACTTTTATTTCAAACTGTCGATGTATCAGATCAAAATATAACAAGCAAAATGAATATTAAGATACCATATTCTTTTTCTAATCATAAAGGTTGTTTTAAATTTGGAGGAAAAATAAGATTTAAAGAAAAAACAGTTGATTTATGGGGACAGGAATTTGGTAATTATGGAACATCCTTAATTTTGAGGGCATACGTGGGGCCAGCACCAGAATTTACATTGTCTGATGTTCGTGATGATTTTAGGACATCTAATTTTTTAAATAAAGGGTATACAATTGAAGCAATGCCTTCACCAGAAAAGATTAGAGATTATTATGAATTTTACCCGCAATTTTTTGTGTATGACAGGGACGAAACAAGAGAAGAATCTTATGATACCGATTTTCAAGTATCAGAAGATATAACTGCTACTTATGCAATGTTTAAACATAATATTGGAAAATTCATGTTTTTAGGTGGTGCTCGTTATGAAAATACATATGTAGAATATGAAGCAAGAAAGGCAGTTAGAGATAGTATTTCATACAAATATATAAAAGCAGATACAACGAATGACAGTAGAAATATTTCTTTCCTATTACCTAATTTGCAGATAAAATATAAATTAACAAATGATTTTAATTTAAGAACTGGTATTGCATATTCTTTCTCCAGGCCAAATTTAGATGATGTAGTACCTTATAGAGAAGAGGACCGTAAAGAGGTCAGATATGGAAATCCTGACCTGGAATATCCCAGCTCCATAAATATAGAATTAAGTGCCGAAAGATATTTACAAGGAGATGGCATCCTTTCTGCCGGATTTTTTTATAAAAAAATTGATCATTATATTTATACTTATGTAATACGTGCCCATGAAAAAGATCCAGGTATGGGAGGACACCGAAACCGTATAGAAATACCTTTAAATGGTACAAAAGCTTTTGTTTATGGTGGAGAGTTACAGGCTCAATTTAAATTTAGTTTTCTTCCTGGTTTTCTTAGTGACTTCGGTATCTTTACAAATTATTCTTATACCCTCTCCGAGGCTAGCTTATATAAACGTTATCCTGCGAATGATCACAAACATCAAATCACCTTCGGAGAAGATTATTATGAATACTTCAATACACTTGAAGAAGAAACAATAAGTCTTCCAGGTCAGGCAAAGCATACAGCAAATATGGCATTCTTTTATGAAAGTAAAAGGTTATATGTGAAACTTTCATCAAATTATCATGATGATTTTCTATATCAACTCGGAGAAGACCCGGATTTTGATGTATATTACGCTAAAGCCCTGAGATTTGATTTTACTGCAAATTATTCATTCCTGAACCACTTGAAAGTATTTGTTGATTTAATTAATATAACAAACACTCCTTTAAAATATTACATAGGTAATGAACAAAGAATAAAACAACATGAATTCTACTCCTGGTGGGGTCGAATTGGCCTGAAATATCATTTTTAAAAATTTAATCCTATGATACAACATGTATTCTTTATCTTTTCGATTGTATTATTTGCATCATGCAATAATAATTCCCAACAACGATATCAATCTATTGTTAAGGATTCTACTGTGATTCCCACAGTTGAAACTGAACCTGTTCCCTCAACACCCGGGGAAGACGCTGCTGACGACCCTGCTATCTGGGTGCATCCCAAAGATACTTCTAAAAGCACTATCATTGGGACCAATAAAAAAGGTGGACTGGTTGTGTATAACCTTGATGGAGAGCAACTGTATTATTACCCTGTTGGACGTGTAAATAATGTAGATGTAAGGTATGGATTTCCATTACACGGGCAAAAGACAGATATAATGGCTGCTACAAACCGTACATCCAACAGCATTACGTTAATGAAGATTGATGCCCAAAACGGGTCACTTTCTGATGTTACAGATACACTCATAAAATCCGGTGTAAATGAGGTTTATGGTATTTGTATGTATGTAAGTCCCAAAACAAAAGATTATTATGTATTTGTGAATGGAAAAGACGGCGGTGTGGAACAATGGAAACTGACACCAAATGATTCATTTATTCATGCATCCGTGGTACGAAAATTCAGCCTTGCAAGCCAACCGGAAGGCATGGTAGCAGATGATGAGAAAGGCAATTTATATATTGGCGAAGAGAATGAATGTATCTGGAAATACGGGGCAGAACCCACAGATGGTGAAGATTGCACCAAAATTGCCATGTCTGATACCACAAATCCTAATATTGCATATGACATTGAAGGCTTAACGATTTATGATGCAGGGAATGGAAAAGGGTACTTAATTGCTTCGAGCCAGGGAAATTACTCGTTCGCTGTTTTTAAACGTGAAGGCAACAATGAATACATCACGAGCTTTAGTATCACTGATGCTAATGGGATTGATCGCGTGGAGGAAACGGATGGCATTGATGTAATAAGCACCGGGCTGGGACCAAAATTTCCTTCCGGTTTATTCGTTGCTCAGGATGGATTCAATTATGACCATGACACCCTCGTGAATCAAAATTTTAAACTCGTCCCCTGGGAACACATATCTAAATTGATCCATGGTTGTAAATAGTCCTTATGTTTGTCCATAATGTTATACTTGTATTAAAACCAAGTATTCCGGGTTTCGAAGTAAAGCAATCAAGAGCCTCTTAGCGGTTCAAAACCGCTAAGAGGCTAAGTATGTGCTAAACCTGAAAGATTACTTCAGGCAAAGCCTTCGTGATGACGTTTTTTTGGGGGGCTGGATGGTGCTATATTCATGGCAGTTCAACAATTACTCAAAACACTTGAATTTAATGGTGCAGCTTAAAAATGAATGCTCCATTTTAAGGGCGTGGGAGTTTAACATAGAAACTTTATAAAATTTCTACGTCCTATATGTTAAACCGTGCAAACTTAGGGTTCGCCGATAAATAAATTCGAATTTTATATGGGTGAAATTGTATAGTTCCATTGTGGATGAACCTCGTGATATTTT
>CAYFQI010000025.1:0-18220 GCA_964345135.1 uncultured Bacteroidales bacterium
AACACACACGCGCATGATTATAAAAGGTTCTACTACGCTGAGCTGCCGGATAAAACAAAACCAGATTAACTCAATTAACTCAATTAACTCAATTAACTTAATCAACTTAGAAACTTAGAAACTTAAAAATATAAACAGATGAAAAAAATATTTACTATCATTATCAGTGCTATTTTATTTGCCGGGGCAAGTATCTTAAATGCCCAGGAATGCACAGTTTATCTTCCTGAAAATGAAGGGACAGTGCTTGAATTTTATAATTATGATAAAAAAGATAAACTCACCGGCATTACCAAAACAAAGATAACATCGGTAGAAACAAATGGGGATACAACATATTATAAAGTTCATCAGGAACTTTTGGATGAGAATAAAGAATTAATACATCAAACCAATTTACAATTTAAATGTTCGGGAGGTAAATTTTATATTGATATGAATAGTTTATTAGGAAACCAGCAAATGGAAGCCTATCAAGATATGGAAATGGATATTGACGTGGAGGAAATGTGGATTCCGGGAAATTTAGAAAGCGGGCAGACTTTAAAAGATGGAAGCATTACCATAAATATTAAAGCAGGGCCTGCTGTAATCAGCAATAAAACAAAATTCACTAGCAGAAATGTGATGGCGATTGAAGATATTACAACACCAGCAGGAACATTTAATGCTGCCAAAATAAGTACTTTCATGGAAACAAAAACAGGGTTTGTTACTATAAAATCAAAGTCAATTGATTGGTACGTTGAAGGCATTGGTGTGGTAAGGACGGAAACCTATGATAAAAAAGATAATCTTACCGGATATACGGTATTGAATAGTATATCTAAATAACAGTTTTGGTGTTTTTAAGAAATAGTTATGTATGATTAAGCATCTTATTTATATCGGGACAGGCGGATTTATAGGGAGTGTATTGCGATATTTAGTATCTAAATTCATTGCCAGGTTTGTTGTTTCTCCATTTCCTTTTGGAACGTTAGCAGTGAATATTGCAGGATGTTTTCTCATCGGATTGATTTATGGGTTAACAGAAAAAGGATTTTTGCTTAATCACGGCTGGAGATTATTTTTAGTTGTGGGTATATGCGGAGGGTTTACGACATTTTCAACATTTTCACATGAAAATATTATGCTCATGAAAAATTCTGCTTTTTTATATTCTGCTTTTTATATCAGCATGAGTGTGTTTTTTGGAATGTTAGCTGCTTACTCGGGGAATTTGCTTGTCAAAGCGTTTTGATGAGCAGATGATAATGTTAATTTGTGAGAATTTATTCTAAATTCAGATTAATATTAAAAAGTTTTTTAAAAATGAGATGCCTGTTTGCGGGACATGCAATTTAATCTCATATAATAATTGGCATAGATTTTGATTTATTTACAAGGTAGCTTGATTTTAAATTAATTTAAAATGATGTGTCATGAAAAAATATAACATTTTTATTGTATTCATATTAATCCTGTTGCCTGTTTTAGTTAATGCAGAGGACAGCATTAAATGGAATATTGAAAAGGACCACAGCAAGTTACAATTCAAGGTGGTTTACCTGGGGATTAACGATGTGTATGGACAATTTAATGAATATGAAGGAACAGTTACAATAGAAGGCCAGGATTTTGAAGGTGCTGAAGTCAATATGGTCATTTATGCAAATAGTATAGATACTGATAATGAAAAGCGGGATAAACATTTGAAAAATGACAGGAACTTTCTTTATATTGAGCGCTATCCCGAGATAAATTTTCAATCTGTATCTTTCAAAAAAACAGGAGAAAATAAATACAAAATGGTTGGTGAACTAACCATTAAAGGAGAAACAAAGACAGAAGAATTTAATGTTGAATACAATGGATTGGTTGAAAGTCAGGATAAAACCAAAGCAGCATTTGTAGTTTCAGGGAAAATAAACAGGTTTGATTATGATGTGGATTGGGACAGGTCTTTCTCGGAAGGATTGGTTGTAAGCCAGGAAATAGATATTATATGTACTGTATTATTAGTTAAACAATAAACAAAATTCAACAATAGTTGAGAACCCGGCAGATAGATTTTAAAACAGCCTTTATGGCGATTGCTATAATTATAGTGTTGTGTTCTAAAAACATTACTGCAAGGGATACTGTTTATGTAGTTCAGCAGGCATGGCATACAGGTATTGTATTGAAAACATCTGATATATCACCAGAAACGTGTCCCGGGATCGGGAAATATAAACAATACACTTATCTTGATATCAGCTGGGGAGATGAACGGTATTATCAACATATAGGCCCGGGTATTGGACTTGCTCTTAGAGCTGTTCTTTTTCCTACAACCGCTGTTATTAAATATACAGGGATACGATCATCAGTGGAGCATTATTATAAGCACTCGAATCTTATGCAAATTGTACTGGATAGCACGCATTTCAATTCACTTTGCATGTATATATCAAAGAGTTTTCAGTGCGATTCATTAAACAGGATTATTCCTAGCATGGCCTATGGAAAGGCAGAACATTTTTATCTTGCAAAACGCAAATATCATCTTTTTCGCACGTGCAATACTTGGGTTATTGCAGCCTTTGAAAAAGCCGGGCTTAAAATAAATTCTTTTTTCGTTTTAACAGCCGGACAATTGTTCCGCAGGCTAAAAAAGCTGAAACAAGCTGTATTTATACAAAAAGAATAACTATTCTAATATAATTTTTCGCAGCACGTATCCTTTATCACTTGAAATGACAAGAAAATAAAGTCCGCGTGATAAATCTTTTACGTCCAATTGTTCAGAGATGTACCGTTTGTTCTTGTATTTAGAGACATGAACAAGTTTGTTCTGCGTGTTATACATCTTGAGCACGAAATTCGTGTTGCTCTCTGCGTTCAGTTCAATATTGAAAAATTCATGAGCTGGAACAGGGAAGATACTCAGGTCAAAATAATCGTTTGCTAATTCTTCTATGCCTACAGGAGCAACAAATATAGAGCTTTTTGCTTTGCATTGATTCATTGCTGTTACTGTTACACTATATATGCCTTGTTGTGTAACCTCGAGGGTGGATTCGGTAGAAGCATCATCCCAAAGATATGCCTGGTAAGTATTGGTTAAACTTAGGGTATGAGGGAATGAAGTTTCAAGTGTATCACTTGCTGTTTCCCATTGTATTTCAGGAGCACCCAAGAGATGTGCAGAACCGTCAAGAGTATCGTTCCGGGTGAATAAATCGCCTGAAAGATTCGTGATAACCTTTATATTTAAATTACCCGGGCTGTCGCGTTTGATCACGGAGTCAAATGTATAAACAAATGTTTCGTCAGGATAAATATTGGTTCCTCCCGGTATAGCGTTTACCCTGAATTGTTCAGTTACTTTGTTACTTTGGTCATACATGTAACTAATTGTAACCAGGTTTGATGTCAGTATATTAGTCCCTTTGTTTTTTAACGTCACTTCAAGCGGATACATATCCGTTATTCCACAAACAGTATCATGAGCTAATGCAACCGGGGAGATATCATCATAATAAATTTCAATAAATATGGAATCATTGCTTGAACAGCTTTTTGAATTGGTTACCGTGACAAAATAATGATCCATTGCATTGGCTGTATATGTCGAACCCGTTGATCCATCACCCCATGTATAGGAAGCATAACTTCCTGAAATGGATATTTCATAAGGAAGGTCTGTTGTTATTGTATCACCATTCCAGCCAATATCAGGGATGCCATGTAAATATACATTTTTCGTGAGCGTATCATTATAGTAAATACTATCATTATCAGTTGATGATATGATTTTGTACATGTACGATCCGTTTTGAGAAAGTGCTATGGTTGAATCAAATGCATAAGAGAATGTATCACCCGGGGCAACAGTATCGGTTATATCTGTAATCCTGAATGTTTCAGTTAAAATATCTCCACCATTAATGATATAACTCAACCGGATGTCATTCGTATTTAATGTTTGGGTTCCCGTGTTGGTAAATAACACGTTCATGTTATGTGATTGATTGATATTACACGCAGTGTCCGGGAGTGTTATTGATGTGATTTCAACATCTGTAAATGATTCAATGATATGAATCGAATCATTAGCGCTGCAATTTGCTGTATTATATACGGTTACATGATATGTTCCGCTTGCATTTACCTCAAAAGAAGGATTGGTTGATCCATCTTGCCAGAGGTAAGCATCATACGATTGTGCCAGCGTTAGAGTATGAGGGAATGCAACATAGGCTGTATCGCCCGGGTTATTCCAAACCACTTCCGGCATCCCTTCTGAATAAATGGTTTTACGGGCCGTGTCGTTTCCGGTTACAATATCATTGAATATTTTTGCTATGACTTCATAATCAAATGATCCCACGTTCTTATTCACATATGTTGAATCAAATTGATAGACAAATGTATTTCCTGGGAAAATAGTATCGGAAATATTTGTTACCGGCAATGTTTCCTGAACCAGGTTGCCCTGGTTGACAGAGTAGTTCACGGAGATATTTCCTGAAGTTAAAGGCCTGGTTCCATTGTTTTTCATAAGCGCTTCTACTGGGTCGTTCGGCGTAAGGCCGCAGGATGTGTCCCGCATTTGGATACTTAAGATTGAAATATCAGTATATACGAGTTTTATTTTAACCTGGTCTGATGCCTGGCATCCGTTTGTATCTGTTACTGTTACAGAATACATATCATCACCTGTAAATGTTGAGGAATTCAAAACAAATGTTCGTGTTGTATCATTATTATGCCATTGATAACCGGGAAATTCTGATCCTGCATCAAGAGTGTATTCTGCAATATCATAGTACGTGGTATCGTCTTCTCCATAGTCTAAATCAACCATGGGTAGTATATAAGTTGTTAATTGAGAGAAAAGGGTATCATTGCTTTTCACAGAATCTCTGTTCATTGCTGTATACGATTTAAACGCAAACGTGCTACCGGCTGCAATGGTTAACGAGTCATTGAATGTAAATGTTAATGAATCGTTTGGATAGAAGTTACTTGTGAGCACGATTGTATCTTTTACAACAGGGTTTGAATTAACCTGGTATATGATCGGAATTGGAGTGATGGGACGAATAGTATCAGAACCCACATTTGTTATTTCAACCTTTATTGGTTCACTGGTCATATCACCACATGTATTTTCCGGGGTAATTATTTCAGTGACACTAACATCGGGTATGACCAACGTAATCAATGATGAATCTACAGCAGGGCAGTTATGAACATCGGCTACTGTAACTGTATAGTAATCCGGGTAACCAACGGTGTCTATTAATAATGTAGAATCTGTTGATGCATCTTCCCAGGTAAAATATTTATATGTCGTATCGCCCTGGCGTGCATTCAGGCGGAAGGTGAATCCCACGTGCACAGTATCCCGAGGGGTAATAGAAAATGTTGGATAACCCCATACATGCACATTCATATTAACAGTATCATTTGCTGTGGTATCATCTTCTTTGTATGTAGTCAGAATGGTATCAATATAAGCTTCGAAATTATAAGATTTTTCGACGAGCATATTTTCGACCGAGTCGAAATAATGGATATATGTACTGTCAGGATATACGGTGTCTGCAATCATGAATGTATCGGAAACCGGCAAACCACCTTCAAATTGATATCCGGCAACAACATAATAGTTGGCACGGATGGTGTCAGTACCATAATTAGTAATTTCAATGGCAACGGGAACGCTGTCTCCGAGTTCACAGTCACTTTGAGGATTAGCTATATTAGAAACACCGATGTCTGCTATAAGCCTCACGATTTCTACAGTATCTTTAGCGATACATCCGGTTGATTTATCTGTTACAATTACATTGTATATTCCTTCCTCAGGCACATGATAAACAGAATCTTTGGAAATGGTATCATTCGAGCCGGCTTTTTGCCATGCATATTTATTATCAGGGCCCGGGTAAGCATCTAAAATAATTGTATCAGGGTAACAGGTGTATTTTGTTCCGCCAAATTCTACATACGGTTTTCTTACCACGACCGATTTATTCACAGTATCATTGATAATATTCAAATCTGCTTTCGTAGTGTCTCCTTCCGATGTAGCTAAATTGAAAACCGGGTATGCAATCAATTCATAAATACCGGATTGATACATATCAAACGTGTTTTTTAATGTATAATGAAGTGTGTCTCCCTGTGCGAGGTCTTTGGATAAAACAAACGTATCAATCACTGTAGGCTCTCCATTGAAATCAACACCAATATGCAATGTATCTCCTGCATGCAATGTATCAAAATAATAATTTGTAATGGCTGTTTTAATATTTTCAGCAGGAGATAATTCACATGCACTTTCAGGGTAAGTAATAGAATCAATACCAAAGGCAGGCACTTCATAGAGCATAAAGTTGTCAAAACCTATTCCTTCATTTACATTATTGGAATTACTGGCAAATCGTATTCGAAATTGAACTTTGGATTGCCCGGTAATTTCGCCGGGAAGGATTTGTTTGATTGTTTTCCAATTGGAAAACGTTGTATCCCATCCTTTAATACCGAGGCTTTCAATAGTATCATTGTTATACCAGGGCCAATTGGCAGGGCCGTCATTTTGTTTTTCTATTACTGACCAGGTATCACCCCCGTCAATAGAATAGTCCATTACAGCTCCATCTTTATATTGTTCGAGATCTAAAATATAGTCAAACTGAATAATGGCATATCGTTGATCACTGAAATTAAAGCAGGGGCTTGTCAAAAATGAAGAGTCATTGTTGCTGTGATTATAATCTAAATCTGTAACCCATGCGTTGGTGCCGGAAGAGGCCTCGAAAATATGAAAGCCTTCGGGTTCTCCGTATTCCCATGTATAATTTCGTCCGGATGGAATCCAAAAACCATCGGAAGACTCAAAATCATCGGCATAAGGCAGATGATAAGTTGGAAAAACCAACAAATTTTGATGCAGAGTATCATTTTCTGTATATTGATCTGTAGGCAATAAGGTAGATGCAAATACCTGGGATGAATCATAATTATAATGATTGGAAAGGTCTACTGTTTTTGAAAAAACAAATAGTGTATCTTGTCCAGGCATCAATGTTCCGTAAAAAGTATCTATAGCTGTTTGTGTAATGTTTCCTGTAAATGAATACATTAAAGGGATGGGGTTTTTGGTGGGTTTCCCGGCATAATTACTGATAATCACTTTTACTGTATCATTTGCTGTATGATTACAACCATGAGTCGGGGTGATCCATTTTTTAATGCCTACATCCCATTTAATTTCTGTACCTCCTAATGCAAGATTGTCTATGTTCCAACTACTTAATTGTTTGGGTTGGAAATTATCTGTTGGCCCCACGCCAAATTTAATCAGGCATGAATCTTTTTTTGTAAATTGAGGGATGGAATATTGTTTGATGTCCCAATGTTTATCATAAACCACAGTTTTATCATTATTCCATAATTTTTGCCATGTATTCCCCCCATCATTGCTAACCATTAGGTCTGCTTTATCTCCATTTCCTTCATCGTACCAACTGGTATTTAATTTTCTATAAAAATGGATCCCCACGTCTTTATAAAATTTGCAATTAAACATGGGACTTACCGCCCAATAGGTGGTATCCATATTTGCCTGATAATTTCCGTCTCCTGTTAAATCATATCCCAAAACATTTGTACCAATAATGCTATTTTGCGGGTCGGGATTGGCATACACAGTATCTCCAAGTCCCTGGGGTGCGGTTATTTCAAATTCTCCATCCATTGTCCATGGAATGCCCTGGTCAAAATCATCATAAAAAAACCCGGAGGTTATGGTTATTTCTCCATCCGGTGAAATGTCATTAGCCGGTGAATGATTCACAATGGGCACACTATTCGTATCTCCGACAAAAACATAATAGATGCTGTCCCCCTTCCTGTAAATATGTTCGTTAAACGTAATTGAATTGGTATCAATGATGGTTTTGATGCTTTTTTCACATAAAGCTGCATCAAGGATGCTTCCCTCGGTGGCCGCAGTGTCGCAGTGATAGGTTAACCATAAATAAGTATACCCGGAAGGCAATGATAAGTTGAGATTGCTAAACATTGCTTTATTATCTGTAAATCCGTTTAATACACCTACCTGAGTTTCGGGGTTGAATATTGGATTTTTTGTAGTAAATAGTTTGATACCGTCAGGAGAAATATGTTCATTGGTGTCATTTAAACTTTGAAAAGCAATTGAATCCAGGATTAAATTACCGCTGTTTCCATATGTCCCCAACTTAATTTTAATCAGTGGTATTTGTTTATATCCCGATGGTATACTGTTCACAGGATATTGAGAAACATCCACGCTTTGAAGATGGATGGGGATAATGCCTGTTTCAATGATGGAAATACTATCTATACAAGTGCCGTATCCCCAGCCTGTTATTCCTTCAAAACCAATATGAGATGTACTTGAAAGAAGGCTGTCAGGTAAAAAGATTTCCCGTTTTGTCCATTCATTTACAGCCTGGTCATAATGCACATTAAGATATACCCAATTACTATCTAAATGTTGTTTAAAATAAACTTTTAATTCATCCTGTAATCCTCCACTTGGTACCTGTGCATGCCAAAATGTAAGCATGGGTTTTATAGCAAATTCAAGATCAATGGGGGAAGTAACCAATTTGGTGATGCGCGGCGCTGTACTATTATAATATAAAACGGCATTATATTCTCCATTATAAGCAGTATCAGGAAAATTAAATGCTCCCCCGTCGCCACCGTTTTTATAACTCCAGTCTTCTCCATATGCAACATATTCATTAAACCAGTCTAATGGCTTATTGCCATCATGTTCAAAGCCTTCTGTAAAATATGTTTGTGCCTGAATGCTGATATTTAATAAACAAAGGGAAAGGATGCTGATTAATTGGGTAATCGTGTTCATGGATTTTAATGTTTAATGTGATTAAATGAGGTTGTAGAAAACGCTTTTATATACATAAGAGACATTAAAATTTTTATTGTTAAAGTGGCCTATATTACTATTAATAGTACGATATGACAAAAAAAAAGTTTCATTTCATGAACTTTTTTTGTTTATTTTCGTATTAATATAGTAAAGACAAAGATTTTCGTATAAAAAATTGATTGCAGTGAAAAGATACTTAAGACATATATTCTTATTATTTATTATTTTAAGCGGATTAAATGCAAAGGGACAAACTGATACTGAATTTTGGTTTGTAGCGCCTAATATAACCAGCGGGCATTGGTGGTGGCATGGCGGAAACCCGAGTGAACCGGGAGCTGTACCCATTTACCTTACATTAACTGCTATGGAATTGCCAGCACAAGTCACTATTACTCAGCCGGCAAATCAATATGATGCTGTTATTAATCCGGATGGATTTCAGGCCATTACAGTAAACCTTAATGCCAATGAATCAAAAACCATTACATTGGTGGATAATAACATGGATCATGCTGACAGTGTGATGCTTAGGAATTTGGAAAATCACCCTGCGATGACAATTAATAACAAAGGATTGTATATTGAATCCACGAATTTAATTACAAGCTATTATGAAGTAGCAGAATATTTTAATACAGATATTTATGCATTAAAAGGGAGGAATGCTTTAGGAACTGATTTTTATGCTTCATTTCAAACTGCTCAGAACCTTGGGAATTACACTCCAACCCCTTATTCGGCTATTGATATTGTAGCAACAGAAGACAATACAACAGTTCATGTATTTCCTACAAACCCTGTAATGGGTATGGGCGCTGCACCTTTTGATATTACATTACAGAAAGGTGAGACGTATTCCATTATCCCTGCTGACAAAAGAGATGTGGATGATAATCTGAGAGGAACCCGGATTACCACAGACGGGAAAAAAATTGCTGTAACCATTACCGAAGATTCCAAAATAGAAGAAGGATGCCGGGATATGATCGGTGACCAGACCATCCCCTTAGAAGCAATGAACAGCAAAGGAGTTATGTCGCCTATTGTTGGGAAAGAATATATTGTAATGAAAGGAAACCTGGAAGATGCAGGGTCTGCTTACGACCAGATATATATTCTTGGAACTGAAAATAATACAAACATTCAAATCATTGATGTTGCCAACGGAGATACGGTGACTACAACCATTCATCAACAAGGAACAGAACCATACATTATTAATGAAATGAATAATGGTGAAGTCATCACATATGTTAAAGCAGATAAACCTGTTTATGTATGGCATATCACGGGAGGTGGTGATGGGTGTGAAGAAGGAGCGGCAGTATTGCCTGCTATAGACAAATGCACCGGGTCATCGAAAGTAGGGTTTGCCCGGTATACAGATCATAGCAAGTTTATTTTGAATATTATGGTGCGCAATGGCGCTGAAGGAAATTTTGAACTGAATGGCGACCCTACACTTATTCAGGCTGGTGATTTTACAGACATCCCGGGAACACCGTGGGCTGCTGCAAGTTTACATATGGAAGGAGATATTGCCGTGGGCAGTTCAAATATGTTGATAAATACAAAAGATATTTTTCACCTGGGTATTATGAATGGGGATGAACGTACAGGTGGATGTTATGGCTATTTTTCAGATTTTAATGAAGTGGTTGCAGAAGGGATTGTTGCAGGAACAGGCCAGACAGGGATTAAAAGTTGTTATGAGGAGCCTGTACAACTGATAGCAACAGGAGGAACAAATTATGAATGGAAACCCGTAACATATTTAAATGACCCATATATTTCCACTCCCATTTGTACACCAAAGAAAAGTATTACTTACACAGTATATACTTATGGCGCTTGTAATCAGGTTGACTCGGCAGAGGTCAATCTTTTGGTTGGCAATCCCCTGGATGTTAAATTTGCTATTGATACAGTTCAGGGATGTTCGCCGTTAACGGTTAATATTACAAACACATCATATGGAATAGGAGGGGTGGTTACTCAATTATGGCAGATTGACGGGGTTAATTATTCCAATCAATACGATCCACCGCCAAAAACATTTACAAATAACTCGGATACTGCCCAGGAGCATTCCATTGTTTTATACGGGTCCGATTCATCAGACTTTTGTATTGATTCCATGAAACGGGAAGTGATTGTTTATCCTCAGATTAACGCAGATTTCCAGGCGAGTGATACCATAGGATGCGCTCCGTTAGATATATCATTTACTAACCAGTCAACAGGAGATACAACGGATTTATTTTACTGGGACTTTGGAGACGGCGGTAGTTCCGGGCAGTTTAGCCCTTCTCATGTATATCAGAATTATGCTTCAGATGATACGATATTCAATGTGGAAATGATTGCTGTTTCGTCTTATTTTTGCAGGGATACAGCCAACAAAAGCATCACTGTAAGCCCGTATATACATACAGAATTCACTATTGACTCCACCTCCTCGTGTGCCAGTTATACAGCTCAAATTCATAACAATTCAATAGGTGTGGATACGTTTTTCCTTGATTTTGGTGATGGAACAGACACTACATGTACATCTTTTTCAACCATTTCTCATTTGTATACGAATTCTGATACGGTTCCCCACTTTTATACCATTAAATTAACAGGGGTGAATGAAGAAGGATGTATAGACACTTCAATACACCAGGTGAGAGTATCTCCCCAGGTAAATGCAGATTTTAGCCTGACCCCGACCCGTGGCTGCGATTCTGTGATGGTTCAATTTACCAATGTATCGTCTGGATACCAGCTTTCGTATTCATGGGATTTTGGGGACGGAAGTTCTTCAAAAGCAAAGAATCCTCAGCATCTTTATACTAATAAAACTGATCAATTGATTGTTGATACGATCATGCTGGCTATCCAGTCAAAATATTTTTGCAGGGATACAATGTATGATACCGTGAATATCTATCCATACATTAAAGCAGATTTTGCAATGGATACTGTTTACAGTTGCCCGCCATTTTTGGCAACAATTCATAACCAATCGGTAGGGGTAGATAATTATACGTGGAATTTTGATGATGGGACACAATCCACTACTTCAGATACTCTTTTTACACATAATTATACCAATACCAGTTTCTCCAATGATTCGGTGTATGCATTAAAATTGATTGTAAGCAATAACTTTGGTTGTTCAGATAGTTTAACGAGAAATGTAACAGTATACCCGGATATCGAAGCCGGTTTTACAGCAGATCAATACAATGCATGTGACCCTGCACGATTTAATTTTGTCAGTACTTCCCAGGGTGCAACCAGGTATTTATGGAATTTTGGAGATAATTCAACATCCCTTACCCCCGATTCAACATTTCATCAATATGAAAAAAACAATACCGATACCGTAAAATCATTCCAGGTGAGTCTCTTTGTTACTTCCGGAACCAACCAATGTACGGATTTTATAGATACTGTTGTCACTGTTAATCCTTATCTCGAAGCAGTATTTTCCATGGAAGATTATATTGGATGTACCCCGTTTGACGCTGAATTTGAAAATGCTTCTATTGGGAAAATTGATACCTGCAAATGGTTTGTTAATGATATACTTATGGATACATTCTATGATACAACGGATGTATCATATTCATTAACGAATCCTGATTCAACAGAGCGAACTTATGCAATACGCCTTTATGTTTCAAATACCGAAAATTGTTCTGAT
The DNA here is from genome assembly GCA_964345135.1 of uncultured Bacteroidales bacterium. GTDB lineage: Bacteria > Bacteroidota > Bacteroidia > Bacteroidales > JBBRXJ01 > CAYMKE01. Next base: position 12,618 of record CAYFQI010000025.1, read on the forward strand.
GTTTATTATGATACGGTAGCTGTTTATCCTTATCTTGATGCAGATTTTAATATGTCACCTGCTGACAGTGGATGCCATCCTTTATCCATACAATTTAACGATGTATCAGATGGGAAAGGAAGTTATTTATGGGATTTTGGAGATGATCATTCTTCAATTAAACAAAACCCCTTTCATACGTTCCAGAATGCAAACAGCATAAATGATACTGTATATACTGTGAAATTCAAAATAAAAGCAGCCAACTGCAGTGATTCATTAAGTAAAGATGTCTCGGTCTTTGCAGTTCCAGGTGCACAGTTTAATATTGACTCTGTAACAGGGTGTACTCCTTTTACAGTGACGATTGATAATAATTCGATTACCTCAACCCCCGATTATACCTGGACATTTGGTGACGGAAATAGTCTGAACACCTCATCAGACAGTATATTTTCTCATGTATATCATAATACCGGGTACACGAGTGATTCTGTTTATAGTTTAAAACTTAAGGTGGTAAATTCTCATCAGTGCAAAGACAGCCTTTCACAAAATGTCACCATTTATCCCAGGATCAGGGCAGTTTTTAGTGCCGACAAATATGTATCGTGTGATCCGGCCCAATTCAGGTTTTATAATCAATCGCAGGGAGCGTCCACGTATTCATGGAACTTGGATGATGGGGCAACTTCTGTTTCACCGGATTCTGTTTTACATGTCTATGAATGGAACAATTCCGATACGGTTAGAGAATATAATGTAAGCCTTTTCGTGACAGCACCGAATAAAGTATGCACGGATTTTATGGACACGATAATCCGCGTGAATCCATACCTGGATGCTTCATTTACAGTTGAAGATTATATTGATTGCCCGCCATTCACGACCACGTTGGCAAATGCGTCAACAGGAAAAATTGATACTTCTTTTTGGTATGTCGAAGATACACTCCGGTATACAGGAAACAACAAGGCAGATTTCAATTATACATATCAAAACATGGATACTATTTCCAAAAAATATCCTGTAAGATTAAGAGTAACAAATGATGAAGGATGCCAGGAAGAATATTATGATACGGTAGCTGTTTTCCCAAAAGTAATTGCAGGATTTGATGTGTCGCCGGGATATAAAGGGTGTCATCCGTTTACAGTACAGTTCACGGACACCAGCCAGTCGGCATTAAATTATTACTGGGATTTCGGCGATCTGCAATCATCAAAAAACAAAAATCCTTCTCATGAATTTCTTAACATCAGCAATACACGAGATACTACATATACTGTTGAGTTAAGAGTTAATTCATACAATTGTGCTGATACTATATCCAAAACAATTAACGTATATGCAGCACCCAAAACCAATTTAATTGTTGATAAATCAGCGGATTGTCACCCGTTTACCGTGACCGGGCTTAATTATTCCGAAGTCACTTCTGTGCAATATCAATGGGACTTTGGTGATTTAACCTATAATACAACAACGGATACAGGGAGCTTTTCACATACATTTTATAATGATTCGACAAAGGTTCTGGATTATACGATTCAACTGGTTGCAATAACAGATTCGGGAGGTTGTAAAGACAGTGTTTCTTTACCTATACAAGTATTTCCGAATGTGACAGCAGATTTTCAGTATGATACCAGTGGCTGCGATCCTATTGAAGTTGATTTTACAAACCAATCCAGAAACGGGTATTTTTACCGGTGGGAATTTGGGGATGGTATTATCTCCTGGGAGATTAATCCAGATCATTATTATGACAATACAACATGGCAAGATACCACATATACCGTAGAACTGGTTGCAAGATCAAAATACGGGTGTTTGGATACGGTTCAAAAAGGCATTGATATTTATTCTACACCCAATCCACAGTTTACAGTAAAACCCGATTTCCAGGTGTTTGATGAAAATACCATGGTGACCGTAAAAAACATGACTGAATACAGGGAGAATTGGGATTATTCCTGGACATTCGGGGATAACACGAACTCTGCCAATGACTCGGCACAATTTATAAAAGATTATGATGTATGGCCAGAGGCAAAAGATAATTATATATTCCGGGTAAAAGTGGTTGCATCTAATCCTTCTCATCCGGAATGCAATAATTATGCTATTAAAGAAATCGTGATTGATCCTCCACAACCCATGGCACAAATTGTAATCCCCGATTCAACAGGATGTACGCCACTGACCATTCATTTTGATGCATTATATAAATATGCAGATACAATCATTTGGGATTTTGGAGACGGTACATATGTAACAGGACGGTTTACTCCAACCCATACCTATGATACAGCAGGAGTATATATTGTAAAGCTTACGGTAAAAGGAGAAAAAACAAAAGAAGATTATGATTACCAGTACGTGGAAGCATATCAGGTACCTTTAGTGGATTTTTACCCGAGAAATGACACCATTTCATTGCCTGATGCAACCATTCAGTTTAATGACAAATCGCTTTATTCTGATTATAGTTATTGGGATTTTGGAGATGGAAATACATCTGCCAAAAAGCGGCCAGTTCATTCATATTCAAAAGCAGGGTTTTATGATGTAATGCTTAAAGATTCAACTATAAACGGATGTGTTGATTCTTTGGTTGTTGAGAATGCAGTTTTTGTCACTGCTCCACTCAAGCTGGAATTCCCTAATGCTTTTGTTCCTGACCAAACCGGTCCAACCAAAGGAGAATATGATACTTTAGATATTCAAAGCGGGATAAAAATATTTCATCCTTTGCATAACAATGTCAAAGAATATCATTTGCAAATATTTAACAGGTGGGGAGAAAAACTCTTTGAGACCCGAAATCCAATGAAAGGCTGGGACGGTTATTATAATGGATCTTTATGTAAACAGGATGTTTACATTTACAAAGTTGAAGTGAAATATATAACCGGTAAAACAGAAGAGCGGGTTGGGAGCGTGACACTGCTTAGATAAACGGTTATATAGAAAATCAATTATATTTGTGTTTTAAACTTTTATAAAGACAAAAATAAAATTTGACGATTGAGATATATCATACACATATTAATATTGATCAGTATGCTTACTGATATTCATGCACAAGATCCTCATTTTTCACAATTTTATTCAACACCACTTTATCTTGCCCCTTCATTTGCAGGCACTTCTTCCAAGAAATCGAGAGTGGCATTAAATTACCGTAATCAGTGGCCTGAAGTAAGCAAGGCATTCACAACAAGGGCGTTTTCATTCGATCATTTTTTTTCGGAAATAAATAGTGGCATAGGACTTCTTTTTGCAAATGATGTGGCTGGTGTCGGGAATTTAAGCACGATTAATATTGGGGCGCTGTATTCTTATGATTTTCAAATAACACGCGAAATACATGTGAGGCCCGGAACACATATATATTATACTCAGCGGAGTATTAACAATGATTTATTGCTTTTTTATGATGAGATTTCTGAAAAAATAGATTATAGTGTTGCACCCGTGCCCGATGAATTGAAAACTGATATAGATTTCGCCACGTCTGTTATCGCATATAGTAAAACATATTGGGGAGGTATTACATTCGACCATCTTTTAAATGCAAATCAATCATTATTTGGCGACAAAGCATTGGTTCCTTTAAAGATTTCATTATTTGGTGGATACAGGTTTCCCCTGAAAAGGAAGTTGTTGTTATCATTTGAAGAAAGTTTAACGGTTGCATTTTTATATAATAAGCAAGGCGATTACAAGCAGCTTCAATTAGGGAGTTACTATCATAAAAACCCCCTTGTTTTTGGGATGTGGTACAGGGGGCTTCCTTTTTTTAAAGGAAATTTTCCGGGCAGTGATGCACTGATTTTTTTAATGGGTTACAAAATTGAAAACATGAACATAGGATATAGTTATGATTTTACAATATCAAAGATAAGGAATTTAACCGGGGGCGCTCATGAAATATCATTGGTGTTCAATTTTAAGATAAAAGAATGGCAAAAAAAACCCACGTCCGTGCCGTGCCCGCATTTTTAAAGGGAGAGAACTCATTGAAATAACTGATTAATAATGAACAAAAAGACATGCCATAAAACCATCGTTATCTTCTTTACACTGTTGACATTCATTGCATCCGGCACTTCAGGATTCAGCCAGTCGTATGTCGTGGATGGCACAGACATATTGGAAGGATTTACATTCGGAGAAGCGGCAGAGGAAATAGATACCACAGCTTATAATGTATGGATAGTAGAAAAAACTTCTGACGATGTATTTGACCCTGTTCCTGGCTCATTACGTTACATTATCGAACAGGTTAACAAAGACGATTACAAATCACAAAACAATTATATCCGGTTTCAAATTCCTGGAGACGGCCCGTTTATCATTGCCCTGGATGCTGAACTGCCTGAAATAAACGGGAACGTGATTATAGACGGCACGTTAACACCGGGCAATGAACCCGAAGTTATCATTGACGGGCAAGGCCAATGCAATGCCCTTTTTTACATCAGGAATTTTGAAGACAATGCTTTGTTTCATCTTCAAAATACAGCCCTCATAAATTTTAAATCACCTTTATATTGTTAAAGAGGTAAAACCATTAAGATTTATTCAAATTATTTTTATAATACTATTGAATTCAATTATGGGTATGATTGGGAAAAATATTACATACGGTTTAGCGGTTGGCAGGACAACCTGGATATAAAAGGGAATATCGTGGGCACGGGAATTGATATGGGAACAGGTTATTACAATGATAGTATCTGTGCTGGGATACGCATTACCGGTTTTGGGAATGATAACTATAATATGAACATTGGAGGAGATGAAATCCGGTACAGCAACATCATTGCCAATTGCGAAAAGGGGATGTACCTTCATAGTGCCCCTGCTTCAACTATTCAACACAATATTATACTCAACAGCAGTGAAAAAGGGATATGGGTTATCAAAAAAATAAAGTTCTTTTCAAAAACCTGTTTTATCAATGCGCAGATGCAATTTATTTACAGTCCTCTGCGAACTCGAATGTGGATGTTCCTTTCATTAACGATATCTCTTTATCCGGTAACACGTGCATCATTCAAGGCACCACTTTTTCTAACCGTGCCGGAGAAACCATTGAAGTCTTTCTTGGAACATTAGAAAGTCCACAGGATGCCATTAGGTATCTCGGCAGCGCAGTTTCTGATGCCGGTGGAGAATGGGAATTATTAAGCAGTGGCGACGGTTGGGCCGATGCTTCGTTCATCCCCCGGGGCGGTGATGTTCTTTTGGCTACTTCCACCTATTCCGGTGAAACCTCGGATGTTTCAGACACTGCGATTATTTCCTGCACACCCGCCAGCCTGATTGTCAACACCCCTGCACCGGCATGTGAAACAGACCTTACACGTCCGCCTATTATCCAGGGAAGCATGGGGGGGAATGATGTGCTGATTCCTCGGGGGGCTTGTCACGGAAGATCCCACGAACAGCACCGGTCATTTTACAGACATGACATGGTGGGGCGATGAAGACGGCCCCCTGGCTATTATAGACAATGACGAAACAATATCGTGGCGGGGGGCCATTAAACCACTGGACTGATCAGAAAATCAAAGTCCACGGTTTATATTGTACAATCACGCTATTGATGAGGG
>CAYFQI010000026.1:0-17888 GCA_964345135.1 uncultured Bacteroidales bacterium
TTATAAGGGATTAAAGCATGAATTGTCATCTAAAGTCAGGTAATTCGAAGTCATTTTAAAATATTAATAAATGCAAAAATATCAAATAGATACGGATAAGATTAAACTTTTTGAAGAAAACCGAAGATTGGGCGGTTTTACCATTAAAGTTATGGATGAATGGGGGCAAAAAATAAAAAAGCGGTTTTTAAAACCTGAGCAAAAAGAAAAATACTTACAGGAATTCGGGCATGTGATCATCAATGACAAAGATTTTTTTGACTGGTGGTGCAGAATTAATCAATTGGGATCATATAGCCCCTCGAAATAACAGCAACATGCGAATACACTGCCAAAAGTATTGTTTTTTTTCTGTTCGCAACTTGAGAATCAGTAATAATCTAAATAACAAATATATTGCCCTGCTGTATTTTACTGCTTTTTATACCCAGCAAATGCATCACGGCTTTACGCCCGTTGGATTTAAGATCAAGAGAATAATGATTAACATATAAATCAATATGTTTCCGTATTACTTCATCATCCATTGCTTGTGCATGATGTTTAATGAAATCATAACTTTTTTCCCTGTTTGCAATTGCAAACTCAATGCTCTCACGGATACATAAATTTATTCTTTTTTGAATTTCATTGGATAAGTTTCTTTTAATTGCAATACCACCTAGCGGAATAGGAAGGTGCATGGTGTCTTCCCAATGTTTGCCCAGGTCTTTAATTTTTTTTAAACCTTTCTTTTGATAGGTAAACCTGTTTTCATGTATGATCACACCTGCATCAACATGCCCTTGTAAAACAGCGTTTTCAATATCTGAAAAAAGATACATTTTATGATGAGTTATTTCAGGATAAGCTTTCTGAAACAAAAGCCTTGCAGTTGTATTTATACCGGGAATGGCAACAGATATGTCTTTATTCTTTTCAGGGAGCTTAGAGTCTTTCCCAATTAGCAATGGCCCGTTCCCGTGTCCCATTGCACTGCCTACATTCAATAACAAATAATTGTCCTTTATTTTAGGATAAACGGCAAAGCTGATTTTTGTAACATCCGGTATGCCATTCAACGCATTTTGGTTAAGCTCTTCAATATCTGTCATCTTAACATTGAATTTAATATTTCCGGTGTCAACCCGTTCATGGATCATTGCGTCAAACATAAACGTGTCATTGGGGCAGGTTGAAAAACATAAATCAATTGGTTGCATGTCAGGGAAAAAATAATATTACACGAAATTATGATAAATTACATTACTAAGCTTTCTTAAGGATTCTTCAATACTCCAGTCTTTTGTATTGGTTTCTTCAATATAATTGGATATACTTCTTATTTCGATGAAAGGGATTGTTTCATTCAGGCAGCAATAAAAAAAAGCAGCTCCTTCCATGGTTTCAATATCAGGTTTGAATTTGTTGCGAATTAATTGTATTGCTGTTGGTGTCCTGTTTAAGGCATTAACTGTAATTCCTTTTACTTTTTTGATTGCACCAGCGTGAGCAGGAATATTTTGTTCGGGACAAAAAAGCTTACCATTTCTAAATGGAAAAGCATCCGGGTCATGTAAATGCTTGTCAAAAATAGTATGTATGGTATCGGGATAATAATTGCCCAGGTCCGCAAATTCTTCCCGTGTAGTCATAACGATATCGTTTTTCGAGAGTAAATGATTATATGCTCCAGCGATCCCGGCATTAATCACGAAATCATAAGAATGACGCATGAGGATTTTTGTTAGCCCGTAACTCATCATCGCTTGTCCGATACCTGTAATAAGCAGGTCAGGTTGATTATTACCCGGTTGTTGGACGAGGGATGGCGTTTGGGATACAGGCGTTTGTTTCGTGCGAATAAAATATTGAGCTTCGATATTCGTTGCTGTGACGATGAGAATTTTCACAATTTTTATAATTTTGGCTAAATTTTTACAATGCAAAGATAGAAACTTTTCAATTGAATTAATAAACCACATTTTAATGGATATAATAAACAATAATCTTACACCACAGAAAGAAGGCGGATACCTTGAGATAGACCGGTATGATGATAATCGTACAGGGAAACTTATTCAATTATATAAAGAGATTTTAGGAACTTTAGATGAAAATCCTGACCGGGAAGGCCTTCGTGACACGCCCTTGAGGGTTGCCAAGTCAATTCAATTTTTAACACGCGGGTATAATATTGACCCTGCTGAAATCATTCAGTCGGCTAAATTCAAAGAAGACTATAAAGAAATGGTGTTGGTTAAAGATATTGAATTGTTTTCATTATGTGAACACCATATGCTCCCGTTTATGGGGAAAGCGCATGTTGCTTATATACCAGATGGTTACCTCACGGGGTTGAGCAAAATAGCACGTGTTGTAGAAGCTTATTCTCGCCGTTTGCAATTACAGGAGCGGCTGACAATGGAAATACGGGATTGTATTTATAATACGCTAAAACCCATTGGCGTGGCAGTAGTCATTGAAGCAAAGCATATGTGTATGGAAATGAGGGGAGTGCAAAAGGAACACTCGGTTACAACTACATCTGCTTTTAAAGGTGAATTTATGATAAACTCTGCCACCAGGCAGGAATTTATCAATTTAGTAAATTCCAATTTACATTGAAACATTTGAATTAAATAACTTTTTTTATTACTTTGGTATTGTTTTTGTTTAAGCATAAAATTAAAATCATGAACATGAACATGAACATGAACTATAAATCTTAATAATTATGAAAAAAATTCTTTTGATATTAGTATTTGCAATGAGCATTCCATCCATAAGCAATGCACAGGATTATAATACAGGCATTGGATTGCGCCTTGGCTTTTTCTCAGGTGTTACAGTAAAACATTTTGTTGGCACTAACACGGCACTGGAAGGAATTCTTTCATCCAGGTGGAGAGGATTTAATATAACAGGACTTTATGAATGGCATCATTTTGACGCATTCAATGCAGACCGCCTGAATTTTTACTATGGTTTTGGTGCACATTTGGGTTTTTGGAACGGAGATTACGTGTATTGGGGAGATAGAGCCGATTCATACATGGTATTGGGGATAGATGGGATACTGGGACTTGAATATAATTTTGAAGACGCTCCCATTAATTTAAGCGTGGACTGGAAACCGGCAATTAATTTTTTAGGATACACTGGATTCTGGGGTGATGGAGGAGCACTTTCTGTCAGGTATATTTTTTAATGAAATTTGTTATACATCGAGTCGAAGTTAAGTTGTTGATTAAGCAGGAGAGTCCGCATGATTAAGCTTTTTTATTTATGATAAAATGTTTAAAACACGTGATTATGCAATTCATTCAATGCTTTTTTCTTGTATTCTGATGGGATTAAAAAAGAAACATTATAATTGCTCCCTCCATACGAGATCATTTGTATAGGTGTTTGTTGCATTGATTTGATAATCTTTAACAAGGATTCTTGTCTTTCTCCGATCAGGTAGCCCACGACACAAATAATAGACTGGTTTTCTTCAATATTAACTGTTCCGTATTTTTTTAGTGATTCAACAATTTTATTCACGTGTGTGGGGTTATCAATGGTTAACGAGACCCCGACTTCAGAAGTAGTGATCATATCAATTGATGTTTCATAATTTTCAAAGATTTCAAATACTTTTCTTAAAAAACCATGAGCCAGCAACATCCTGCTGGATTCAATCCGGATCCTGGTGATCCTATCTTTTGCGGCAATGGCCTGAACCCCTTTACGTCCAGTATTTTTTGTGATAACTGTTCCTTCAGCCTTTGGTTCCATGGTGTTCTTTAATCTTACCGGGATAGTTGAAAATTTTGCGGGTAAAATACTACTTGGATGAAGGATTTTTGCACCGAAATAAGCCAGCTCTGCTGCTTCATCAAATGATAATGCAGGGACCGGCCGGGTGTTGTCAACATAACGCGGATCATTATTATGAATGCCATCTATATCTGTCCATATTTGAATCTCTTCCGCTTCAATGGTTGCACCAATAATGGATGCCGTGTAATCACTACCACCGCGTTGTAAATTATCTATACTCCCGTGGACATTACGGCAAACAAACCCTTGTGTAATAAAAAGAGGGTATGTTGAATGCTTTTCAAGCAAGCTGTTTAATTTTTGTTTTATAAATGGATAATCAGGTTCTTTATTTTGGTTTGTCTTCATGAAATCAGTTGCCGGGAGAAGATAAGAATCAACATTAATCTCTTTTAAATAAATATCAAACAGACCGGTAGAAATCATTTCACCCTGGGCTAAAATCATATTGGCTGCATCATGATTAAAATTATTCCCTATATTTTCTTTAATGGATTCAAATATCGTGTTGATAAGGCTTTGGGCAATTAATTTTGAGTCGTCTTTTTGATAAAGCTCTTCAATCACGGCAAAATAATTATTTTCCAACTCAAATATCAATTCATTGGCTGTCTCAAAATTAGTTTTGTATAAGTAATCATTAATTTCTGTCAATTTATCTGTTGTGCCTGCCATTGCTGACAATACAACGATTTTTGGTGTTGTATCATGGATTAAATCAGCTACAGATTTAATTTGTTTTGCTGTACCTACAGAAGTTCCTCCAAATTTGTATACTTTCATAATTTATTTTATTTTTATCTTTTTTAAGCAAAGATTATATCTTTGTACAAGATTTGCAAGCTAAAAATAAATTTTTTACCAATTATGGATTATTTTTATTCAAATATAATTATTTTAAAAATTGTATTAATCATATTTGCTTATGCCATTGGTTCCATTCCTTCATCCGTGTGGATAGGAAAAATGTTCTATAATTTGGATGTACGAGAATATGGCAGCGGAAATGCCGGATTTACCAATGCTCTGAGGGTTATGGGGGTAAAAGGTGGCATACCTGTTCTCATCATTGATGTATTAAAAGGTTTCATTGCAGTTAAACTGGCAATATTTGCCAATCTCGACTCTATGGGGTCATTCGATGTTATAAACTATCAGATTATCCTTGCCATTGTTGTTTTATTGGGTCACATTTTTCCTGTTTTTGCACAATTTGACGGGGGAAAAGGTGTCGCCACACTTTTTGGAGCCACCCTTTCAATCGTGCTATTACCTACTTTAATTGCTGTTGGGATTTTTTTGATTATATTTTTTACAACAAAATATGTTTCACTTAGCTCGTTGTTTACCGCTTTTTCTTTCCCATTTATCCTGATGTTCGGATTTGGCTACAATCATACCGGGCTCGTTACTTATTCGTTGTTGATTTTTATCGTCCTTGTTATTACTCACTTACAAAATATAAAGCGATTGCTTCGAAATGAAGAGTTAAAAGTCAGATTTTCTTTTAAAAACAAAGATGAATCGGACATGTAAAAAAATTACTACTGCGATTTTCGTGGAATAGTAAAATTAGAATTCAGTATCTTAAAAATATCATTATAATCGTGTTTGTATAAATGATATTTTATATATCTTCGTAGTTTAATTTTAGACAGGGGTGCCAATATAAGCGGCTGAGATCATACCCTTTGAACCTGATCCGGTTAATACCGGTGTAGGGAAAAGCAAAATATATCTCATTCCCCGTTTTTTTATATTAATTTATTTCCAAAGATAATAATTGAATATGTCGTCAACCCAAAAGATCGAAATCACAGGATCGCCTATACCTGGTTCACAGAAAAGTTATATTCCGGGTGAATCCTTTTCAATACAGGTTCCTTTTCGTAAAATAAACCTATCAGATACCATTGATGTAAATGGAAACCGGGTACAAAACGAACCGGTATATGTATATGATACCACAGGTGCATTTACAGACCCGTCAATAGATATTGATATAAGGAAAGGATTGCCACGTATCAGGGAAGAGTGGATAAATAAAAATAATGATATTGAAACATTGGATTCATTGTCATCTGAATATAGTAATACACGGTTGCAGGATGAATCATTGGACGATTTTCGTTTTATCCATTATAATAAAACTCCTTTCCGGGCTAAAAAAGGGGCCTCGATCAGTCAATACCATTATGCGAAACAAGGCATTATAACACCAGAGATGGAATACGTTGCAATTCGTGAGAACCAACAGCTTAGCAGGTATAAAGACCTGTCTGTTTTATCACAGCACCCGGGGGAGTCATTTGGTGCTAACATTCCACGTGAAATCACACCAGAATTTGTTCGGGATGAAATAGCTTCTGGGCGTGCCATGATCCCTGCCAATATTAACCATCCCGAGGTGGAGCCAATGATCATTGGAAGGAATTTTTTGGTCAAGATCAATGCCAATATTGGCAATTCACCAACCACTTCAAGCATTGAAGAAGAGGTAGAAAAAGCGGTTTGGGCATTTCGATGGGGAGCTGATACCATTATGGATCTTTCGACCGGTGCACGTATTCACGAAACGCGGGAATGGATCATTCGGAATTCTCCTGTCCCGGTTGGAACCGTTCCATTATACCAGGCCCTTGAAAAAGTTGATGGGGATATTGAACAATTGAACTGGGAAATTTATAAAGACACATTGATAGAACAAGCAGAACAGGGTGTTGATTATTTTACAATCCATGCCGGGCTGCGGTGGAGTTATATTCCTTATACTACCAACAGAATGACAGGCATTATTTCCAGGGGCGGGGCAATCATGGCCAAATGGTGCATGCTTAAACAAAAAGAAAATTTTTTATATACACGTTTTAATGAGATATGTGATATTTTGGCTGCTTATGATGTTGGTATTTCATTAGGCGATGGGTTAAGGCCCGGGGCCATTGCCGATGCAAATGATAAAGCGCAGTTTGCCGAATTGAAAACGCTTGGTGAATTAACTCAAAAAGCCAGGGCTAAAAATGTTCAGGCTATTATTGAAGGCCCTGGCCATGTTCCGGTACATTTGATTAAAGAAAATGTTGACCGTCAGTTAAAAGAATGCCTGGAAGCTCCTTTTTATACTTTGGGCCCTATCACCACGGACATCGCTCCCGGTTATGATCACATTACTTCAGCTATTGGTGCTACTATGATTGGGTGGTATGGTGCTGCAATGTTATGTTACGTAACTCCTAAAGAACATTTGGGGTTGCCTAATAAAGACGATGTAAAAAAAGGTGTAATAGCATATAAAATTGCTGCTCATGCAGCGGATATGGGCAAAGGGCATCCGGGCGCACAAATCCGGGATAATGCCATGAGTAAAGCACGCTTCGAATTCAGATGGAAAGACCAGTTTCATTTATCATTTGATCCGGAAACAGCGCTGCAATATCATGACGAAACATTACCAGACGAAGGCAGCAAGAGAGCACATTTTTGCTCGATGTGCGGAGGTAATTTCTGTGCAATGAAATCATCTCATGATGTAAAAGAATTGAAAAATCAGTCTGAAAAATTTAAGAAAATGGGTGGAGATCTTTATATAAACAAGTAAAACATGAATCAAAACACCCCTTATATAATCAGCATTGCAGGATTTGATCCAAGTGGCGGAGCCGGATTGCTTGCAGATATGAAAACAATAGAAAACATTGGTGGGTATGGATTAGGCATATGCAGTGCCATTACATTCCAGAATGAAAGTGAATTTGCAGGATTAAAATGGGTTACTCCCAAGGACATGCTCTCACAACTCACGCTTTTACAGAAAAAATACCCTGTCAAATATTTGAAAATAGGGCTTATACAGGATGAAAATGTTTTATGTATGTTGATACGGCATCTGAAAAAAATAAACAATGATGTGAAAATTATTTGGGATCCCGTGATCAAGGCAAGTGCCGGGTACATATTTCATGAACAGTGGAATAAAAATACATTATTGCAAATTCTTAAAGAGATCACATTAATTACTCCCAATACTGATGAAATAGATTTTATACTTGAATTACTGGAGATTTCTACAGTGCAATTGAATGATTTTATTAAAAAACACGATACATGTGATTTTTTAGTCAAAGCAATGATCGTTGAAAATAATCAAATTAAGGATGTTTTTTTTGATAAACAAGATAAAATCATGTTTAAAGGTAGGATATACCCGGGATATGAAAAGCATGGCTCAGGGTGTGTGTTTTCATCATCTGTTACAACATTCCTTGCAAAAGGGTATTCAATTTCCCGGGCATGTAAAATGGCTAAAAAATACGTGGAATATTTTTTGTTAAGCAGTAAAACTAAACTGGGCTTACATCATTTGTTGAATAATAATTAAACTATGTCAAACGATTTACCTCGCTTACATTTTATTACACAGGATGTTCATGGCATTGATCATCCCAAACTGGCACGCGAAGCATGTAAAGGATATATTGATCTCGTACAGCTAAGAATTAAAAATAAAGGAATTCGTGAAATTAAAGCATTGGCTGAAAAAACATTTGAAATAGCGGATATGTATAATGCCAAATTAATCATTAATGATCACGTGGATTTAGTTGCAGAGATTGGCACTCATGGAGTCCACCTGGGAAAATATGATATGCACCCGTTAAAAGCCCGAAAAATATTAGGAGACGAAGTCATTATAGGTGGTACTGCAGATTCTTTTGAAATGATAAAAGAATTACATGGCATTGTAGATTATATTGGCCTTGGCCCTTTCCGTTTCACCCAAACAAAGTCCGATTTAAGTCCTGTATTAGGATTACAAGGGTATAAAACGATACTTCAACAATGCAGGAAGGAAAAAATTGACATTCCAATTATCGGGGTAGGGGGAATCAATATCAATGATATTGAACCCATAATGCAAGCCGGCCTGTATGGTGTAGCAGTATCATCAGCTTTAGCTCAATCTGATTTTATAGCATTTCTTGCCGAAGATTTTATAAATGAAGTAAACAGAGTAACTCAGAAAATGTATCATTGAAATCAACAAATTTATATTAAGGGGACTTCTATAAATGCAAATAGTATTACACGTAATGTATTGATATGTATTATTATAATAATTTTTTATTTTTATTTTTATTTTTTTTGGGATGTAACCGAATTTTTTTAATAATTTTATTTCATGAATATTTTTTGGTTGAGTTGTTAAATAATTAAGATTGAATAAAATCAGACTATTTTTGCGTATATATATAAATTTATAAACAATGAAGAAAAAAGTGCTTGTAGCAGAAGACGACCCACAGAGTAGAAAACTCATGGAACTTATACTTGAAGAAAGTGGGTATGATTTCTTGTTAACCCGTGATGGTAAGGAAGCTGTTGAAAAATTCAGTGATTATAAACCGGATATTGTATTGACAGATTTATTTATGCCCAATATGAACGGGATACAGGCTTTTTTGTCCATCAGGCAAATAGATGCGAATGTCCCTGTATTGGCATTTACAGGCGCTTGTTCGGATGAAGATATAGAAGAAGCAGAACAACTCGGGTTCGATGAATTTATTGCGAAACCTATTGATCAGGAAAAACTATTAGAAATATTAAAAAAATATTTAACATAAATATCTCCTTGTGAAGCAATATTTAGATTTATTATCATATGTATTAGAAGAAGGAATTGAAAAAACGGACCGTACAGGGACAGGAACAAAGACTATATTCGGATATCAGATGCATTTTGACCTGCAAAAAGGGTTTCCCTTGCTTACCACGAAAAAATTACATTTACGATCAATCATTCATGAATTATTATGGTTTATAAAAGGAGAAACCAATATCAATTATTTACACGATCATAATGTTCATATTTGGGATGAATGGGCCGATAAAAATGGTGATCTTGGCCATGTTTATGGTTATCAATGGAGGTCATGGCCAACACCGGACGGGAAGCATATTGACCAGTTATCAAAGGTCATTGATAATATAAAAAATGATCCACATTCAAGAAGGCATATTGTAAATGCATGGAACGTGGGTGAATTGGATAAAATGGCATTACCGCCTTGTCATGTGTTATTCCAATTTTATGTTTCAGAAGAACAATTATCCTGCCAGCTTTATCAACGCAGTGCAGACTTATTTTTAGGTGTGCCATTTAATATTGCATCATATTCAATGCTTTTACTTATGATGTGCCAAACAACAGGCTATAAGCCGGGTAAATTTGTCCATACTTTTGGTGATGCACATATTTATAAAAATCATTTGAAGCAGGTTCAATTACAATTAACACGTGCACCCCGGAGCTTACCAGTGATGAAACTAAATCCGGATAAAAAAAACATTTTTGATTTTACATTTGATGATTTCCGGTTAGAAGATTATAACCCCTACCCGCATATTAAAGGAGATATTTCTGTATAGCTGTATTTTTGTGACGAGTTTCAAATAAACATTATATTTTAATGAATAATTTTAATATAACCAATGGAATTTCATGACAAACTATTCTGAATTCAGGATACTCTGAATCAACTTCTATAAAAATGATAGTGGAACCTTAATACAAACAAAAAAATTCTCGAATGAATATATCCATCATTGCTGCCATTACAGAAAATTTTGCATTGGGAAAAGACAATGATTTGCTTTTTCGAATACCGGAAGATTTAAAACGATTTAAACGAATCACTACCGGCCATTGTATCGTGATGGGCAAAAAAACATATTATTCATTGCCCATGGCACCTTTACCCGGGCGTAAAAATATTGTTATCACGCATGATGCTAAACAAAACTTTCCCGGGTGTACCGTTGTCTATTCTGTTGAAGAGGCTATTGATCAAATGGATAAAGAGAACGAGAATTTTATAATAGGAGGGGCCACTGTTTATAAAGAATTTATAAACCATTCTGATACAATGTATATTACCTGGATACATGAAGTTTCAGAAGACGCTGATACTTTTTTTCCAAAAATTAAATTTGACGAATGGGTAGAGATTCAACGGCAAAAACCTGATTCTTCAAATCAGGAACCAGCTATTTCGTTTGTTATATACAAGAGAAAAAAAACGGTTAACATGGTAACCTGAAAGTTTAATCACGTGAAAGATTGTTTTTTTATCGAATCTAACGAAGTTAGCGGACATGATGTTCCAGGCACTATTTACTGATGAATTTATCATCCAGTACTTTAAGTAACTGTCTCGGGCTTATATTCGTATGTATTTTACCTGCTTCGGCGATTGATATCTCACCACGTTCTTCGGAAATTACAATGACAAACGCATCTGTGCTTTCGGTAATACCGATCGCTGCCCTGTGACGCATTCCAAAATAAGGAGGAAGATTTACATTGGCAGATACCGGCAAAATACAACGTGCTGCATATATCTTGTCTCCAATGATGATTACAGCCCCATCGTGCATTGGACTTTTATAAGCAAAAATGCTTTCGAGTAGCCGGTTTGATGTTTCTGCATTAATGATATCACCTGTTTCGGCATACATTTTTAACTGGGATTTTCGTGCTATTACAATCAATGCACCAACATAATTGTTAGACATGTTAATACAGCCTTTGACAATTTCTTTGGATTTAATATCTGTTGTTGAGCGTATGTTGAAAGAAACGAGTTTTTGAAGTGAATATCTTCTGTTCGTGAAGTATTGATTACCTACCATTAACAAAAAACGTCGTATTTCCTGCTGAAATACGATGATTAGGGCAATTACCCCTACACCAATGACGTTCCCTAATATTGAACTCAATATTTCCATATTCAGGGTTTTCACGACAAGCCAAAAAAGATATATTGAAAATATACCAATGAAAATATTTATGGCAACCGTGCCTTCAATCAATGTATATATCCTGTACATCAGGTAAGCGACTAATATTATGTCAATAATATCAAGTATCCTGATACTGATGAAACCCGGGACCATACAAAACTGCTGTGCTATTATTTCTGCTATCATAAATACAAATTTAGGAAAAGTTTATAAAAGAGCAGTATTTGCAAGAAATTTATACACTAACTTAACTGTTTCTCTTGCTTGCTTCACATCATGTACCCTTAGGATATTCACATTTTTGAGCAATGCCAGGGTATGTAAAACCGTTGTCCCGTTTAGTGCATTTGCCGGATCAGAATGCAGGGGTTTGTATATCATTGATTTTCTGGATAACCCAACCAGAACAGGAAGTTCAAAAAAACTGAAAACATCAAGATTCCTGAGTAATGTAAAATTTTGATCTATATTTTTGCCAAAACCAAATCCCGGGTCAATGATAATGTCTTTAACACCAGACAATTTCAGCATGCTTATTTTTTCTGAAAAAAAGTAAACAATTTCTTTAAGCATATTGTCATAGTGTGCTATTTTGTGCATGTTACGTGGAATTCCTTTCATATGCATCATGATATAAGGAATGTTTAAATCCGCAATGGTCTTAAACATGTTATCATCCATGTTTCCTGCGGATATATCATTGATGATATCGATCCTATAATCATTTACCATATCTTTTGCGATAGAAGCCCTGAATGTATCCAGTGAAATAATAACCCCGGGAAAATGCTTTTTGATAACTTCAATGGCCGGGATAATCCTGGAACGTTCTTCTTTTTCTGAAATATTTTTTGCTCCTGGTCTTGAGGAGTATCCGCCAATATCCAGTATATCGGCTCCATCATCTATGTGTGTACGGGCCTGTTGAAGAATTTGTTCTTTATGTTCAGTTTTTCCCCCGTCATAGAATGAATCAGGTGTAATATTGATGATCCCCATGATTTTAGGAGTAGATAAATCATATATTTTCTTCTTTATATTTATACTTTGTTTTTTTGAAAAAAATGTATCTTTACTTCGATGCATAGGATCTATAAGATTAGAATTCAAAAATAATAAAAAAGACAAAGCGGTTTTACTACCAGCTGAAACAAGTTCAGTGAACGAGTTTAAAATTAGAAATGAATTATCATGAGTTTATTAGTAGTAGAAGGATTGGATGGATCTGGTAAATCAACACAGGTCAAATTATTGAAAGAGTATTTTTGTATGCAGGATATCCCTTTTCGGTATATTCACTTCCCGCATACAGAAGACGGTGTATTCGGTGAAATGGTTGCCCGTTTCTTGCGGGGCGAATTTGGCGATTTAGACCAGGTAAATCCCTATATTATTGCATTACTTTATGCAGGAGACAGGTGGGATTTTAAAAATACATTGAATCAGTGGCTGCAACAAGATATTTTGGTGCTGGCAGACAGGTATGTTGTTTCGAACATCGCATTTCAGTGTGCTAAATTAAATAATGAAGAAGACAGGAAAAAACTTAAACAATGGATAGAATATCTTGAATATGAATATTACCGGATTCCACACCCTACGTTGAATTTATTTTTAGATGCCCCGATTGCATTTGTAAAAGAAAAACTCAATAATAACAGGCAGGGCGACAACAGGGAATATTTAAAAGGAAAAGAAGACATACATGAATCCGATATTTCTTTCCAGGAAAAAGTAAAAAAAATGTATCTATGGCATTGTGAGACAAATAAAAACACTCTTAAAATCCAGTGCAACCATGATGAACATACCATGTTGCCTCCAAATGACATTTTTGAAAAAATTTGCCAGGCATTGAAGGACAATAAAATTATTTAGTCTTTTTTAAAGTAGTATATTAAAATTAGCATGAAAAAGTATATCGTATTTATCATATTATTTTGTATCAATATAGTGAACGTGTATCTCTCAAAACCGGAACCAGCCATTGTTCATGCGATTACAGTAGACCCGAAAACAGGGAACATGAGTTTTGACTGGGAGCCAAGTGTTTCTCCTGATGTTGAAAGGTATTTAATAACATATCGAGAAGGAGGAGCAACATACTATATAAATGAGGATAACCCGATTTGGGGATATGATACTGCTTATACATTTAACGTTAACCAAAATATACAAAGGGCATATGCTTTACAAGCGGTTGATTCTTCATATGATTTTGGCCAAGTTTCGAGTTATCATACACCCATAGTTCCTTCAATGTATTATGATACGTGTAGCTCTACATTAAAAATATTTTGGGATCCGTATAAAGGTTGGGGAAGTGGTGTGGCAGAATACCAAATATATGATTTTTATAGTGATAACCTCGTAGACGTGACAACCGACACGTTTTATAATTATTTGAATGCCTCGATCAATACAAATTATGCTTTTTATATTAAAGCGATAAGTAATGATTTATATGAATCAACATCCTATAAAACAGAACAATATATTCGAATGCCCAGGCTGCCGGATACAATATTCAGCAGTGTTTCTGTTGTGGATGAAGCTGCCAAACTGGAATTTACTATTGATCCCGATGCTGAAATCAGTAAATACCACTTGTTGAGGTCGAACTTATATGCTGTCGGGTTTGAGAAAATAAAAGAGTTTACCAATGTTCGGAATCATTTTACGTACACGGACAATACAATTGATGTAACATCCGGCGTGTTTTATTATAAGCTTGCAGCAGTTAATACATGTGGAAAAGAAGTAAAATATTCGGCTCCGGCAAATAATATTTTATTAACTGCTGTTAATAAAAATTATACAAACTCACTGGACTGGAATCAATATAAACCGGCTATTCAACCGGACAAAAAATATACGATTATAAGGACTTCGGGACAGGATATGCAGGAACTGGAAAACAATTATTCGAAAACCTCATTCATTGATGATTTTGAATCCCTGAGTTATAATAACAAACAGGATGAATTTTGTTATTATATAACCACCAGTGATTCCAATCATGTTGGAACAACAAATGTTACCTCGAATCGTGCCTGTGCTCCTGTCATGCCTAAAATACACGTCCCTAATGCAATGACTCCAAACGGAGACGGCAAAAACGATGTGTTTAAAGTATATTTTGACTTTATTCCTAAAATATATTTATTGGTTATATATAACCGGAAAGGGGTGAAATTATTTGAAACAAAAGACCCCCTTGATACATGGGATGGCACTTTCAAAGGAACCAGCGTGGAAGAAGGGGTGTACGCATATTCCATTCATGTTGTTACTTCAGGTGACGAGGTTATCGATAAAACAGGACATATTACAATATTTTATCCATAATCATTAATTTCTCAAGTATAACTTTATCATTCTTGCTCAAATTATAATTGAATTTGCACTTTTTAAATTTAAAAAATACTTAAATGATGATTTAATTCGTATAATAAAAAAAGTAACTTTGATAAAAAGTTTTTTTTTTGTTTATTTCTACATTTTAAAAAATACATTTAAATAAATATTTATATAGATACATAATTTAAATACTTTTTTTTATATTGTGAATTTAATAACAATATTAGATTGATGCTCGCTATACCTGAAATAAAAGAAGCCATAGTGCAGGAATACTATAAGGAGTTTGCTGAAGATTGTGATCAATACTTCAATCAGCAAGACAGGGAATTGGTACATCAAGCCTTCTTATTTGCATACAATGCTCACCAGGGTGTCAAAAGAAAATCGGGTGAACCATATATTATTCACCCGATAAAAGTTGCACAGATTGCCATCAGGGAAATCGGACTGGATGCGAAAGCCATTTCTGCTGCACTGCTTCATGATGTAGTTGAAGATACATCATATACGATAGAAGATATAAAAAATAATTTTGGAGAAAGGATTTCAGTGCTTGTCAATGGGCTTACAAAAATATCGCGGGCATTTAGCACGCAACATTCTTTACAGTCTGAAAATTTTAGGCGCCTGATTCATACCCTTTCAGATGATGTTTATGTAATTCTTATCAAGCTGGCAGACCGGTTACATAATATGCGGACCCTTGATTCATTACCAAAACACAAACAATTAAAAATTGCCGGGGAAAGCATCTATTTATTTGCACCCATAGCATACAGGCTTGGATTTTTTTCAATCAAAAGAGAACTTGAAGATTTAAGTATTAAATACCGGTATCCTGAAGTATATGACGAGATAAAATCCAAGATTGAACAAAGTGAAAAGACCAGGAAATATTTTATTAGTAATTTTGTAAGCCCGTTAAAAAGCAGATTTGAAGAAGAAAATTATCCATATTGCATTAACCGGGAGCCTCGCTCAATATATACGATATGGCGAAACATGCAGGATTTGGCCATGTCGTTTGATGAAATATATGACCTTATCATAATTACTATTGTTTTTAAACCCAAACCTGATATCCCTGAAAAAGCCCAGTGCTGGAATATTTATTCCATGATTTCTGATTTTTATATGCCCAGGCCCGATAAAATATATGATTATGTCACTAAACCCAGGGCCAATGGATATGAGTCGCTTCATGCAACATTCATGGGTCCGGATGGTAAATGGGTTGAAGTGAGAATACGTTCAGAAAGAATGCAGGAAATAGCCAAAAGAGGGTTAGCCGCTTCATTGAAATACAAAAGTGAGCACGAAGAAAGTGAATTGATCAAATGGATCACTAAGGTAAAAGAATTATTTGAAAGCTCTGCTGATGATCCTTCGGAATTCATGGATGAATTTAAAATGAACTTATTTTCTGATGAAATAGTTATATTTACTCCCAAGGGGTATATTATTACTCTTCCCCAGGATTCTATTGTGCTTGATTTTGCATATGAAATTCACACGGATATTGGTGATAAAGCCATTGCTGCAAAAGTTAACCACCAGCTTGTACCGTTAAATCATAAACTGAAAAATGGCGACCAGGTAGAGATTTTAACATCCAGTAATAAAAGTTCGCTGAACGAGGAATGGTTGGATAATGTTGTAACTGCAAAAGCCAAGACAAAGATCAAAAAGAATATCAATAATGAAAATAAGAAAAAAAATAAGTTAGGTAAAACACATCTGAATAAAAAATTGGAAGAATTGGATATACCGATTGATAATAATCTTTATCGCAAGCTGTTATACGTGTATAATGTTAAATCCAAAAAAGAACTCTTCTCGGAAATAGGAGAGGGGAGAATTCAATTGGATAATTTAAAAAAAGAATTGAAAAAGAAACGTCGAAATAAATGGATTCGTTACTGGGAATTACAGATTTCAAGGTCAAAAAATAAACGCAAAGTATTAAAGAACAACAATACTACGAGAGGAACAATTCAAAATCAAAATCAAATCATTATTGATAATGAAACAGATCATCAAAAGATTTCTTATATTATTGCTAATTGTTGCAAACCAATACCCGGGGATGAGGTAATTGGTTACCTTTCTTCTTCCAATCAGGTAGTGATTCATAAAAGTAATTGTTCAAAAGCCGTACGCCTGATGTCTCAAAAAGGAAACCAGATCATTGAAGTAAAATGGAAAACAAGTAAGTTGCTTTCTTTCCTGGTTCGGATTAATATTAAAGGAATTAACAAAACCGATATTTACAGCAATATTACCTCATTATTATCTAAGCAGCTCTCAATTAATATACGGTCAATAAATTTTGACAGTTTTGATGGATTATTTGAAGGTAATATTGATTTATATGTACACAATACAAAAGACATCAATAATTTGATTGGTGAGATATTAGAGGTCAAAGGAGTAGAATCAGTCAACAGGGTTGAATTGGAAGAATAAGTTTTATAAAATATTTTAAAATTATTCAATTAAATTACAATGATGGAAAAAATAAATAATAAACTATAAAAGATGTATTCACGGGTTACCTTGAAAAGAATAGATTCCGGAAAACACCGGAGCGTTAACAGCAAAATATATATTTCACAAGGGATTATCAAGCAAAGAGACCCCCAAACATGTACACCTTAATAAATCAAGTAATCCTCAAATCAAGAGAATCATGGTTCAGACCATGAACGATCGGGTATATGCCCTAAATTTACAACGGGACACCCAAATCACCAAATCTTAAAGCATAACTACCTG
The DNA here is from genome assembly GCA_964345135.1 of uncultured Bacteroidales bacterium. Taxonomy (GTDB): domain Bacteria; phylum Bacteroidota; class Bacteroidia; order Bacteroidales; family JBBRXJ01; genus CAYMKE01. The sequence goes on from CAYFQI010000026.1 coordinate 17,749, forward strand.
ATATTTAAATGTGCTTTTGGGGCATTGATGTGTTGGGCAAAACAGGAAAAAGTGATTAAAAAATAAAACATGGGTATTTTCAGATAAAAAAAGGCTGTCGGTTTTTGACAGCCTTTTTTTATGAAAAAGTACGTTTAATC